>NZ_JBFUBW010000018.1:0-139502 GCF_056405555.1 Variovorax sp. P1_G12 | reverse complement strand
GACCAGGATGGCGGTGGTGGAGCCGCCGTACTGGGCGCCGTAGTAGATGCCGGCCAGCATGATGAGGGCCGACACCGGCGGCAGCGCGTAGGTCGCGGGCAGCAGCATCGCGATGGTGGCGACCGGGCCGATGCCCGGCAGCACGCCGATCAGGGTGCCCAGGATGCAGCCGACCAGGCAGTACAGCAGGTTGGTGAAGGTGAACGCGACACCGAAGCCAAGGGAAAGGTTGTTGAGAAGTTCCATTTGCCAGTCCTCAGCCCGTGATGAAGGTGGGCCACACCTGGATTTGCAGCTTGAGCGCCCAGATGAAGGCGATGTAGCTGCCGACAGCCAGCACCGTGGCGAGGATCAGCACCTTGGGCAGGTTGAATTCGCTGCCCGCAAGACTGGAGATCAGGACCAGCGCATAGATCGCGATGATCATGCCCATGGCGGGTACGCCGAGGCTCGGCAGGCCGCCCAGCAGCACGCCGAAGGCCAGGTTGGCACCGAGGATGTAGAGCACCTGCTTCCAGGCCCACTTGCCGATCTTCTCGCCGTCCTCGGTCTCGACCGTGAGGCCGGTGAACATGATCACGAGGCCGATGACGGCCATCAGGATGCCGAGCATCAGCGGGAAGTAGCCCGGGCCCATGCGGGCGCCGTTGCCGACGTTGTAGGTTGTCGCCCCCCAGGCGAAAGCGACCCCCACGACGGCGAACATCACCCCCGAGAAGAAGTCTTTCTGACTCTTGATTTTCACGAACAGTCTCCACGAAAAAACTCGATCGGAGATTGTGTGGTCAGGCTGAAGTCAGCTCGATGTGGATTCCACCTACCGGCTCTTCAGGGTTATCCCTGCTTGCCTCATTCCAGTGGGGGGGTGGCGCTGAGCACTTCCTCGATGGTGGTCACACCCTCCGCGACCCGCAGCGCGCCGGCCAGGCGCAACGGCCGCATGCCGTCGACCACCGCCTGGCGCCGCAGCCCGACCGCGTTCGGCTCCTTCGTGACCAGGGCCTTGAATTCCTCGCTGATGCTCAGGAGCTCGTACAGCCCCATGCGCCCCATGTAGCCCGTCATGCGGCAGTCGACGCAGCCGACCGGCTTGTAGGCGCGCACCGAGCCGCTGATCTGCCACGGCTTGACGAACTCGGCCAGCTTCTCGCGCGTCACCGACTCGTCCGGCTGCTTGCAATGCGGGCACAGCGTGCGCACCAGGCGCTGGGCCAGCACGCCGAGCATCACCGCGTTGATCAGGTAGGACGGCACGCCGAGCTCCATCAGCCGGGTGATCGCGCTCGGCGCGTCGTTGGTGTGCAGGGTGCTGAAGACCAGGTGGCCGGTGAGCGCCGCCTGGACCGCCATCTCGGCGGTGGCGAGGTCGCGGATCTCGCCGACCATGATGATGTCCGGGTCCTGCCGCATCAGTGCGCGCAGGCCTTCGGTGAAGCCGAAATCGATCTGTGCCTGCACCTGCGTCTGGTTGAAGGAGGGCTCGATCATCTCGATCGGGTCCTCCACCGTGCTGACGTTGACCTGCTCGGTCGCGACGCGCTTGAGCGTCGAGTAGAGGGTGGTGGTCTTGCCCGAGCCGGTCGGGCCGGTCACCAGGATGATGCCGTGCGGCCGGGTCACGAGCTTCTCCCAGCGCTGCGCGTCGTGCGGGGTGAAGCCGAGCGCGTCGAGGTCCTTGACCGCCGTGTCGGGGTCGAAGATCCGCATCACCATCTTCTCGCCGAAAGCGGTCGGCAGCGTCGACAGGCGCATCTCGACCTCGTCGCCGCGCAGGTTGCGGGTCTTGATGCGGCCATCGAGCGGACGCCGCTTCTCGACCACGTCCATCCGCCCGAGCAGCTTGATGCGCGCGACCATCGCGTTCATCACGCCCATCGGCATCTGGTAGGCCGGATGCAGCACGCCGTCGATACGAAAGCGGATCATGCCCTGGTCGCGCCGCGGCTCCAGGTGGATGTCGCTGGCGCGCTGGTCGAAGGCGTACTGCCACAGCCAGTCGACCACCTGCACCACGCTCTGGTCGTTGGCGTCGAGCTGCTTGTTGCTCTTGCCGAGCTCGACCAGTTGCTCGAAGCTCGCGCCGCCGGCGTTGCCGCCGGCCTTCTGCGCCGCCCGCACCGACTTGGCCAGCGCAAAGAACTCGGCCGTGTAGCGCTGGATGTCGGTCGGGTTGGCGACCACCCGGCGCACCGTGCGGCGCGACTGGCGCTCGACTTCGGCGATCCAGTCGGTCAGGAAGGGCTCGGCGGTGGCCACCACCAGCTCGCTGGGCGTCACCTGCACCGGCAGCACCTTGTGCCGCTCGGCATAGGCCGCGCTCATGGTGTCGGCGACCTTGCCCACATCGACCTTGAGCGGGTCGATCCGCAGGTACGAGAGGCCGGCGCGGCCGGCCAGCCACTGGGCCAGCATTTCGAGATCGAGCGGCTTGCCGTCGCTCTCGCGGACCATCGCGACATTGGCCAGGCGTACCAGCGGCGCCTGGCGGCTCTCGGCCTGGGCGCAGCGCGCCTGCGTGCGCTTGGCCTCGACCGGCGAGATCACGCCATCCTGGGCCAGCCATTCGATCAGGTGGCGCAGGACCAGCGGGCCCTCGTGGCGCGAGGCGGCGGTGGCGGCGGGGGTGACGGCGCTCATGGGCAGTTCAGCTCTGGGGTTTGAAAACCCGCAGCCACTTCGGCGCGGGCAGGCCCCAGCGAGTCTGGATGCTTTGGGCGCGCTCGGCAAGAAGGGGCCGCTTGGGGCGGGTGGCTTCGCGCTGGGCCAGCACCACGGTGTTGCCCTCGCGCGTCGGCTTGAAGGCCCAGACCGCCTCGGCGCCGAAGGCCGCGGTGATCTTCTCGAGGCTGTGCTCGTAGCTCGACGAGCGGCCGAACAGATTGACGGTCATGGCGCCGTCTTCGGTCAGCAAGGCGCGGCAGTCGGCGTAGAAGGCTTCGCTGTCGAGCACCGGCGCGGCCGCCTCGTGGTCGTACAGGTCGACCTGCAGCGCATCGACCGTCCCCAGCCAGCGCGGCTTGCGGATCTCGGCGGCGGCATCGGCGATCACGATCTCGAGCTTGGTGTCGTCAGCCGGCAGCTTGAACCAGCCGCGGCAGGCGGCCACGACCTGCGGATTGAGCTCGATCGCCGTGGTGCGCATGCGCAGCGTCTTGCGGCAGAACTTGGTCAGGCTGGCCGCGCCCAGGCCGAGCTGCATCGCATGCCGTTTGCCGACGCCGGCGGGATCGACGAACAGCAGCCAGGCCATCATGCGCTGGACGTATTCGAGCTCGATCTCGAAGGGCGCATCGAGCTTCATCGAACCCTGCACCCATTCGGTGCCGAGGTGCAGATAGCGCACGTCGCCCCAATCGGAAAAATTGACTTCGGGAAGGGAGACTTTCATGGAATGACCAAATACCTTTCAAACACCTCGCGCCACGCCTGCACCTTGCGCTCGAGGCTCCAGGAGGCGTTGGCAGGACTCGACGAGGGCAACCGATGGACCGGGACGCCAAGCGCCCGCGTGTGCCGCGCATGCCGGAAACTTTCGCCGCCGTTGTGCGCGATGGCCGCGAGCCGGGGCAGGCGCAGGCTCGCGATATCGTTCGCCACAGCCTCGCGGATCGCCGAATCGAGGCTGCCTTCACGCTCGCAGCTGGCATAGACGTCCCACACGCCGAGTCCCCGATCGAGCAACCAGGCGCTACGCTTTTTATAGCTGTCTTCACCCACTGGCAGCGGGTTTCCGGGCCACAGCGCCTGCAAAATCTTCCAAAAACCATTCTGCGGGTGCGCATAATACTGCTGCTGCGCGATCGACCGGGCCCCAGGAAAGCTGCCGAGGATCAACAAGGCGGCGTTTTCGGAAACGATTGGCGCGAGCCCCGTGAGCACGGCCTTGACGTCGCCTGGGCGCGAGACCGGCTTATTCATGACGAACGCTGCACGGTTTGCCGAAGCATCGGCACCTGCGAGGAGAAGAAATGAATACGGAAGCGATCTGGATTTTCCTGACGACGCAAGGCGTGGATTTTGGCCTGAAAGTGATCGGCGCCCTGATCGCCTGGGCCATCGGCCGCTGGCTGATCGGCCTGGCGCAGCGCCTGGTGGCCAAGGCCCTCGAACGCGGCAAGAGCATGGACCCGACCTTGAATCACTACCTGGTCTCGATCCTCGGCGTGCTGCTCAACATCGTCCTGATCCTCGCGATCCTCGACATGTTCGGCGTCCGCACCACCTCCTTCGCGGTGCTGCTGGCCGGCGCCGGACTGGCGATCGGCACGGCCTGGGGCGGACTGCTCACGCATTTTGCGGCCGGCGTGTTCCTGCAGGTGCTGCGCCCGTACCGGGTCGGCGACTACGTCACCGTCGGCGGCGGCATCAACGGCACGGTCAAGGAGCTGGGCCTGTTCGGCACCACGCTGATCACGCCCGACAACGTCGTCACGACGGTGGGCAACAACAAGGTGCTGTCGGATCCGATCCAGAACTTCAGCCAGTTGCCCTTTCGCCGGGTCGACGTCACCGCGAAGATCGCCAACGGGGTCGACGTGAACCAGGCCATCGCGCTGCTCAAGGCCGCGGTGAGCCAGATCGCCAACGTCTCGGCCGAGCAGCCGCCGGACGTCGAGATCCTGCAGTTCACGCCCGAGGGGCCCCTGCTCGCGGTGCGTCCGTACACCCACACCGACCACTACTGGCAGGTCTACTTCGACACCCACAAGGCGATCGTCCGCACTTTCGGCGCCGCCGGCTATCCGACGCCCGAGACCCCGCTGGTGCACCGGTCCGTCGCACCGCCGCCGACCGCCTGAAAAAAACCCGCCGACGGCGGGTTTTTCATTGGGGCCTTGGGGCCAGTCAGGGCTTCTTGGCGGCTTCGTGCTGCTCGGTGCCCGGAACCTTCTCGCCGATCTTGTTGCCGACCTTGCGAGTGCCGTCAGCGGCGTCGGTGGCCACGTTGTCGATCGCCTTCCCGGTCGCCTTGGCGCCCTTCTCGGTGGCCGTCACGGCCTTCTTGGTGCCGCTCTTGGTCGAATCCCAGGCCTTCTCGGTGCCGCTCTTGGTGGCATCCCATGCCTTCTCGCCGGCGTTCTCCACCTTCTGGGTGGTGCTGGGCGCCGTGGTTTGCGCGGTTGCCGACACGCCGATGCAGGCGAAGGCCAGGGCCACTGCGGCAGGCAGGGTGCGAACGATGGATTTGCTCATTGGATGGGCTCCTTGTATGAGTTGGAGTGACGGTTTGCCACTCTGATGCAACGACTGCACGAGTTCGCAGGATGACACCAATATCCCCTGCCGCACCCCAACGGCCCCAAGTCGGGTGCTTCGCCTACGCCGGGCGCGGGCTGTCGGCCGACAGGCCGATCAGCGAAGCCAGACGTGGCAGGGCCGCGGCGGCGTTGCGCGTGGTCGCTTCGGCCAGCGCCGAGCGCTCCATCCCGCGCAGGCCCGCCACGACCTCGGCGATGCGCGGCAGCTCGCCGGGCTCGTTGCGCCCCTGCGGCTGGCCCGCCTCCCGCTGCGCCTGCGTGCGATAGAGCCAGTGGGGCTGGATGTCCGGCGCGTCGGTTTCCATCACGATCGCATCCAGCGGCAGCATGGCAGCGAGCCGGCGCAGCTGCAGGGCGCGCTCGAAGGTCACGGCGCCGCCGAAGCCCAGCTTCAGGCCCAGGTCGATGCAGGCCTGCGCCTGCTGCTCGCTGCCGTTGAAGGCATGCGCGATGCCCTGCCAGCCCTGGCCCGGTGCCACC
This sequence comes from Variovorax sp. P1_G12, assembly GCF_056405555.1. Taxonomy (NCBI): domain Bacteria; kingdom Pseudomonadati; phylum Pseudomonadota; class Betaproteobacteria; order Burkholderiales; family Comamonadaceae; genus Variovorax; species Variovorax sp. P1_G12. The sequence continues at coordinate 133,764 of NZ_JBFUBW010000018.1, read as the reverse complement.
TGGCGCAGGTGCATCAGCACCTTGTCCACCGAGCGGCGCACATGGATGATGACCGGCAGCCCGTGCTTGCGCGCCAGTTGCAACTGACTGTGAAAGAAGCGCTCCTGCTTCGCGGGGTCCAGGCCGGCGACGAAATAGTCGAGGCCGATTTCGCCCACCGCCACCAGCCGCGGGTCGTCGCGCCGGCGGCCGAGTTCCTCGTCGAGCAGCCCCAGATCCTCGTCGCGCGCTTCGCCGGTGCACAGCGGATGGATGCCGAGCGCATAGGCATCGTCCTGCAGGTGCGCAAGTTCGCGCACGGTCGCGAAGTTGGAGACAGCCACCGCGGGGATGACGCAGAGCATGACGCCGGCGTCCCGGGCGCGGGCCCGGATCCGGGGCATTTCCGAGCCGAACTCGGGCGCATCGAGGTGGCAATGGGTGTCGACGAAGCGGGACATCGCGCGATGATGCCCGAAGGGATGCACGGCCGCGGAAAGCGTGCTACCGTGCCTCCTACAGCGACTCTCTCTTTTGTGCGGAGGTGCCCCGATGCGCAGGCCTGCTTTCTACAGCCGCTCGCCCCGAGGGCCGCAGGATGCGGCCGAGGCCGTTACGCCCGAGGCAGCCCAGACGGTCGCGCAGGCTCCCGCCGCTGCCTGGCAGCCCGGGCGTCGCAGCTTCGGCCTGCTGCTGGCATTGATGGTCGGATTGGGCGCCACCGGCGCCTACTTCTGGCCGCACCAGGGCGCTCAGGCGCTGACCCAGAAGGACATCGACGCGGCGGTGCTGCGCACGCTCCAGACCGCCCCGCTGCCCTCGCCTGCCGCCCGGGCCGCCGAGATCATCCGCCCCTCCGTGGTCCGCGTGGTGGGCTACGGCACCGAGAAGACGACGCCCGAGGCCAAGATCGAGAAACGCGGCCGCAATCTCGCCAAGGCCAAGCCACCGGAGGTCACCGACGAAGTGGCCGGCAAGCAGGTCGAGCGCGGCGTCGGCACCGGCGTGGTGATCGTCGACAAGGGCGTGATCCTGACCAACCTGCACGTGGTCGCCGGCGCCGAGACCATCAAGGTGACCTTCGCCGACGGCCTCGAGGCGCCGGCGACCATCACCGCGCTGCAGCCCGAGAACGACCTGGCGGTGCTGCAGGCCCAGAAGCTGCCCGACGACCTGATCCCGGCCACCATGCGATCGACCGCCGACCTGATGCCGGGCGACCAGGTGGCAGCGGTCGGCTTCCCGTTCGGCATCGGGCCCTCGGTGTCGGCCGGCGTGGTGTCCGGTCTCAATCGGTCCTTCCGCTCGCCCGAAGGCAAGCAGGAACTCAGCAACCTGATCCAGTTCGACGCCGCCGCCAATCCCGGCAACTCGGGCGGCCCGCTGATCAACATGAACGGCGAGGTGCTCGGCATCGTGACCGCGATCCTGAACCCGACCCAGCAGCGCACCTTCATCGGCATCGGCTTCGCCGTGCCGATCGAGAACGCGGCATCCGCCGCCGGCTCGCCCCCCTTCTGACCCACCGACGAAAGCACCCAGCATGAGCACAGAGCCCGAATCGCCCGCCCCGGTCACGGCCGAGCTGATGGAGCAGATCCTCTATCAGGTCAAGCGCGTCGTCGTCGGCCAGGACCGCTTCCTCGAACGGGTGATGGTGGCGATGCTGGCCGGCGGACACCTGCTGGTCGAGGGTGTGCCCGGGCTGGCCAAGACGCTGACGGTGAAGACGCTGGCCGACACCGTGCGCGGCCGGTTCAAGCGCATCCAGTTCACCCCCGACCTGGTGCCGGCCGACCTGGTCGGCACCCGCATCTACAACCAGAAGACCGGCGACTTCAGCACCTCGCTGGGCCCGGTGTTCGCCAACCTGCTGCTGGCCGACGAAATCAACCGGGCACCGGCCAAGGTGCAGAGCGCGCTGCTCGAAGTGATGCAGGAGCGGCAGGTCACGATCGCGGGCGAGACGCACCCGGTGCCGCGCCCCTTTCTCGTGATGGCGACGCAGAACCCGATCGAGACCGAAGGCACCTACCCGCTGCCCGAGGCGCAGGTCGACCGCTTCATGATGAAGGTGCTGGTCGACTATCCGAGCGACGAGGAAGAGTTCGTGATCGTCGAACGCGTGATCGGCCCGCCGGTGGAAGCCATTCCGGTCGCCACCACCGACCAGCTCGCGACCCTGCAGGCCGAGGCCCAGCGCGTCTACGTCGATCCCTCGCTGATCCAGTACGCGGTCCGGCTGGTGTCGGCCACGCGCGCCCCCGAGAAGCACGGCCTGAAGGACATGCGGCGCTTCATCACCTTCGGTGCCAGCCCGCGCGCCAGCATCAACCTGACCCAGGGCGCGCGCGCGCTGGCCTTGCTGCGCGGCCGCAGCTATGCGCTGCCCGAGGACATGACCGCGCTGGTGCCCGACGTGCTGCGCCACCGCGTCACGCTGTCGTACGAGGGCCTGTCGGAAGGCCTCACGCCCGACAGCCTGATCGACAGGATCATGCGGGCCGTGCCCGCGCCGCCCAAGCCGCTCGAACATGAAAAGCTGGTGGCCTAGGCGCGCGCAAGCCGCCAACGACGAGCAGCTCGCAACGATCGACGCTGCGGCCGGCGGCGTGGAGCGCGCGCTGCGCCGGCTCGAATGGACCGTGATCCGCCGGCTCGACGGCCTGCTGCAGGGCGACTACCGCACGCTGATGCGCGGCACCGGCCTGGACCTGGCCGACCTGCGCGAGTACCAGCACCACGATGACGTGCGCCACATCGACTGGAACGTCACGGCGCGGCTGCAGACCCCGCACGTGCGCGTGTTCACGGAAGACCGCGAGATGGCGGCCTGGTTCGTGCTCGACCTCAGCCGCTCGGTCGACTTCGGCTCGGGCGCCAAGGCCAAGCGCGAGATCTCGGCCGGCTTCGTCGGCGTTGTCGCCCGGTTGCTGACCCGGCACGGCAACCGTGTGGGTGCGATGGTCTACGGCAACGACATCGAAGCCGTGATCCCGCCGCGCACCGGCCGGCGCCATGTGCTGCACCTGCTGTATGCGATGGAGCGCCGCGCAGCAAGGATCGCCCCCGACCAGACAGGCATGACCCGCCTGGCCGAGCTGCTCAAGTCGGCGGCAGTGCTGATACCGCGCCGCTCGACCGTGTTCGTGGTCTCCGATTTCGTCACCGAGCCCGGCTGGGAACGGCCGCTCGCCCACCTCGTGCAGCGCCACGACGTGGTGGCGGTGCGCCTGTTCGATCCCCTCGAGCTCGAGCTTCCCGACCTCGGCCTGGTGCCGCTGCACGACGCCGAGACCGGCGAACAGCTCTGGGTCGACACCCATGATGCGGGTTTTCGCAAGCGCTTCGCCCGCATCGCCGCGGAACGCGAAGCCACCTTGCGCCAGGCGCTGGCCAAGATCGGCGTCGACGCGCTCGAACTCTCGACCGCTGACGATCTGGTGGAGGCCATCGTGCGCTTCGCCGACATGCGCAAGCGCCGCGTGCGCAGCGGACAGTCCCGGATGGTGGCTTCATGACTTTCCTCTGGCCTCAATTCCTCTGGCTGCTGCTCGCCATGCCCTTGCTGGTGCTGCTGTACCTCTGGCTGATCCGGCGCAAGAAGAAGCTGGCGCTGCGCTATGCCAGCCTGTCGATCGTGCGCGAAGCCATGAGCGCCGGCCAGACCATGCGGCGCCACATCCCGCCGCTGCTGTTCCTGCTGGCGCTGGGCGCGATGCTGATCGCGGCCGCGCGGCCGATGGCGGTGGTGGTGCTGCCCTCGAACCAGCAGACCATCATCCTCGCGATGGACGTCTCCGGCAGCATGCGCGCGGCCGACGTGCTGCCCAACCGGCTGGTGGCCGCGCAGGAGGCGGCCAAGAGCTTCCTGAAGGAACTGCCGCGCACCGTGAAGGTCGGCATCGTCGCCTTCGCGGGCAGCGCGCAGGTCGCGCAGTTGCCGACCACCAATCGCGAGGACCTGGTCACCGCGATCGACTCGTTCCAGCTGCAGCGCGCGACCGCCACCGGCAACGCGATCGTGGTGTCGCTGGCCACGCTGTTCCCGGACGCGGGCATCGACATCTCCGACTTCGCGCCGAAGAGCCGGCAGACCGGCGTCCCCATCGAGCGTGCCGGCAAGCCGCCGCCGAAGGAGTTCACCCCGGTCGCGCCAGGCTCCTACACCTCGGCCGCGATCATCATGCTGACCGACGGCCAGCGCACCACCGGCGTCGACCCGCTCGATGCCGCCAAGGTGGCGGCCGACCACGGCGTGCGCGTGTACACGGTGGGCATCGGCACGGTCGACGGCGAGACCATCGGCTTCGAGGGCTGGTCGATGCGGGTGCGGCTCGACGAGGAAACGCTCAAGGCGATCGCCAACAAGACGCAGGCCGAATATTTCTATGCGGGCACCGCGAACGACCTCAAGAAGGTCTACAACACGCTGAGCTCGCGGCTCACGGTCGAGAAAAAGGAGACCGAGATCTCGGCGCTGTTCGCGATGGGCGCGGCCGCGCTGGCGCTGCTGTCCGCCGGCCTGTCGCTGCTCTGGTTCAATCGCATCCTGTAGCGGCGTTCTCCAAGTACTTCGGCGCCACCGGCTGGCGTCATGGGCGTGGTGGCCTCGCCCGGCCGCGGCTTCGGCGGCACGCATGCGTCGGGACGGGTGTCGCTGGCCAACCTGAACGAGTACGACTATGCCAACATCGGGAAATCCATCCGCGGGATGGCGTCGGAGTACTTCGCGCGCTTCGAGCAGGAAGGCGCGGCCGGCAAGGGCGCGGCGAAATCCGCCAAGGCGAACCCTGCGAACCCTGCGAAAAAGGCGAGGAATCAGCGCATAGGCATCACAAGGAGATCCCATGTTCGATCTGAAGGGCAAGGTCGCGCTCGTGACCGGCGGCAACGGCGGCATCGGGCTGGGCATGGCCAAGGGGCTGGCCGGGGCCGGGGCGCGCGTGGTGATCGCGGCGCGCAATCCGCAGAAGTCGGCCGACGCGGTGGCGGCGCTGAAGGCCCTGGGCAGCGACAGCTTCGCGCTGTCGGCGGACGTGACCGACGAGGACTCGGTGCAAGCCCTGTTCGACGAGGCCGTCGCGCGCTGCGGCCGGCTCGACATCCTGGTCAACAACGCCGGCACCACGGTGCGCAAGCCCGTCGACCAGCTCGCGCTGGCCGAGTGGCACCAGGTGATGGACACCAACCTCACGAGCGCCTTCCTCTGCTGCCGCGCCGCCCATCCGCACCTCAAGGCGGCGGGCAGCGGCAAGATCATCAACATCGGCTCGATGATGTCGATCTTCGGTGCGCCGTACGCGCCGGCCTACGGTGCCAGCAAGGGCGGCATCGTGCAGCTGAGCCGGGCGATGGCCGCTTCCTGGGCGGCCGACGGGATCCAGGTCAACGCCGTGCTGCCGGGCTGGATCCAGACCGACCTGACCGACGGCGCCAGGGCCCAGGTGCCGGGGCTCAACGAGCGCGTGATCGCGCGCACCGCGGCGGGTCGCTGGGGCAAGCCCGAGGATCTGGCGGGCATCGCGGTGTTCCTCGCCAGTGCGGCGTCGGACTTCGTGACCGGCACGGCGATCCCGGTCGACGGCGGCTATTCGATCGCGGCCTGAACAGCGGGGCGATCGCCCCACCGTCCGGCAGCCTTCACGGAACTCGCCGGTCCCGCCACCGCTCGAAGGGCGATGAGCACCTCGCCCACTCCCCGGAACCTGCCTCGGCGCACGGTCGCAGCGGCAGCGCTTGCATTGCCGGCACTCTGGCTGGGCGCCCGCGCGCAGCCTGCGGCGCAGCGACGCCCGACACCGTCGCAGACCGAAGGGCCGTTCTACCCGGTGGCCCTGCCGGCTGACTCCGACGGCGACCTGTTGCGCAACGGCGCACTGAATTACGGCGCCACCCAGCCGGCCTGGGTCGACGGCACGGTCACCGACCTCGATGGCCGCCCGCTGAGCGGCGCGCAGGTCGAGATCTGGCAATGCGACGAAGCGGGCCACTACCACCATCCGGGCGACGGCGACCGCGCCGATCGAGCGTTCCAGGGCTTCGGCCGCGTGCTGGCTGATGCGCAGGGACGCTATCGCTTCCGCACCATCCGGCCCGTGCCCTACACCGGCCGCACGCCTCACATCCACGTCAAGGTGAAGCTGGCCGGCCGCGAACTGCTGACCACCCAGCTCTACGTGGAAGGCGCGCCGGGCAACGCGCGCGATGGTCTCTGGCGCCGCCTTTCCGAGGAGGCGCGGGCGGCGCTCACCGTGCCGTTCGAGCGCGCATCGGATGGCTGGAAGGCCAGCTTCCCGATCGTCGTCGCGGCCTGAGAGCCCCCACGCTCCCTCACTGCGTGTGGTCGCTGCCCCCCGAGGGGGAGTCAGCAGGCCGCCCGTCTGCGCGAAGCGCGGACTTCGCCGCGCTGGCGGCCCGGCGTCGGCCTGAGCTCAGTCCGCCAGCCGGCCCGCCGTAAGCCGCAGCACGCGGTCGCAGCGCGCCGCCAGGCTCTCGTCGTGCGTGACCATCACGAAGGCGGTGTTGCGCTCGTGCGCGAGGCGCAGCATCAGCGCGAACACGCCGTCGGCGGTGGCGCGATCGAGGTTGCCGGTGGGCTCGTCGGCCAGCACGCAATCGGGCTCGGTCACCAGCGCGCGCGCGATCGCCACGCGCTGGCGCTCGCCACCCGAGAGTTCGGCCGGCCGGTGCTGGACGCGCTCGCCGAGGCCCACCGCGGTCAGCATCGCGACCGCCGCCGCGCTCGCCTGCGCCGGCGGCATGCGGCGGATCTTGAGCGGCATCGCCACGTTGTCGAGCGCGCTGAACTCCGGCAGCAGGTGATGGAACTGGTAGACAAAACCGAGATGCCGGTTGCGCAAGCGCCCTTGCTCGGCCGCGTCGGCGTGCGCGATGTTCTTGCCATGGAGTTCCACGCTGCCGGCGGTCGGTGCGTCGAGGCCGCCCATCAGGTGCAGCAGGGTGCTCTTGCCCGACCCCGAGGCGCCGACGATCGCCAGCGTCTCGCCTGCGTGGACGTCGAGGTCGACGCCGTGCAGCACCGTCAGGTCGATGCGGCCCTCGTGGAAGCGCTTGGTCAATCCGCGGACCTTCAGCACCACGTCGTTCGTCGCCTTACTCATAGCGCAACGCCTCCGCGGGATTGACGCGGCTCGCGCGCCAGCTCGGGTAGAGGGTGGCGGCAAAGGCCAGCACCAGCGAGATCACGGTGATCGGCAGGATGTCGCCGCGCTGCGGGTCGCTCGGCATCTTGCTGATCAGGTAGATGTCCTTGGGCAGGAAGCTGGCGTGGAACAGCCGCTCGAGCGCCGGCACGATGACGTCGATGTTGTAGGCGATGCCCAGGCCCAGCAGCAGCCCGCCGAGGGTGCCCATGACGCCCACCATCGCGCCCTGGACGACGAAGATGCCCATGATGCTCTTCGGGCTGGAGCCCAGCGTGCGCAGGATCGCGATGTCGGCGCGCTTGTCGGTCACGGTCATCACCAGCGTCGAGACCAGGTTGAAGGCCGCCACCGCGACGATCAGCGTGAGGATGATGAACATCATGCGTTTCTCGACCTGGACCGCCGCGAACCAGGTCTTGTTGGCGCGCGTCCAGTCGCGGATCAGGAACTGGCCCGGCAGCGTGGCCGCCAGCTCGTCGGCCACCTCGCGCGCCTGGTGCAGGTCCTTGAGCTTGAGGCGCACGCCGGTCGGGCCCTCGAGCCGGAAGACGCGGGCGGCGTCCTGCTCGTGGATCATGGCCAGCGCCGAGTCGTATTCGTAGTGGCCCGAATCGAAGGTGCCGACCACGGTGAAGGGCTTGAAACGCGGCATCACGCCGGCCGGCGTGACCTGGCCGCCCGGCGCCACCAGCGTGACCTGGTCGCCCACGCGCACGAACATCGAGCGCGCCAGTTCGATGCCGAGCACGATGCCGAACTCGCCCGGCACCAGCTTGTCGAGCGCGCCCTGCTGCGCGGTGGTCGAGATGTCGGTCACCTGCGGCTCGAGCTTGGGGTCGATACCGCGGATCAGCGCGCCCTTCATGTCCTCGCCCCGCGCCAGCAGCGCCTGCGCCGCGACGAAGGGCGCGACGCCGATCACCTCGGGGTTCTTGCGCGCCCCGGCCATGATCGCGTCGATGTCGGCCAGCGCCTGGCCGTCGCGCGAGAAGATCTCGATGTGCGAGATCACGCCGAGCATGCGGTCGGTCACTTCCTTCTGGAAGCCGTTCATCACGCTCAGCACGATGATCAGCGCCGCCACGCCCAGCGCGATGCCGAACATCGAGACCCCGGAGATGAAGGAGATGAAGCCGTTGCGCCGCGTGGCCCGGCCGGCACGGGTGTAGCGCCAGCCGAGTTGCAGTTCATAGGGGAGTCGCATAGGGACGGAATTGTGGCATCCCGGACAATAGGCCCATGTCCGTTCCCCCCGCCACCGCCCGCCATCTGCTCATTCCCTTCGCCGGCCGGGGTTCTCCGGCCTGCCGCGAGGCGCTGGCCGGCCTCCGGCTACCGAAGCTCGAGGCGCTGCTGGCGCGGCTCACGCTGGTGCATGCCGACTCCCAGGACGACAGCACCCGCTCGCCGCCGCACGAGCGAGCGCTGGCCGAGGCCCTGGGCATCGCGGCGGCCGATGGCTGCATCCCCTGGGCCGCGCTGGAGGCCAGGACGGCCGGCCTCGGCCCGACCGACGGCGGCCAGGCCTGGGGCGTGGCCACGCTGTGCCACTGGCAGGTCGGCATCGACGACGTGGTGCTGGGCGACCCGGGCGCCATCGAGATCGACGCCACCGAGTCCGATGCGCTGCTGGCCGCGGCGCGTCCCTTCTTCGAGGAGGACGGCATCGCGCTGCACGCCACGGCCACGCCCGGACGCTGGCTGGCATCCGGCCCGGTCTTCGACGGCCTGGCGACGGCGTCGATCGACCGCGCCGTCGGCTTCCCGATCTCGCAGTGGTCGCCGCTGTCCGATGCCGGGCGGCCGCTGCGTCGGCTGCAGAACGAGATGCAGATGCTGCTCTACACCGAACGCGTGAACGACGCCCGCACCGCGCGCGGCGTACCGCCGATCAATTCCTTCTGGCTCAGCGGCACCGGCCACCTCCCCGCCGCGTTCGTGCCGGCCGCCGCGCCCACGGTGGCCGCGTCGCTGCGCCCCCCCGCCCTGCGCGACGACGGCGCCGGCTGGGCCGCGGCCTGGCAAGCACTGGACGCCGGGCCGGTGGCCGAGCTGCTGGCCGATTGCACGCGCGGCGACGCGGTCACGCTGACGCTCTGCGGCGACCGCGGCGCCCATCGCTTCGGGGTGCAGCCGCGCGGTTTCGCGCGCTGGGCCCGGGGCCTGTTCGGCCGCCCCGGCGCCGCCCCTGTCCTCGAGGCGCTGTGAGCATGAAGATCCTCCCCAGGGCCATCCCCCCGCGCAGCGCCTGGGCGCTCGAACAGGCCGGCGTGCATCCGCTGCTGGCACAGCTCTATGCCGCGCGCGGCGTGCTCGCGAAAGCGGAGCTCGATGACGGCCTCGCGCTGCTGCTGCCTCCGCACACGCTGCGCGGCGCCCGCGAGGCCGCGGCGCTGCTGGCCGATGCGATCCGCGAGGACAAGCGCCTGTGCGTCGTCGCCGACTACGACTGCGATGGCGCCACCGCCTGCGCCGTGGCGGTGCGCGGCCTGCGCCTGCTGGGCGCGCGCCATGTCGGCTACCTGGTGCCCGACCGGGTGGTCGACGGCTACGGCCTGACGCCGCCGATCGCCGAGCGCGTCGCCGCGAGCGGGGCCGACCTGCTGATCACGGTCGACAACGGCATCGCGAGCGTCGAAGGCGTCGCCGCCGCCAAGGCGCGCGGCCTCGCGGTGCTCGTGACCGACCACCACCTGCCGGGCCCGGTGCTGCCCGAGGCCGACGTGCTGGTGAACCCCAACCAGCCCGGCTGCGAATTCGACAGCAAGAGCATCGCGGGCGTGGGCGTGATGTTCTACGTGCTGATGGCGCTGCGCACCGAGCTGCGGGCGCGGGGCGTGTTCGATGTCGCCGCTCAACCGAAGCTCGATGTCCTGCTGCCCCTCGTGGCGCTCGGCACGGTCGCCGACGTGGTCCGCCTCGACGCCAACAACCGGCGCCTGGTGGCGCAAGGCCTGCGCCGCATCCGCGCCGGCGCGATGCAGGCCGGCATCGCCGCGCTGTTCAAGGCGGCAGGCCGCAACGCGGCGGCGGCGACCACCTTCGATTTCGGTTTCGCGCTGGGGCCCCGCATCAACGCCGCCGGCCGCCTGGCCGACATGACGCTCGGCATCGAGTGCCTGCTGACCGACGACGCCGGCCGCGCCGACGAACTCGCGCGCATGCTCGACGGCATCAACCGCGAACGGCGCGACATCGAGGGCGGCATGCGCGACAAGGCGCTGGCGCTGGCCGAGACGCTGTTCGACGACAGCCAGGAGCCGCCGGCGGCGATCAGCGTGTTCGGCGCCGACTTCCACGAAGGCGTGGTCGGCATCGTGGCCTCGCGCATCAAGGATCGCTTCCACCGGCCGACCTTCGTCTTTGCGGCCAGCGGCGCCGACGGCAAGGCGCACGAACTCAAGGGCTCCGGCCGCTCGATCCCCGGCTTCCATCTGCGCGATGCGCTCGACCTCGTCGCCAAGCGGCATCCGGGCGTGCTGTTGCGTTTCGGCGGCCACGCGATGGCGGCCGGCTGCACCGTGGCGCGCGAGCAGTTCCCGGTCTTCGAGCAGGCGCTGGCCCAGGTCGCGCAGGAGTGGCTCGACGCCGCCACGCTGACACGCCGGCTCGACACCGACGGGCCGCTGGCGCCCGAGTACCTGCGCGTCGATCTGGTCGACACGCTGCACCGCGAGGTCTGGGGCCAGGGCTTCGCGCCGCCGACCTTCAGCGAGGAGGTGGAGGTGGTCTCGCAGCGCCTAGTCGGCGAGAAGCACCTCGCGCTCAAGCTCAAGCACCGCGGCAAGCCGGTGGACGGCATCTGGTTCGGCCACACCGAGCCGCTGCCGCCGAAAGTGGTGCTCGCCTGGCGGCTCGATGCCGACGAATGGCAGGGCGTGCGGCGGGTCCGGTTCCTGGTCGAAGGCGCCGAAATCTAGGCTTCGATTGTTTCCAGGCTGCTAACGCCGCGGTTCCGTTTGCGGCGGTTGTGCGGTGGCGTTCGGCTCCAAACTTCTCCTCACCGACAAACCCTTGTGAAGGAACCGAAATGAATGCCTCGAAGATCATCGCCGCCGCTGCACTGTCCCTGCTGGCTGCCGCCGGCGCCAACGCGGAAACCTATGAGGGCGTGCATGCCCTGACCTCGTCCACGAGCCGCTCCGAAGTCGCTGGCCAGGCGGTCGCCGCGGCACGCGAAGGCAACGTCTACGCCGACGGTGCCAGCGCGGGTGCGCAGCCGTTCAGCTCCACCGCCAGCCGCGCCACCGTGCGTGCCGAGGCGGTTGCCAAGTCGCATGACCCGCTGGCCAGCCTTGATCGCCGCGCGTTCTACCGCGACCAGGTGCCCAGCGCCTACAGCAAGCCGAAGGTCTCGTTCACGCGCCAGGCTGTGCTGTAGGTCGCTAACGCTGAAAGACCTGGTTGAGCCCGATCGCGTAGCCCCGGACCCCGTCCGGACCGCTGCGCGCGGCGCTCAGGTCGATGCTGATGGTCGGCGTCAGGTTGAAGCGCACACCGGCGCGCGAGGTCCAGGTGTCGAGGGCGCGAAAGCGCTCGAAGACCAGCCACAGCTTGTCGTTGACGGCCCAGGCACCCTGCAGTCCGCCGCGCCCGGTTCGCTCGCCGCTGCCGGGCGTCCAGTCGTAGCCGAGATTGAGGTTGACATACAGGCTCTCGAGCGGATGCCAGGTCACGGGCACCACGAACTGGCCGCCGGCACGACCGCCGTGCGTGACATCCCACACCGCGCTGAAGAACAATGCCGCGCTCAGTCGCGAATCCTCCTGCTCTCCCATGAAGGTCCACTTGAGCTGCGGCCCCGCGCCGTAGGCCTTGTCGCCGGGCACCGATGCACGGTCGACGTTGAAACCGAGCTCGACCGGTCCGACCCGGCACGCAGGCCCCAAGTGGTAGTCAGTGACCGGCGCCGTGCCGAAGCGCCCCCCCCAGACCTCGTACTGGCACTGGCCCGGGTCCAGCGTGCCGGCATCGTCGATGTCGAAGTGGCCGGCGGCGTGGACAGGCGACGCCAGCAGGCACAGCAGCGGAAGCGGAAAGCGTCGGACCATGGCCGCGCATTCTAGGAGCCGCCCGTGACTCAGATCTCGAACTGGGGCTGCAGCTCGCGAATGCGTTTCATTGCGACACCCGCTGCCGCCGTGCGCGTCTCGACCCCGAGCTTCACGTACACCCGCTCCAGGTGCTTCTTGGCGGTCGCGGGGCTGCTGCCGAGGATTTCGCCGATGTCCTTGTTGGTCTTGCCCTTGACCACCCAATAGAGAACCTCGGCCTCGCGCGCCGTGAGCTTGAGGCTCAGGCTCATGGTCTCGATCACCGCGGTGTCCGACAGCTCGCGCATGATGATCAGCCAGTCGTCGCCCTCGTCGTCGTGTCCGGTCTGCTGGTGCAGTCGCAGGCTCAGGCGGGTCGCGCCGTACGCGATCGCCAGCGCCGGCGGCTCGATCTGGCGCTGCTGGGCATCGGGCAAGTGCCGCCGAAGCCACTCGAGCACCGCGGGCGGCGTCACCGGCGCGCTGGTGCCGCAGTAGCGCAGCAGCATCTCGCGCGCCAGCGCGGTCTGCCAGATCAGCTTGCCCTCGGGCATGCGCACCGTGATGCTGGCGTAGCCGAAGGCATCGAGCGCATTGCGCGCCTGGCCGGCCTGCTGCGCTTCCTGCCGCGCGCGCCGCGCCCCTTGCAGGTGGACGTTCATGCGCGCCAGCACCTCCTTGGGCTTGATCGGCTTGGTCACGTAGTCGACGCCGCCGGCCTCCAGCGCGGCCACCAGGTGCTCGGTCTCGGTCAGGCCGGTCATGAAGACGATCGGGATGTGCGCGGTCGCGGCATCGGCCTTGAGCCGGCGCGCGACCTCGAAGCCATCGATGCCGGGCATCATCGCGTCGAGCAGGATGATGTCGGGCCGCGCCTGGGCCGCGCGCTGCAGGGCCTGTTCGCCGCTGGTCGCGACCAGCACCGTGTAGCCCGATTCGTCGAGCGCATCGTGCAGCACCGCGAGGTTGTCGGGCACGTCGTCGACGATCAGCACCAGGTCGCTGTTGCCGCCGCTGCCGCGCAGCGTGTCGACCAGCATCGGGGGATGGTCGGCACCGCTCATGACGCCCCCGCCGCCGCGCTCAACGCCCGGCTCATGGCCTCGAACTGGAACTGCCGCGCCAGCGCGCGCTGGAGGGTGGTCCACGCCGCGCACTCGGGCTGGGCCGCGTCGATGTCGTCGAGCTGGTTCATGATGCCCCGAAAATAACCCAGGCCGACCGCTTCCTCGAGCGCGCGCAGCCGCGCGGCCGAAGGCAGCACCAGCGCGGCCTCGACGGCGGCGGGCGGCACGGCGGCGCTCTCGGTCCACCGGATGCCGAGGCGGCGCTCGAGCCAGTCGAGCAGCTCGCTGTGGCGCACCGGCTTGACGAAGAAATCATCGGGCGTGATGCCGACGTCGTTCTCCAGGCGCTTGTCGAAGGCGTTGGCCGAGACGATCGCGACCGCCGCCTGCGCGAGCCCCAGGGCGCGCGAACGGCGGATCGTCTCCCAGCCATCGATGCCCGGCATCGCGAGGTCGACGAACATCGCATCGGGCCGCCAGCCGGCCGCGATCAGGTCGAGCGCGTCATGGCCGCTGGCCGCGGTGCGCAACTCGAAGCCCAGCGGCGCCAGCACCTGCACCAGCAGTTCGCGATCGGCCTCCTCGTTGTCGACCACCAGCAGGCGCTGCCGGCGGCCCTCGTAGCCGCGCCGCAGCCGCACCACGGGCGCCCGGACGCGCCGGCCGCTGCCGGCGGGCGCCTCGTGCACGCGCGGCAGGAACAGCCGCACGCTGAACTGCGAGCCGACGCCGGGCGTGCTCTGCACGCTCATCTCGCCGCCCATGAGGTCGATCAGCATCCTGGCGATGGTGAGCCCCAGGCCGGCGCCGGGCGCCGCCGGTCCGGCCGTGGCGCCGCGCGCGAAGGGCTCGAAGATGCGGCCGAGCTCCTCCGCCGACATCCCCGGCCCGGTGTCCTCGATCTCGATCGCGGCGAACTCGCGCGCATAGCGCAGCCGCAGCGTGACCTGGCCGGCGGCGGTGAACTTGATCGCGTTGCCCAGCAGGTTGATGAGGATCTGCCGCACCCGCTTCTCGTCCGCGCGCACCAGATCGGGCAGGCCGCCGTTGGGCTCGAAGCGGAAGGCCAGCCCCTTCTCGGCGGCCTCCAGCTCGAACATGTCGGCCAGCTCGCTCATCAGCTCCGCGAACCCCATCGGCCGGGCGTTGAGCGTGAGCTTTCCGGCCTCGATGTGGGCGATGTCCAGCGTGCCCTCGATCAGCGACAGCAGGTGCTCGCCGCCGCGCTTGATCACCGCCACCGCCTGCCGGCGATGCGGCGGCACCGCGGCGTCCTCGCCCATCAGCTGCGCATAGCCCAGGATGCTGTTGAGCGGCGTGCGCAACTCGTGGCTGATGGCGCTGATGTAGCGGCTCTTGGCCTGGTTGGCCAGGTCGGCCGCGCGCTTGGCTTCCTCTGCGATGCTGCGCGCCTGGTCGGCGCTCTGCTTGGCTGCCTGCAGCGCATGGTCGGTCTTGCGGTGCAGCTCGATCTCGCGCACCAGCAGGTGGGTCTGGCGATTCGACTCCTCCTGCGCCACCTTGCGGCTCTGGTGCGCGAGCACCAGCCACCAGGCGACGATGCCGGCGATCACCAGCAGCGCCATGTAGGCCTTGAGGAAACCGGAGCGCAAGGACGCCGGCTGCATCCCGAGCAGTGCGCCCTCGCCCGATGCCGCGTCGCCGAGCGCGCGCAGCTCCTGCTGGTAGAGGACGCCGAAGACGCCGGCCAGCAAGGGCACGACGATCAGCATCAGCAGCAGGAAGTGGCCGAGCCCGGTGTCGAGGTAGGGCCAGACGCGGCGCGGCAGCAGCCAGCGCAAGGTGCCCGACCACTGCGCCGACAGGCTCGCCTGCGGTTTGCAGAGGTCGCCGCAGCGCGCGTCCAGCGTGCAGCAGAGCGAGCAGATCGCGCCTTGATAGGCGGGGCAGTGCGCCATGTCCGGGCCTTCGTATTCGCGCTCGCAGATCACGCAGAACTGGGTGGAGGGTCCGCCGCCGGGCCGCCCCAAGGCGGACTGCGCCCCCTCGGGGGGCAGCGACGACACGCAGTGCGGAGCGTGGGGGCTCAGAGTCCGGCGATAGCTGCCGGCGCCCGACTCGACCCGCGCCCAGCGGACCGCCGAGCGGCGCGCAGACGGCGCGAAGGGCGCATCACCGTCGTCGTCCGAGACCCGCGCGATGTAGTACTTGCCGCGGGTCGCCCAGGCGATCAGCGGCGCCGCGACGAAGGCGGTGCCGAGCGCGATCAGTGCCGAGAAGGCCTGTGCCAGCGGCCCGAAGACGCCGAGGTGCGCGGTGATCGACAGCACCGAGGCGAGCGCCATCGCGCCGACGCCGACCGGGTTGATGTCCCACAGGTGGGCGCGCTTGAACTCGATGCCCGGCGGCGACAGGCCCAGCGGCTTGTTGACGACCAGGTCGGCCACCACCGCCATCATCCAGGCGATCGCGATGTTGGCGTAGAGGCCCAGCACGTCGCCGAGCGCCTCGAACACGTTCATCTCCATCAGCATGAAGGCGATCAGCGCGTTGAACACCACCCACACCACGCGGCCCGGATGGCTGTGCGTGACGCGCGAGAAGAAGTTGCTCCAGGCCAGCGAGCCGGCGTAGGCATTGGTGACGTTGATCTTGAGCTGCGAGATGACCACGAACACCGCGGTCGCCGCCACCGCCCAGCCGTAGTTCGGGAACACGTATTCGTAGGCGGCCAGGTACATCTGGTTGGGGTCGACGGCGCGCTCCGGCGGCACCATGTGGCCGATCGCCAGGTAGGCCAGCAGCGCGCCGCCCAGCATCTTGAGCACCCCGAGCACCACCCAGCCGGGTCCGCCCGCCAGCACGCCGGCCCACCAGCGGCCGCGGTTGGCGGCCGTGCGCGCCGGCATGAAGCGCAGGTAGTCGGCCTGCTCGCCCATCTGCGTGATCAAGGCGATGCCGACGGTCAGTGCGGCACCGAAGAGGTGCAGATCGAAGCCGTCCGCCTTCGACCGGACACCGATGTAGTGCACGATGCCCGCGAACGCACCAGGATCGCGCGCCAGCACGTAGCCGAAGGGCACCACCAGCATCAGCAGCCAGACCGGCTGGGTCCACACCTGCAGCCGGCTGATGGCCGAGATGCCGTGCGTCACCAGCGGGATCACCACCAGCGCGCAGACCAGGTAGCCCCAGACCGGCGGGATGCCGAGCGCGAGTTCGAGCGCATAGGCCATCACCGCGGCTTCCAGCGCGAAGAAGATGAAGGTGAAGGAGGCGTAGATCAGCGAGGTCAGGGTCGAGCCGATGTAGCCGAAGCCGGCGCCGCGCGTGAGCAGGTCCATGTCGACGCCGTAGCGCGCCGCATAGACGCTGATCGGCAGCCCGGCCAGGAAGATGATCAGTCCGGTGACCAGGATGGCCCAGAAGGCATTGACGAAGCCGTACTGCACCAGCAGCGTGGCGCCGACCGCCTCCAGGATCAGGAACGAGGCCGCGCCGCCGAAGGCCGTGCTGGCCACCCGCCATTCGGACATCCGGCGGAAGCGCTGCGGCGTGTAGCGCAGCGCATAGTCTTCCAGCGTTTCGCTCGCAACCCAGCTGTTGTAGTCGCGCCGGACCTTGACGATGCGCTGCGGCGCTTCGTCGCTCGGAGCGGGGGGAACGGCGGTGGTGTCCACACCAGATCGGTGCAGGTTCCGTGCCACGGCACGAACGTTGCAACTGGCAGAGACCGCCCAATAATGGCCTGCCTCAAGACGCCACCTCCGCCCCCCATGGAACTCACACCGCGCGAAAAAGACAAGCTGCTGATCTTCACCGCAGCCCTGCTGGCCGAACGGCGCCGGGCTCGCGGGCTCAAGCTCAACTACCCCGAGGCCGTGGCGCTGATCTCCGCCGCCGTGATGGAGGGCGCGCGCGACGGCAAGAGCGTGGCCGCCCTGATGAGCGAGGGCCGCGCGGTGCTGACCCGCGCCGACGTGATGGACGGCATCGCCGAGATGATCCCGGACATCCAGGTCGAGGCCACCTTTCCCGACGGCACCAAGCTCGTGACGGTGCACCAGCCGATCGTCTGATACCCCTCCCCGAACAACAACAAGGACCGTTTCCATGCGCCTCCTCCGCACCGCTCCCCTCCTCGCATTGCTGCCCCTGGCCGCCAGCGCCGATGCCGGCCTGCATCACGGCTTTCTCGCCGGCTTCATGCATCCGCTGACCGGTCCCGACCACCTGGCCGCGATGGTCGCGGTCGGCCTCTGGAGCGCGCTCGCCGCGCGCCGCGCCTGGCCCGACCTGCTGTGGGCGCCGCTGGGATTCGCGCTGATGCTGCTCGCAGGCGCGCTGGCCGGCCTGGGGGGCCTGCAGCTGCCGGCGGTCGAGCCGATGATCGCGGCCTCGCTGCTGGTGCTGGGCCTGCTGGTCGCCACACGCAAGCGGCTTCCGGGCTTCGCGGCGGCCGCGCTGGTCGGGGTCTTCGCGGTCTTCCACGGCATCGCGCACGGCCATGAGCTGCACGGCGAATCGGCTGCCGCACTGACCCTGGCCGGCATGCTCGCCGCCACCGTGCTGCTGCACACAGCCGGCATCGCCGCCGGCTGGGCGCTGCGCCACGGTCATCGCTGGCTTGGGCGCATCGCGGGCGCCGCGGTGGCGCTGTTCGGCGTCGCGCTGCTCGGCAGCGCACTGGCCTGAGGGGGCTTCAATGATCCCCGGCGAACTCATCACCGACGAGGGCGAACACGTCCTCAATCCCGGCCGGCGAGCCATCACGCTGGTGGTCCGGAACACCGCCGACCGGCCGATCCAGGTCGGCTCGCACTACCACTTCGCCGAGACCAACGGCGCTCTGGGCTTCGACCGCGAGGCCGCGCGCGGCATGCGGCTGAACATCGCGTCGGGCACCGCGGTGCGCTTCGAGCCCGGACAGCAGCGCACGGTCGAACTGGTGGATTTTTCGGGCGACCGCATCATCTACGGCTTCCGCGGTCTCGTTCAAGGAAAGCTCTGATGCCCCCACGTTCATCACTTCGTGTATTCACTGCCCCCCGAGGGGGCGCAGGCCTCCCTTGGGGCGGCCCGGCGGGAGTCCTCTGAATGGCAACCATCGGCCGCCGCGCCTACGCGGAAATCTTCGGCCCCACCGTGGGCGACCGCGTCCGACTTGCCGACACCGACCTGGTGATCGAGGTCGAGGAGGACTACACGCTGCATGCCGGCGGCTACGGCGAAGAGGTCAAGTTCGGCGGCGGCAAGACCATCCGTGACGGGATGGCGCAAGGCCAGCGCACGCGCGCCGAAGGCTCGGTCGACACGGTGATGACCAATGCGCTGATCCTCGACCACTGGGGCATCGTGAAGGCCGACATCGGCCTGAAGGACGGCCGCATCGTCGCCATCGGCAAGGCCGGCAATCCCGACGTGCAATCGGGCGTGGACATCGTCATCGGCCCGGGCACCGAGGTCATCAGCTGCGAAGGCAACATCGTCACCGCGGGCGGCATCGACAGCCACATCCACTTCATCTGCCCGCAGCAGATCGAGGAGGCACTGGCCTCCGGCGTGACCACCATGCTCGGCGGCGGCACCGGGCCGGCGACCGGCACCTTCGCGACCACCGCGACGCCCGGCCCCTGGCACATCGAGCGCATGCTGCAGGCGGCCGACGCCTTCCCGATGAACCTCGGCTTCCTGGGCAAGGGCAACGCCAGCCTGCCGGCCGCGCTGCACGAGCAGATCGACGCCGGCGTGATCGGCCTCAAGCTGCACGAGGACTGGGGCACCACGCCGGCCGCGATCAGCAACTGCCTGGACGTCGCCGATGCCACCGACACGCAGGTCGCGATCCACAGCGACACGCTCAACGAATCGGGCTTCGTCGAGAACACCATCGCGGCCGTCAAGGGCCGCGGGATCTGCGCCTTCCACACCGAGGGCGCGGGCGGCGGCCATGCGCCGGACATCCTGCGCGTGGTCGGCGAGGCCAACTTCCTGCCCTCGTCGACCAACCCGACCATGCCCTACACGGTGAACACGCTCGACGAGCATGTCGACATGCTGATGGTCTGCCATCACCTCGACGCCGGCATCCCCGAGGACCTGGCCTTCGCCGAGAGCCGCATCCGCAAGGAGACCATCGCGGCCGAGGACATCCTGCACGACCTCGGCGCGATCAGCATGTTCAGCTCCGACAGCCAGGCCATGGGCCGGGTCGGCGAGATCGTCATCCGCTGCTGGCAGACCGCCCACAAGATGAAGGGCCAGCGCGGCAAGCTGCCCGAGGATGCCGAGCGCAACGACAACTTCCGCGCCAGGCGCTACGTCGCCAAGTACACGATCAACCCGGCGCTCGCGCACGGCATCGCGCACGAGGTCGGCAGCATCGAGGTCGGCAAGTGGGCCGACCTGGTGGTCTGGAAGCCGGCCTTCTTCGGCGTCAAGCCGTTCACGATCATCAAGGGCGGCACCATCGCGATGGCCGCGATGGGCGACCCCAGCGCATCGATCCCGACGCCGCAGCCGGTGCACTACCGGCCGATGTTCGGCGCCTACGGCGGCTCGCTCGCGAGGAGTTCATTGACCTTCGTCTCGCGGGCCGGCCTGGCCGCCGGCATCGGCGATCGCTACGGACTTGCCAAGACCTTGAGCGCGGTGAAGAACGTGCGCGGCGTGCGCAAGCAGCACATGGTGCACAACGCCCATACGCCGACGATGGAGATCGATGCCCAGACCTACGCGGTACGCGCCGACGGGCAGCTGCTGGTGTGCGATCCGGCGGTTTCGCTGCCGATGACGCAGCGGTATTTTCTGTTCTAGTTCGATGTGCGCGCGGATCGACAATCCGCATTCCATCGAACAACCCTGCCTTTCCATGCTCACCGCCAACAAACTCATGCCCCAGGGCGGCGGCCTCGCGGCCGTCCTGCTCAAGCGCGCCGCCACGGTCGAACTCGACTGGGACGTGCGCCAGAAAAGCCGCTTCGACACCACCGATTCGCAGGGCCGCCAGCTCGGCGTGTTCCTGCCGCGCGGCACCGCGGTGCGCGGCGGCGACGTGCTGGTGGCCGAGGATGGCTCGCTGGTCAAGGTCATCGCGGCGCCGCAGCCGGTGCTGGTGATCACGCACTGCAGCGAGCACGGAACGCCCTTCGACCTGATGCGCGCGGCCTACCACCTGGGCAACCGGCACGTGCCGATCGAACTCAAGCCCGACCATCTGAAGATCGAGCCCGACCATGTGCTGGCCGGCATGCTGCGCGCGATGCACCTGATCGTGCGCGAAGCTGAGGCAGCCTTCGAGCCCGAGGGCGGCGCCTACGGAGCGCACGGCGGCGGCCATGGGCACGCGCACGGCGCGGCGCCGGTCGGGCCCGTGCTGCACCCCGACGCCTATTCGGGCTCGGCGGGGCATGGCGAGCACGACCATGACCATGACCACGCGCACGGCCACGATCGTTCCCACGGCCACTCGCACGGATGAACGACACGCCGGCCGGCCTGCCCGCCAGCAGCCTGTTGCAGCTGATCTGGCTGGCCTCGCCGGCCCTGCCGGTCGGCGGCTTCTCCTACTCCGAAGGGCTCGAAGCGGCGATCGAGGGTGCGGGCATCACGACCGAGCCCGCCGTCTCGGACTGGCTGGCCGACCAGCTGCACCTGGCACTGGCCCGCGCCGATCTCGCCGTGGTGGCGCAGGCGGTGCCGGCCTGGCGGCTGGCGGATGCGGACCGTATCCGCGCACTCAACGACTGGGTGTTCCAGACCCGCGAATCGGCCGAGTTCCTGCTGCAGACCGAGCAGATGGGCCGCTCCTTCGTCGAGTGGCTGAAGCTGCACCACGCCGACATCGCGAGCATCTTCGAGACACTGCCTGCCAGCTATCCGATCGCCTTCGCCTTTGCCGCCAGCCGCACCGAAGCGCCCGCGCGCGATGCATGCCTGGCGTTCGCCTTCGGCTGGGCCGAGAATATGGTCGGCGCCGCGGTCAAGGCGGTACCCCTCGGCCAGAGCGCGGGGCAACGCATCCTCGGCCGCCTGGCGGCGGAAATCCCCACGGCGGTCGCTCATGCGATCACACTCTCGGATGACGGGCGGCAGGCCTTCTCGCCGATGCTCGCCGTGCTGTCGGCCCGTCACGAAACCCAGTACTCGCGCCTCTTCAGAAGCTAAGACCATGAACCCCCACGTTGCTCGCGAGGCATAACCCATGTCCTCCGCCCTCCACCACATCCCCCACCGCACCAAGAAGCTGCCGCCGCTGCGCGTCGGCATCGGCGGCCCGGTCGGTTCCGGCAAGACCACCCTGCTCGAAATGCTGTGCAAGGCGATGCGCGACAAGTACGACCTGATCGCGATCACCAACGACATCTACACCAAGGAAGACCAGCGCCTGCTAACGGTCGCCGGCGCGCTGCCGGCCGAGCGCATCATGGGCGTGGAGACCGGCGGCTGCCCGCACACCGCGATCCGCGAGGACGCCTCGATCAACCTCGAGGCGATCGACCGCATGCTGGTCCAGTTTCCCGATGCCGACGTGGTGTTCGTGGAATCGGGCGGCGACAATCTGGCGGCCACCTTCAGCCCGGAACTCTCCGACCTGACGATCTACGTGATCGACGTCGCGGCCGGCGAGAAGATCCCGCGCAAGGGCGGCCCCGGCATCACCAAGAGCGACCTGTTCGTGATCAACAAGACCGACCTCGCACCCTACGTCGGCGCCGATCTCGGCGTGATGGAGGCGGACACCAAGCGCATGCGCAAGCAGCGGCCCTTCGTGATGACCAATCTCAAGACACGCACCGGCCTCGCCGAGGTGGTGGCCTTCATCGAAGAGCGCGGGATGCTTGGCGAGGCCTGAAGCGCACAACAAACATCTCAATCTGTGACGGCCGCCGTGAATTGGTCCGCATCTTGCTGCGGATCCAGGGCCTGCATCCAGCCCCTTCGCACGGCAACGCGATTCCCGGAAACAGGGTGAACAGGACCTAGGCCATAGGGCGTGTATCGCAATCTCACCCAGGGCGCGATACTGCCGCAACAAGTCACGAGTCACGAGTCCACAGCGCCATCATGGCTTCAGAAGCGATCTTTCATCCAGCGACCGGCAGCGTGCAGTTCGCCATCTATCCCGACGGCCACGACGGGGCCCGCATCATTGCCCGCATCGACGAAGAGGCGCTGCAAGCGCGCTTCCAGGCGCCCGAGGACCGCGACGCCGACCTGGTGCTGGCCTATGCGCGCAATGCGGACGCCATCGACGCGATGGCCACGGCCCGGTATCGCGAGAATCCGGCGGCGGAGATCTGCCTGAACAGCGACGACTTCCAGCGGGCGGGCAGCGCGGCGGGCGGGCCGGGACGCAGAGCCACAGCGGGCGCGGCCTGAGGCGCATCGACCCGCTCGAAGCTGCGCCCTCGGACGCGGCTTGACCTTGAAGTTACTTCAGGGTTCCCAATGGCTTCATGGCAAGAAGAACACCTGAAACCTCCATCGCCGGCAGCCACGCGCCGGCCTCTCCCCTCCCTGCGACCTGCTGTTCGGCCGACCATGCGGTCGCGGCACCCTTGCCGCCCGGGCCGGGCGCGCCCAACACCTACCGCATCCCGACCATGGACTGCAGCGCCGAGGAGTCGGAGATCCGCCGCGCCGTCGAGCCGATCGCGGGCATCCGCGGACTGCACTTCCAGCTCGGCCAGCGCACCCTGAGGATCGACGGCGCGGACGACGCGCTGCCGAAGGCGCTGGCGGCCATCCGCAAGGCCGGTTTCGCGCCGGAGCGGGTCGGCGCCGGCGCGTCGCCCACCGCAGCCGACGCGCGGCGCGACGACCGTGCGCACGGCCACGACGGCGGCAGCGGCTACCTGCGCTTGGCCGCCGCCCTGGGCTTAGCGCTCGTGGCCGAAGGGGTGTCGTACTTCGCACCGGACACGCTGGGCTGGACGGTCGCCGGGATGGCCATCGCTGCGCTGGCCATCGCGCTCGCCGGCCTCGAGACCTATGCCAAGGGCCTGGCGGCGCTGCGTCATGCCCGGCTCAACATCAACGCGCTGATGTCGGTGGCCGTGACCGGCGCCTTCCTGATCGGCCAGTGGCCCGAGGCCGCCATGGTGATGGCGCTGTACGCGATCGCCGAGCTGATCGAGGCCCGGGCGGTCGACCGCGCCCGCAACGCGATCCAGGGCCTGATCGACCTGGCACCGGCCGAGGCCGAGGTGCGGCAGGACGGCGGTGCGTGGCTGCGCGTCAAGGCCAGCGCGATCGCCCTCGGCAGGATCGCCCGCGTCAAGCCCGGCGAACGGGTGGCGCTGGACGGCGTCGTCACGCGGGGCAACAGCAGCATCGACCAGTCGCCGGTCACCGGCGAAAGCATTCCGGTCGACAAGGGCCCGGGCGATCCGGTCTTCGCGGGCACCATCAACCAGGCCGGCGAGATCGAGTTCCGCGTCACCGCGGCCGCCAGCGACACCACGCTGGCGCGCATCATCCATGCGGTCGAGGAAGCCCAGGGCACCCGGGCGCCGACCCAGCGTTTCGTCGATCGCTTCGCGGCGATCTACACGCCGGCGGTGTTCGCGCTGGCGGTGGCGGTCGCGCTGCTGCCGCCGCTGCTGCTGGGCTGGCCCTGGCTGGCCGCGCTCTACAAGGCGCTGGTGCTGCTGGTGATCGCCTGCCCCTGCGCGCTGGTGATCTCGACGCCGGTCAGCGTGGTGAGCGGCCTCGCATCGGCCGCGCGGCGCGGCATCCTGATCAAGGGCGGCACCTACCTGGAGAACGCGCGCCTGCTGAAGGCGGTGGCGCTCGACAAGACCGGCACCCTCACCGAGGGCAAGCCCAAGCTGGTGGCATTCCGGCCGTGGGGCCAGACCGACGAGGCCCGGGCACACCGGCTGGCCAAGAGCCTGGCGGCGCGCTCCGATCACCCGGTGTCGCAAGCCATCGCGGCCGGCCTGGCGGAGCCGGCCCTCGAGGCGGACGACTTCAAGGCGCTGCTGGGGCGCGGCGTCGAGGGCGTGGTCGACGGCCGGCGGCTGGTGCTGGGCAACCATCGGCTCATCAAGGAGCGCCAGCAGGCCGACCCCGCGCTCGAGGCCGAACTCGGCGCGCTCGAGGCGCAGGGCCGCACGGTCACGCTGCTCGCCGACGAGCACGGCGTGCTCGCCCTCTTCGCGGTGGCCGACACGATCAAGCCCAGCTCGATCGAAGCCATCGCGCAGCTCAAGCGCCTGGGCGTGGCCCCCGTGATGCTGAGCGGCGACAACCAGGCGACCGCGCAGGCGGTGGCCCGCGAGGCCGGCATCGGCGATGCGCGCGGCGGCCTGCTGCCGGACGAGAAGCTGCGCGCCATCGAGGACCTGCGGCAGCGCTACGGCCCGACCGCGATGGCCGGCGACGGCATCAACGACGCGCCGGCCCTGGCCCGGGCCGACATCGGCTTCGCGATGGGCGGGGCGGGCACCGACACCGCGATGGAGGCGGCCGACGTGGTGATCATGAACGACAACCTCGGCCGCATCGCCGAGACGATCCGCCTGTCGCGCCGCACCCACGCGGTGCTGTGGCAGAACATCAGCCTGGCGCTGGCGATCAAGGTCGTGTTCTTCGCGCTGGCCGTGTTCGGCGCGGCGACCATGTGGATGGCGGTGTTCGCGGACATGGGCGCGAGCCTGCTGGTGGTGGCCAACGGCCTGCGGCTGCTGCGCCGCGCTGGCGGCCCGGCGCCGGCCTGAGCATCGTTCACAGCAAAAAAAACGGCCCCGAGGGGCCGTTCTTTCTTGCTGGACGCCAGGCTTACTTGCGTGCCTTCTTGGCCGGAGCAGCGGCAGCCTTCTTGGCGGGGGCGGCCTTCTTGGCGACCGGCTTCGCAGCAGCCTTGTCGGCCTTGCGCTTGGCGGCCTTGGGGTCGACGGCAGCCTTGAACGCTGCGCCGGCCACGAACTTCGGCACCTTCTGGGCTGCGATCTTGATCGCGGCGCCCGCCTGGGGGTTGAAGCCGGTGCGAGCAGCGCGTGCCACTTGCTTGAAGGTGCCGAAGCCGATCAGCTGGACGGGCTCGCCCTTCTTCACTGCAGCGACGATGGAACCAGTGACGGTTTCCAGGATGCGCGCGGCTTCTGCCTTGCTGACGTTGTGGGCGGTGGCGATCTTCTCGACCAGTTCGATACGGTTCACTTCAAATTTCCTATGGATGGTTTCGCCATGTTGCCTATGGCGGCGCAGCCTGCGACGCAAGCTGCAAGCGGCGCGCAGTGTAACGTAGCTGTGACCGACGCCTTCCCGGGTGGCCTCGGCGAGGCGGCCGCGAGGCCGCACTCGGTGTCGTGCAATCCGCGTTCCGCGCGCGTTGCCGAACTTCCCTGATCCAGCGCAAGAAGCGTCTCGTCAACAGCTCGCATCGCCCTGCCCGGCAGGCGGGCACCGAACGACGGGCTATCCTCGCGGCACGCCGCTGTCCGGCGCAGAAAAGGATGCATATGACGGCCCCCACGCTCTGGTGGTTGATGACGTTCGCGCTGGTCGCCCTCGAACTGGTGACCGGCACCATCTATGCCCTGCTGGTGGCGATCGGCTTCGCGGTCGGCGCGCTGACCGCCCACCTCGGCGCCGCGATGCCGACGCAGATCGTCTGCGCCGCCGTGGCCTGCATGGCCTTCGTCGGCGGCTGGTACCTGCGCGCGTCGCGCCGCCCGAAGGCGCGCCTGTCCGACCTGCAGATCGACGTCGGCGAACAGGTCACGGTCCCGGCCTGGAGCGAGGGCCGCACGGCCGAGGTCCGCTACCGCGGCGCCACCTGGCAGGTCAAGCCCATGGCCGGCGCGCCCACGGTTCCCGGACTCCATCGCATCGTCGACGTGCAGGGCAACTTCCTCGTCGTCGAGTTCATCGGCTGACGCACCGCGAAAAAACTCTACCCATCACTACCGAAAGCCTTCATGGAAATTTCGCTCGTTCTCCTCGTCGTCGCGATCCTGTTCGTCGCGAGAGCCGTCAAGTTCGTCCCGCAGCAGCACGCCTGGGTGGTCGAGCGGATGGGCAAGTACAACGCCACGCTGCTGCCCGGCGCCAACTTCCTGGTGCCCTTCATCGACCGGGTGGCCTATCGGCACAGCCTCAAGGAGGTGCCGCTCGACGTCCCGAGCCAGGTCTGCATCACGCGCGACAACACCCAGCTCACGGTCGACGGCATCCTGTACTTCCAGGTCACCGACCCGATGCGCGCCAGCTACGGCTCGTCGAACTACATCGTGGCCGTCACCCAGCTGGCCCAGACCTCGCTGCGCAGCGTGATCGGCAAGCTGGAGCTCGACAAGACCTTCGAGGAGCGCGACATCATCAACGCCCAGGTGGTGGCCGCGATCGACGAGGCGGCGCTCAACTGGGGCGTGAAGGTGCTGCGCTACGAGATCAAGGACCTGACGCCGCCCAAGGAGATCCTGCACGCCATGCAGTCGCAGATCACGGCCGAGCGCGAGAAGCGCGCCCTGATCGCGGCCTCCGAAGGACGCCGCCAGGAACAGATCAACATCGCCACCGGCGAGCGCGAAGCCGCCATTGCCCGCTCGGAAGGCGAGAAGCAGGCGGTCGTGAACAAGGCGCAGGGCGAGGCCGCGGCGATCAGCGCCGTGGCCGAAGCCACCGCGGGCGCCATCGCCCGGATCGCCGAGGCCATCGAGAAGCCCGGCGGCCAATCGGCGGTGCAGCTCAAGGTCGCCGAGGAAGCGCTGCAGGCCTACGGCAAGGTGGCCGACAAGTCGAAGACGACGCTGATCGTGCCGAGCCACATGACCGAGGTGTCGACCTTGATCACTTCGGCGATGGCGATGGTCAAGGGCCCCGCCAGCTGAGGGCCTGCAGGATGATTGCCGCCGAACGCGACCAGACGGTTGCCGAAGAAGTGATGAACGCCCTGAGCCACGGCCTGGGCCTGCTGCTGGCCATCGCCTCGCTGCCGATCCTGGTGTACAGCGCCGCACAGCAGCATGGCGCGGCCGCCGTGGTTGGCGCGAGCATCTTCGCCGGGACGATGATCCTGCTGTACCTGGTGTCGACGCTGTACCACGCCTTGCCGTTCGGCAGGGCCAAGGCCTGGTTCAACCGCCTGGATCACGCGGCCATCTACCTGTTCATCGCCGGCAGCTACATGCCCTTCCTGCTCGGTGTGCTGCGCGGCCCGTGGGGCTGGGCGCTGTTCGGCGCCATCTGGTGCGCGGCGGCGCTGGGCGCCGGCGCCAAGCTGTTCAACCGGCTGCGGCATCCGTTGTGGTCGACCGGCCTCTATGTGGCAATGGGCTGGATGGCCGTGGCGGCCGCGGTGCCGCTGCACGAACGCATGAGCGCCGCCGGGCTCGGCTGGCTGGTGGCCGGAGGCCTGGCCTACACGGCCGGCGCGGTGGTCTTCCTGTTCGACAACAAGGTGCGCTTCGCGCATTCCGTCTGGCACCTGTTCGTGCTGGCGGGAAGTGCCTGCCACTTCTTCGCGGTGCTTTGGCATTCGCACGGGTAGGGCGTCGCGCCCTTTGCCTCACAGCCAGTCCATTTCCCCCGCCGTCCACGCCGACGCATCCGCACCGAGCACGGCCGCCAGCGATTGCGTCTCGGGCAGCAGCCGCTCGAAGTAGAAGCGCGCGGTCGCCAGCTTGGCGCCGTAGATCGGATCGCCGCCCGGGGACTGCCGCGCCAGCGCCACGGCCGCCATGCGGGCCCACATCCAGGCCAATGCCACATGGCCCATCAGGCGCAGGAAGGGCACGGCCGCCGCGCCCGCGGCGTGGGCGTCGCTGCCGGTGCGCTCGAGCTGCTCGCGTGCCGTACCGCGCGCCAGGGCCACCGCGTCGCTCAAGGGCTCGGCGAACTCGCGCATGCCCTCGCCCTGCGCCTGCGCGAACTGCTCGACCATGTCGAGGAACACACCCAGCCCCGCACCCCCATCGGCCAGCACCTTGCGCCCCAGCAGGTCCATCGCCTGGATGCCGTTGGCGCCTTCGTAGAGCGGGATGATCCGCGCATCGCGCAGGTGCTGCTCGACGCCGTTGTCGGTGATGAAACCGTGGCCGCCGAAGACCTGCATCGCCATGCTCGTGCATTCGACCGCGAGGTCGCTCGAGAAGGCCTTGACGATCGGCGTCGCCAGCGCCAGCAGCATCGCCGATCGCTCGCGCTCCTCCTGGTCCGCGCCGCGATGCGGGACATCGGCCAGGTGCGAGGCCCACAGCGCGAATGCGCGCGCGCCCTCGACGTATGCCTTCTGGGTCAGCAGCATGCGCCGCACGTCGGCGTGCGCGAGGATGGGATCGGCCGGGCCGCTGCGCGCGGCCATCGCCGGCGCCCTGCCCTGCGTGCGGTCCCTGGCATAGCCCAGCGCCTTCTGGTAGGCCGCCTCCATCAGCCCGATCGCGTTGACCCCCACCACGATGCGCGCATGATTCATCATCACGAACATCGCCGCCAGGCCGCGGTTGGGCTCGCCCAGAAGCCAGCCGCTGGCACCGTCGAAGTTCATGGTGCAGGTGGCGTTGCCGTGGATGCCCATCTTGTGCTCGATCGAGCCGCAGGCCAGCGCGTTCCGATGGCCGATGCCGCCTTCGGCCGTGGGCAGGAACTTCGGCACGATGAAGAGCGAAATCCCCTTCACGCCCGGCGGCGCATCGGGCAGCCGCGCCAGCACCAGGTGCACGATGTTGGCCGTCAGGTCCTGCTCGCCGCCCGAGATGAAGATCTTGGTGCCGGTGACCGCGTAGGTCCCGTCGCCGCGCGCCTCGGCGCGGGTGCGCAGCAGGCCCAGGTCGGTGCCCGCGTGCGGCTCGGTCAGGCACATGGTGCCGGCCCATTCGCCCGAGGCGATGCGCGGCAGGTAGAGCGCCTGCTGGGCGGCATCGCCGTTGCTCGCGAGGCAAGTGTAGGCCGCGTGCGACATGCCCGGGTAGGCGGCCCAGCCCATGTTGGCGCCGCAGAACATCTCGTACAGCGCGTTGTCGAGCACCGAGGGCATGCCCTGACCGCCGTGCGCGGGGTCGCAGGCCAGCGCGGTCCAGCCGCCTGAGCAGAAGCGGTCGTAGGCCTCGCGGAATCCCGCCGGCGTCTGGACGACGCCCGGGGCCGGCATGCGGCAGCCCTCGCGATCGCCGCTGCCGTTGAGCGGCGCGATGACCTCGGAGGCGAAGGTGCCGGCAGCTTCGAGGATCTGGTCGAGCGTGTCGGGGTCGAGCGCCTCGTCGCCTGCGCCGGGCATGGTGGCGCAGACGTCGAGCAACTCGTGCAGCACGAAGCGCAGATCGCGCAGCGGGGCGGTGTAGCCGTATCCGCTCATGACGGAGGCAGCTCGCGGCGCAGGATCTTGCCGACCGTCGACTTCGGCAGCGCCTGCAGGAAGCTGATCTGCCGCGGCACCTTGTAGCCGGCCAGGTTGGCGCGGCAGTGCGCCTCGACCTCGCCGGTCGTCAAGGCCTCGCTGCGCCGCACCACGAACAGGTGCGGCGCCTCGCCGGAGCGCTCGTCGGGCTGGCCGATGCAGGCGCACTCGAGCACGCCCTCGTGCATCGCGACCACCGCCTCGATCTCGTTCGGATAGACGTTGAAGCCCGACACCAGGATCATGTCCTTCTTGCGGTCGACGATGGTCATCGCGCCGGTGGCGTCGGCCACCACCACGTCGCCGGTGCGGAAGAAGCCGTCCTCGGTCAGCGCCTTGCGGCTCTCGTCCTCGCGCTTCCAGTAGCCCGCGAACAGCTGCGGGCCCTTGAGCAGCAGCTCGCCCGGCGTGCCGTCCGCCACCGGACGACCGTCGTCGTCGACCACGCGGGCATCGGTCGACGGCACCGGGATGCCGATCGAGCCGTTGCGCCCGGGCGGGTTGAAGGTGGCCGAAGGCGAGGTCTCGGTGAGCCCGTAGGCCTCGGTGATCGGCAGGCCGCCGGCCGCATGCCAGCGCTGCGACACCGCCTGCTGGATCGAGGCGCCGGCGCCGACCACGAGTCCGGTGCCGCTGAAGTCGACCGTCGACAGCTCGGGCGCGTTGACCAGCGCGTTGAACAGCGTGTTGACGCCGATGAAGACCAGGAACGGCGCGCGCTTCATCTCGGCGATCACCGCGCCCGGGTCGCGCGGGTTCGCGACCAGCCGCATCACGCCGCCGAGCTGGAAGGTGATCAGCGACACCTGCAGCGGATAGATGTGATAAAGCGGCAGCGGCGCCAC
Organism: Variovorax sp. P1_G12; assembly: GCF_056405555.1. Lineage (NCBI taxonomy): Bacteria > Pseudomonadati > Pseudomonadota > Betaproteobacteria > Burkholderiales > Comamonadaceae > Variovorax > Variovorax sp. P1_G12. The sequence continues at coordinate 103,368 of NZ_JBFUBW010000018.1, read as the reverse complement.
CACCGACCATTCGCGGGTGTCGACCGCGAGCCGCATCCAGCTGAGCGACTGCAGCACGCCGGCACCGACGCTGCGATGCGTGAGCACCGCGCCCTTCGAAAGGCCCGTGGTGCCGCCCGTGTACTGGAGAAATGCCGCGTCGCCGGGCTCGATCCGAATCGACGGCACCGGCAGATCGCCAGCCTGCGCGATCGCAGCCGCAAGCGGCATGGCCCGGCCCGTGCCGCCGGCAGCGCTGCCGCCTTCGGCACCGATCGCGGCCAGCAGTCCGGCCGTCGGCGCCGTGAGGATCTGCTCGACGCCCGCTTCGAGGATCACGCTTTCGAGCGCCTCGCGCAGCGTCTCGGCCAGCACGATGCAGCGCACGCCGGCATCCAGAAGCTGATGGGCGAGCTCGCGCGGCGTGTAGAGCGGATTCACCGGCACGCCGACCAGTCCGCTGCGCAAGATCGCGGCCATCGCGATCGGGAAGGCGAGCCCGTTGGGCAGCATCAGCGCGACGCGGTCGCCCTGGCGCAGGCCGGCCTTGGCGAAATGCGCCGCGAGCCGATCCGACAGCCGTCCGAGCTCTGCATAGGTCAGCGATTCGCTGCCCGCCGTCACCGCGATGCGATCGCCGAACGACGCGATCGAGCGGTCGAGCATGGCCGCCAGCGTCTCGCCCGCAGGCAGGTCGATATCGGTGTCCATCCCGGGCGGATAGGCTGCATGCCAGCGTCGTTGTTCCATGGTGTCTCCTGATGTCGTGTTCGATGCGCTCAGCGCGCGAGCTCTTCGCGAATCATGTCCATGCGGTCTTGGCCGAAGAACATCTCGTCGCCGACGAAGGTGGTCGGCGCGCCGAAGACGCCGCGCGCGACGGCCTCGTCGGTGGTCGCCTTGAGCACCGCCTTGACCTCGGGGTCGGCTGCCAGCGCCTGGATCGCCTCGGGCGCGAAGCCGGCATCCGCCAGCGTCTTCGCGGTGAGCGCCGGCTGGTTGAGGTCGAGCGCATCGATCCACATCGCCTTGAACACGGCCGCCAGCAGCGCCTGCAGGCGCTCGGGCTCGCGCAACTGCACGCCGGTCACGGCGCGCATCAGGAACAGCGTGATGATCGGGAAGTGCGGGTTGTTGAGGTAGGGCACGCCGTACTTGCGCGCATGCCGCTCGTAGTCGCGCACCGTGTAGCGGCCCTTGGCCGGTATGGCGCCGGGCGATGCGTTGCCCGTGGCCTGGTAGACGCCGCCCAGCAGCATCGGCTTGTAGACCAGCTCGGCGCCGGCCGCGGCACACAGGGGTGGCAACTGCGTCCACGCCAGGTACGAAGCCGGACTTCCCACATCGAAATAAAACGCCACGGTCTTTCCCATCGGTGATCCTTTAATAAACGGTCGTTAGGTGAACGGAAGTTATGTTATTGTTTTTTGATTGTCAACAAGGGTTCCCACCGAGGCCTCCCATGCGCTACTCCGCCACCCACAAACAAGAAGTCCGCGAGAAGCTGCTCGCCAGCAGCCGAGCGATCGCCAAGAGCGGCGGCTTCGAAGCCACCGGCGTCGATGCGCTGATGGGCGCCATCGGCATGACGGGCGGCGCCTTCTACAGCCACTTCCCGTCCAAGCAGGCGCTGTTCGAGGCGCTGATCGAGGAAGAGGTCGAGAACAGCGCCGACATGCTCGCCGGCAACGAGGACTCGCCGGCCGACCATGTGGCGCGCTGCCTGCGCGGCTATCTCAGCAGCTTCCACGTCGACAACCCCGACAAGGGTTGCGCGCTGACGGCGCTCGGCCCCGAGATCGCGCGCGCCGGCCCCGAGGTGCGCCGCGCCGTGGAGGCCAGCCTCAAGCGCACGCAGAAGAACTGGAGCGACCGCATCGGCGACTCCGACGGCGCCTGGGCGCTGATCGCCCAGTGCGTCGGCGCCGTCGTGCTGGCGCGTTCGGTCGAGAGCGAGAAGACGCGCAAGGAACTGCTGGCCGCGAGCCGCCGCTTCATCGACCAGGCGTACGCGCTCGAGCACCCCTGCGCGACCTCGCCGGGCCACAAGAAGGCCTGAGGGATTGGCGCGGGTTCGCGCGTCGGTGCTTGACACGCCTTGCCCCTTTGATTAACGTTCGTTTAGTTAAACGGTCATTCATCAATCGAAGGAGACACAATGGCGGAGTCCCAAGGTCAAGGAAAAGTCGCGCTGGTGATCGGCGCCGGCGATGCAACGGGCGGTGCCATCGCGGCCCGTTTCGCCAGGGAGGGCTACATCGCCTGCCTCACGCGGCGCTCGGCCGACAAGCTGCAGCCCACGGTCGACGCCATCCGCGCCAGCGGCGGCCAGGCCTTCGGCTACAGCAGCGATGCCCGCAAGGAAGAGGACGTGATCGCGCTCATCGAACAGGTCGAGCGCGAGCACGGCCCGATCGAGGTGATGGTCTTCAACATCGGCGCCAACGTGCCCTGCAGCATCCTCGAGGAGACGGCGCGCAAGTACTTCAAGATCTGGGAGATGGCCTGCTTCGGCGGCTTCCTCAACGGCCGCGAGGTGGCCAAGCGCATGGTGACGCGCGGCCGCGGCACCATCCTCTTCACCGGCGCCACGGCCGGCCTGCGCGGCGCCGCCAACTTCGCCGCCTTCGCCGGTGCCAAGCACGCGCTGCGCGCACTGGCGCAAAGCATGGCGCGCGAGCTCGGGCCGCAGAACATCCACGTCGCGCACGTCGTGGTCGACGGTGCGATCGACACCGAGTTCATCCGCACCAGCTTCCCCGAGCGCTACGCGCTGAAGGACCAGGACGGCATCCTGAAGCCCGAGCACATCGCCGACAACTACTGGCACCTGCACGCGCAGCCGCGCGACGCCTGGACCTTCGAGCTCGACCTGCGGCCCTACATGGAACGCTGGTAGGCATTCGGCTTTCCGCATCCCCTTCACCGAGACAAGCGACACAACCACATGAAGACACGCATCACCGAACTCTTCGGCATCCAGCACCCGATCATCCAGGGCGGCATGCACTACGTCGGCTTCGCCGAGCTGGCCGCCGCGGTGTCCAACGCCGGCGGGCTCGGCCTCATCACCGGCCTGACGCAGAAGACGCCCGAGCTGCTGGCCAAGGAGATCGCCCGCTGCCACGAGTTGACCGACAAGCCCTTCGGCGTCAACCTGACCTTCCTGCCGACCTTCTCGGCGCCGCCCTACCCCGAGTACATCGCGGCGATCGCCGAGGGCGGCATCCGCGTGGTCGAGACCGCCGGGCGCAGCCCCGAGGCCTACATGCCGGCGCTCAAGGCGGCCGGCATCAAGGTGATCCACAAGTGCACCTCGGTGCGGCATGCACTCAAGGCCGAGGCGATCGGCTGCGACGCGGTCAGCGTCGACGGTTTCGAATGCGGCGGCCATCCGGGCGAGGACGACCTGCCCAACATGATCCTGCTACCGCGCGCGGCCGAGGAACTGCGCATTCCCTTCGTCGCCTCGGGCGGCATGGCCGACGGCCGCAGCCTGGTGGCGGCCTTGGCGCTGGGCGCCGAGGGCATGAACATGGGCACGCGCTTCATCGCGACGAAGGAGGCGCCGGTGCACGACAACGTCAAGCAGGCGATCGTGACCGCGAGCGAGCTCGACACGCGCCTCGTGATGCGCCCGCTGCGCAACACGGAGCGCGTGCTGAACAACGCCGGCGTCGAACGCATCCTGCAGATCGAGCGCGAGAAGGGCGCGGCGCTGCAGATCTCCGACGTCTACGACCAGGTCGCCGGGGTCTATCCGCGCGTGATGGTCGAGGGCGAGATGGACGCCGGCGCCTGGAGCTGCGGCATGGTGGCCGGGCTGATCCACGACGTGCCGACGGTCAAGGCGCTGATCGACCGCATCATGGACCAGGCCCATGGCCTGATCACGGCACGGCTGGCCGGCATGCTCGGAGCGCAGCCGGCCTGAGTCGCGCACGCATGGCACAGCCCGGGCCCCTCGCCAGCGAGGCTGCCCGGGCTTTTTGCATTCAAGCGCTGTAGAGCGCCTCGATCTGCTCGGAAAAGCTGCGCTCGGCCCGACGGCGATGGATGCGCAAGGCCGGCGTCATCTCCTCGTCGTGGACCGACAGCGCGCGCAAAAGCACACCGAAGCTTCGGATCCGGCGGCCCTCCGCGAGCGAGGCATTGAGCCGGTCGATCTCGGCCTGCACCAGCGCGGTCACCTCCGGTCGCAGCACCAGGCTTGCGTAATCCGTGAACGGGATGCCCTGGCTCTGCGCGTAGGTCAGCACGCTCTCTTCTTCGAGCGACACCAGGCAGGCGCAATGACTGCGCCGCGCACCGACCAGCATGGCGCCGGCGATGAAGGCGCTGGCCTGCAGCGCCGCCTCCATCGCGCCGGGCGCAACGCGCTCGCCCGACGCCGTCGCGAAGGATTCCGACAGGCGCCCGACCACGCGCAACGCGCCGGCTGCATCGCTGACCGCGAGGTCGCCGGTGTGCAGCCAGCCATCGTGCGTCGACGCGAGCGGCTGCAAGTCGCCTTCATGCCAATAGCCGGCCGCGAGGGCCACGGGCTGGAGCTGGAGCTCGCCATCGCCGGCGATGCGCGCCATCGACGGCAGCAGCAGGCAAGGCCCGCAGGTCTCGGCGCTCTGGTACAGATCGGCCATCGGCACACCGATGCCCTGGTACCAGCGGGCGAGCGACGCCGCCGCCGCTGCGCCGCCGCTGAACACCTGCCGCGCACGCGCCAGGCCGAGCGAGCGCCGGACCTGCCGCCGTGCCGCGCGCTGCAGCCAGCCCGTACCCGTGCCGTCGACGCTGCGGCGATAGAGCCGGCGCACACGGGGCGCGCTTCGAAGCGCCGCGCTCTCGGTGCGCGACTTCAGCCGCTCCCAGAAGCGCGGCGGCGCATGCACCCAGTGCGGCTCGACTTCGCGCAGGTCATTGCCGACGGTGGCCGGGCTCTCCGGAAAATGCACCAGGCAGTCGCCGAGCACCGGCAGCACGGCCGCGAACATGCGCTCGGCCGCATTGGCCATCGGCACGAAGCACAGGATCCGATCACCGTCCTGCGCCCCGAGCGTGGCCCGCATTTCGGCCGCCTGCCGCAGCGCCGTGGCCTGCGTGACGGCAGCGATGCGCGGCGTGCCCGTGCTGCCGGCGGTGCTGACGAGAAAGCCGATGTCGCCGCCCTGCCCGGCCGCGAGGCGCTGTTCGAACAGCGCCTCGGGCCGCGTCTCGTTCACGGCCATGAAGGCGCCGAGACCGATCACCCGCGGGTCATCCAGCTCGCGCAGCCCGCGCTCCTCGAACACCACCACGCGCGCGAGCCTCGACAACGGCTGGGCCGACGCCAGCAGCTTCGCCGCCTGCTCGGCGTTTTCGACGAAGGCGACCCGCGTGCCGGCGGCCGCCAGATGGCGGCCGATGCGCCGCGCCGAACAGGTCGGATAGACCGCGTGGCTCACGAAACCCATCGCCTGCGCCGCCATGTCGACGAAGAGCCATTCGGGCCGGCTCTCCGACACCAGCGTCACGACCTCGCCGGGCGCCAGGCCGAGCCGGTCGAGCGCCAGCCCGATGGCACGCGCCGTGGCGAAGAACTCGCTCCACGCCACCGGCCGCCAGATGCCGCGCCGCTTGTGCCGCATCGCGACCTGCGCCGGCTGCGCCTCGCAGCGCGCCCGCCAGGCCTGCGGCAGCGTGAGGGCCGCGCTGCTCACAGGCTGCTCTCGGCCGGGTCGATGATCTCCGAGCGCGGCGTCCACTGGCCGTTGACCACCTGCTCGACGCGGCACCACTCGGGGTCGACGTGGTTGTCCTTGAAGCGCTGCGTGTCGTAGGACGACTGGCCCTTGAAGCTCGACGCCTGCAGCGTCTTCACGAGCCTGTCGGTCGTCAGCTCCTTGCCGGTGGCCTCCACGCCCTGCAGGAACCAGGACGCATAGTCGTAGAAGATCAGCGCCACGTCGTCGGGCTCCATGTTGAAGCGCTTGCGGTAGCTGTCGGACCAGCGCTTGTGCGCAGCGTCCTGCTCGGCCGCCGGCGTGATGCGCCAGCCGCCGACGCCGTAGAGGCCCTCGACCGAGGCCTTGCCGATGCTGACGGTGGTGCCGGCGCGGCCCGGGCTCGCGGTCAGCACGTTGACGCCGGTCCAGCCCAGCTTCTTCACCTCCGCCGAGACCGCGATGGTCTCGCGCGTCGTGGTCGCCCCGACGATCAGGTCGACGCCCGCGGCCTTCATGCGCGCCACCTGCGACGAGAAGTCGATGTCGCCGACCTTGTAGCCGGCTTCCGCGGCCAGCGTCATGCCCTTGGCCGCCAGCGCGTCCTTCACGCCCTTGCCGACCAGGTCGCCGAAAGGTCCCTCCTGGTAGATGAAGCCGACCTTCTTGCTGCCGAGCTTGGCCAGGGTCCACTTGAGGCCGGCGGCGGTGGTCGTGTCGTAGTGCAGGTTGGCCGTGAACAGCAGCGGCGAGTCGCCCGAGGCCTTGCGGATCAGCGAGGCCGCGCCGTAGGGCGCGAAGCAGATCACGCCGGCGTCGACCGTCTTCTTCACCGTCGCCACGCCCGGACCCGAGCCGAAGGGGCACAGCATCGCGAACACCTCGTCGCGCCGGATGAGCTTGTCGACCGCACGCACCGCCTGCGGCGGCTGGCTGCCGTTGTCCTCGATCACGAAGCGCAGCTTGCGGCCGTGGATGCCGCCGGCCTCGTTGGCCTCGTCGACCCGCATCTGCAGGCCGTTGCGGATCGGCGGCATGGTGATGGCCGCGGGACCCGACAGGTCGAGGTGCGTGCCGAGCACGATCTCGCTGCCACTGACGCCCGCGGCGCGGGCAGGCGCGGTGAGAAAGGCGGGCGCGAGGCCGGCCAGGCCGGAACTCAGCAGGGTGCGACGGCGAAGGCTCATGGATGTCTCCTGAAGTGAGGGTGGGATGAAAGACAGGACCGGCGGCTAGCGCCAGCTGTCACGCCGGCGCTGTGGCCGCAGGCCCGGCTCGGCACCGGCCACCGCATGGGCGGCAGCGCCGCCGAGATAGAAATCGCGCACGTCGTCGCGCTCGCGCAGCCTGGCGCAGCTGTCGGCCGCCACGATGCGGCCAAGCTCGACGATGTAGCCGTCGTCGGCGGTGGCCAGTGCGATGGCGGCGTTCTGCTCCACCACCAGCACCGCGGTGTTCGTCTCGCTGCGAATGCGCTGCACGATCGCGAAGATCTCCTTGGTGAACAGCGGCGACAGCCCCAGCGAAGGCTCATCGAGCAGCAGCAGGCGCGGCCGGCCCATGAAGGCACGGCCGATCGCCACCATCTGCTGCTCGCCCCCCGAGAGCAGGCCGGCGGCCTGGGCGCTGCGTTCCCTCAGCCGCGGGAACCACTCGAACACGCGCTCGATGTCGCGTGCCACTTGCGGGTCACGGCGGCGTGCGAAAGCGCCCATGCGCAGGTTCTCGATCACGCTCAGGAAAGTGAACACCTGCCGGCCCTCGGGCACCAGCACGACGCCGGCGCGCGCCACCTCGTCGGCATCGCGGCCGTCGATGCGCTGGCCCTCGAACTCGATGCTGCCCTTGGCCGGGTCGATCACGCCGGCGATGGTGTTCAGCAGCGTGGTCTTGCCGGCGCCGTTGGCGCCCAGCACGCAGACGATGCGGCCGGCCTCGACCTCGAGGCTGATGCCGCGGAGGGCGTTGACCGGCCCGTACCAGGTCTCGATGTTGCGTACGCTCAGCAGTGCAGTCATGTCGAGTGCTCCACCACGTGACCGCATGACCCGCGGCGCATGAAACCGGCGCAGCCAAAAGCCAGGGATACCGCGGAACCGGCTTTGCCGGGCCGCTGGTATCGCCCCCTCGAGGGGGCGGCGCCGCAGGCGCTTCGGGGGTGTTTCATCCTATGCTCCCAGGTAGGCAGCGATGACTCGCGGATCGGACTGCACTTCGGCCGGCGTGCCGAGCGCGAGCCGCTGGCCTTGCTCCATCACCAGCACGCGGTCGGCCACCGCCGAGACCAGCGACATGTCGTGCTCGACCATGACCACGGTGATGCCGAGCGCGTCGCGGATGTCGCGAATCCAGTGCGCGAGCTCGTGGGTCTCCTCGGGGTTGAGGCCGGAGGCCGGCTCGTCGAGCAGCAGCAGCTTCGGCCCGGCCGCCAGCGCGCGGCCGAGCTCGACGACCTTGCGGATGCCGTAGGGCAGCCCGGCGACCAGGCTCATGCGGTATGGCGCGAGTTCGAGCAGCGCGATCACGTCCTCGACCACCTCGCGCGTGGCGTTCTCGGCGCGCCGCACCACCGGCAGGTCGAGCAGCTGCGCGAACAGGCTGCCGTGCGGCGCCGAATGGCGGCCCAGCATCAGGTTGTCGAGCACGGTGGCGCCCTCGAACAGCTCGATGTTCTGGAAGGTGCGCGCGATGCCGTGGCGCACCACGTCGTGCCGCGCCACCCGGGTGATGTCGCGGCCCCGCAGCCGCACCGCGCCGCCGCTGGCATCGAACACCCGCGTGATCAGGTTGAAGACCGAGGTCTTGCCGGCGCCGTTGGGCCCGATGATCGCGAACACCTCGCCCTCGGCGACCTCGAAGCTGACGTCGCGCACCGCGCGCACGCCGCCGAAGGACAGGCTGAGCCGATCGACTTCGAAGAAGGCCATCAGGCACGCTCCGATCGCATGTAGGCCTTCTGGCGCTTGAAGCCGGCGCGCTGGCGCAGCGGGAACTCGGCCAGCGCGCCGCGAATGCGCAGCCAGCGGCCGTTGAGGCCGCGCGGCTCGAGCAGCACGAAGAACACCAGCACCGCGCCGTAGACGAACAGCTCGAGCCCGAACTGGCTGCCGATGCGCGCCGGCAGCAGCGGCTTCATGAGCGAGATCAGCGACGGCAGCATGCCGATCAGCAGCGCCCCGAAGATGGCGCCGCGCAGGCTTCCCATGCCGCCGATGAAGACCATCAGCACCAGCTGCAGCGAGAGCGCGAGACCGAAGCCCTCGGGCGTGATGAACTGCGTCTGGTGCGCCAGCAGCGCGCCGGCCACGCCCGACACGCTGGCCGAGATCACGAAGGCCAGCACCTTGGTGCGCGCCACGTGGATGCCCAGGCCCTGCGCCGCGGCCTCGGAGTCGCGCACGCCGACGAAGGCACGGCCAGTGGCCGAGCGCATCAGGTTGAGCAGCAGCCACAGCACCAGCGCGAGCACCGCCAGGCACAGGTAGTAGAACGGCCGCGGCGCCCCCAGGCTCAGGCCGAACAGCACCGGGTCGGGCACCGCGAGGCCGCTGTGGCCGCCGGTGACGGATCTCCAGCGGCCCACGACATGCTCGGTGACGATCGCGAAGGCCAGCGTCACCACCGCCAGGTGCAGGCCCGAGACGCGGATCGCCGGCAGGCCCACCAGCAAGCCCGCCAGCCCGGCCGCGGTGCCGGCGGCCAGCAGCGACAAGGGCAGCGGCAGGCCCAGCGTCAGCAGCTGCGCATGCGTGTAAGCGCCGATGCTCAGGAAGGCCGCCTGCCCGAGCGACACCTGTCCGGTGAAGCCGGTCAGTGTCATGAGCCCCAGGCTGGCGATGCACATGATGAAGATGAACGAGGCCTCGCCGACATAGAAGGTCGGCATCGCGAAGGGCGCGGCCACCAGCGCGGCGGCGAGCGCACCGTACAGCAGGCGCTGCTCGCGCGTGCGCAGCAGCGCGCGGCCCTCGGCGTAGCGGGTCTGGCAATTGTCCCTGCTCATACGCGCCTCCCGTGCGCTTCGCCGATCAACCCCCGCGGGAAGAACACCAGCACCGCGATCAGCACCAGGTAGGGCATGACATCCTTGAAGCCGTCGGGCAGGTAGACGCCCGAGAACTGCTCGATCAGCCCGATCAGCAGGCCGCCGAGGATGGCGCCGGGCACGCTGCCGAAGCCGCCGAGCACCAGCGCCGCCAGTGCCTTGAGCATCACGAACCACAGGCCCAGGTCGACCAGCGAGATCGGCGCCAGCAGGACGCCGCAGAGCGCCGCGATGGCGCCCGAGATCGACCACACCAGCGAGTTGAGGCGCTTGACCCGCACGCCGCACAGGTAGGAGGCCAGCTGGTTCTGCGACGAAGCCTGGATCGCGACGCCCAGTGCGGTGCGCTGCAGGAAGACGAAGAGCAGCGCCGTCACGCCGAGCGCGGCCGCGATGATCACCAGGTTGAGGTCGGCCACCACGGCGCCGGCGATCGGGGTCGTGCGTTCGGTCCAGGGCGTCGGGTAGCTGCGCGAATCGGGACCGAACACCATGCTGGTGCCGCCTCGGATCATGAAGCCGATGCCGATGGTCAGCATGACACCCGCGAACTGCGGCTGGCCGACGATGGCGCGCATCACCCGGGCTTCGAGCATCCAGCACAGCGCCGCGGCCAGCAGCACCACCAGCGGCAGCGCGAGCCAGAACGACAGGCCGGCCTCGACGATGAAGTACCAGGCCGCAAAGGACGACAGCATCAGCACGTCGCCATGTGCGAAGTTGAGCACCTCGGTGGCCTTGTAGCCGAGCACCAGGCCGAGCGCGACCAGGCTGTAGATCGCGCCGGTGGAAATGCCCTGCAGGCCGAGCTGGATCAGCTGCGCCAGCGAGACGGAATCGAATGCACCCATTTTGTCCTAACGATCGTTAACCAAACGATCGGCAGACTATAAGGAGATGCGGCAGCTTCAGTCTCTAGTGGTAAGCCCCAGGGTTCGCCTCGGCCGGCGATGTTCGAAAGCAGCGACGCCCGATGTGCGATATGCACGATCCGGCCGCCGCAGTTGTCTCGCGGGGGAGTTCCGTCATCGACATGACGCCGTTATTCAGGATGATCAAGGCACACCCCGAGGAAACGACCATGAACAGCCGCAACCGCCCGATCCGCGCCGGCCGCACGCCACAGCCCACGGCGCGGCGTTCCATCGCCGAAGCGCTCTCGCGCAAGCTGGGCAAGCTGGTCGGGACCGATCGGCGCCAGGCGTTGCGGGCCCGGGAGCGCTTCGATCGGCTGGAGCCCGATCAGCGCCTGCGCGAAGTCGGCGAGTGGTAGCCGGCACGGTCTGAGCGGCACGGCCCGAGCCATTCGCTACCATCGACGGACAATCGTTGTCCGTCGAATGACCTCTCCCCTCCCCCAACGCCAAAGCCTCGGCGCCCTCGCGCGATCGGCCGTCGGCCCGCTCGAGCGGCCCTTGCACTTCCTCGGCGAGGTGCTGCTGTCGGCCGCTGCCGCGCTGCGCGGCCGCTGGACCTTCCGCCGCGAGGACCTCGGGCGCGTCCTGGCCGACTGCAGCGCAAGGGCGGTGCCGATCGTCCTGGTCGTGAATCTGCTGGTGGGCGCCATCCTGGCGTTCGTGGGCGCGGTCCAGCTCGCCAAGTTCGGCGCCGGCATCTTCGTCGCCGACCTGGTGGGCATCGCGGTCGCGCGCGAGATGGCGGCCATCATCACGGCCGTGGTCATCGCCGGGCGCACCGGCGCCGCATTCGCCGCCGAGATCGCGACGATGCAGGCCAACGAGGAGGTCGATGCGCTCGAGGTGCTGGGCCTGACCGCGATCGACTTCCTGGTGCTGCCGCGCGTCGCTTCGCTGCTGTTGATGATGCCGCTGCTCTACATCTTCGCCTGCCTGGCCGGCCTGCTGGGCGGCATGATCGTGTCGGCCGCCATGCTCGACGTGTCCGGCGCCGCCTACATGCAGCGCACGGCCGAGGCGCTGACCTGGACCCATCTGGGCCTGGGTATCGGCAAGTCGCTCACCTTCGGCGCCCTGGTCGGCATGGTCGGCTGCTACTACGGCCTGCGCGCCCAGCGCAACGCGGCCGGCGTCGGCGTGGCGACCACCGGTGCGGTGGTGACCAGCATCGTCGGCATCATCGTGCTCGACGCCATCTTCGCCATGTGCGCCAACGCCCTGGATATATGAAGCACCCCCGAAGCGCCTGCGGCGCCCCGAGTCGCTGCCACAGGCAGCGGCTCTTCGGATCCGTCCAAGCCTGCGCAGGCAGGCTTGGAGCCGCGGACCTCAGCCCCTCCAGGGGGCGATACCGGCGGCCCGGAAAAGCCGGTTCCGCGGTATCCCTGGTATCGGAATGCGCCGGTTTCATACGCCGCGGGTCACCCGACAGCGCGGTGGAACATTGACATGAGCCTGCTCGCGGTGGACCAGCTCGTCATGCAGTTCGGCGATCGGCTGATCCAGAAGGACGTGTCGCTCAAGGTCGAGAAGGGCTGCATCTTCGCCGTCATGGGCGGCAGCGGCTGCGGCAAGAGCACGCTGCTCAGGCACCTGGTGGGGCTGCTGCCGCCGGCGGCCGGCAGCGTGACCTACAGCGGCGTCGACTTCTGGGCCAGCGACGATGCGCAGCGTTCCGCGCTGCGCTCGGGCTTCGGCATGCTGTTCCAGAGCGCCGCGCTGTGGTCGTCGATGACGGTGCTGGAAAACGTCTGCCTGCCGCTCGCGCGCCAGACCCGCCTCGATGCGAAGCAGCGCGAGCGCAAGGCGCGGGAGGTGCTCGAATGGGTCGAGCTGGGCGAGTTCGCGGACTTCTATCCGTCGTCGCTGAGCGGCGGCATGAAGAAGCGCGCCGGCCTCGCGCGCGCCATCGCCGCCGAGCCCCCGCTGCTGTTCCTCGACGAACCCTCGGCCGGCCTGGACCCGATCAGCTCGCGCCGGCTGGACGACCTGATCCTCGACATCCGGCACCGCACCGGCGCGGCCGTGGTCTTCGTGAGCCACGAGCTGCCGAGCCTGTTCGCGATCGCCGACGACGGCATCTTCCTCGACGCCGACAGCAAGCGCCCGATCGCGCACGGCTGCCCGCGAGAATTGGCCCGCCAGGATGTGCATCCGACGGTCCATGCCTTTCTCCATCGGGAGGTGCCGCCCCCGGCCGCACCTGCCTCCACCCCCAAGGCCACCCCATGAAACGCAACGCCCTGCTGATCGGCGGCTTCGTCGTCGCCGCCTTCGCCATCACCATCGCGGCCATCCTCTGGCTCGGCGGCAACGACCTGTTCACCCGGCAGCAGAAGGCCCGCGTGTACTACCAGGGCAACGTGAGCGGCTTGTCGGTCGGCGCGCCCGTGACCTTCCGCGGCGTCACGATCGGGCAGGTGACGGACATCGGCATCCAGATGGACGCCGCTTCGCTGAAGACCACGGTCCCGGTCACGCTCCGGCTGCAGCCCACGGCCCTGCACCTGACCCATGTCACCGAGAACAAGGCCCCCGACCTGCCGGACCTGGTGCAGCGCGGGCTGCGCGCCCGGCTGGCTTCGCAGAGCGTGGTGACCGGCCAGAAGGCGATCGAGCTCGACTTCCTGCCCGACACGCCGGCCACCTTGCTGGGCGGCCCGGGCGCGCCCGAGATCCCGGCGGTGGCGGACCGGTTCGGGGCCCTGATCGACCAGGTCGCCAACCTGCCGCTGCACGACACGGTGGCGGAAATTCGCCAGGCGGTGCAGGAGCTGAGCACCACGCTGGTGTCGGTGCAGCACACGCTGGACGGCGCCAAGGACGTGCTCGGCGGTGCCGCGAAGGAGCTGCAGCTGACCGGCGCCGAATCGCGCAAGACGCTGACGGCCGCGACCGAGGCCATCCGCCAGCTGCAGGGCAGCTCGGAAACCACGCTGCGATCGATCACGCAGCTGGCCGACACCTCGCGCCAGACGGTGCTCGCGGCCCAGCCGGAATTGCAGCGCACCCTGGTCGGCGCCCGGCAGGCCTCGGAAACCGCCAAGCTCGCGATGGAACGGCTGGCGGACGTCGCGGCACCGGGCGCGCCGCTGCGCGGCGATTTCGAGGCCGCGATCAAGGATCTTTCACAGGCGGCGCGCAGCCTGCGCTCCTTGAGCGAGCAGCTCGAGGAAAGGCCCAACGCCATCATCTTCGGGAACCCACGCCAATGAATGCACTGAACCGATGGGCGGCCTGGCCGCTGTGCGCCGCGCTGGCGGCGATGCTGGCGGCCTGCGCCTCGACGCCGGCGCCGGTGCTGCTGACGCTGCCGCCGGCCGTATCGGCACCGACTGCCGCCTCCGCGCCGGCCAGCGTCCGCGTGCTGGCCGTGGGCCGGCCCGAGATTCCGGAATACCTGGTCGCGCGCCGCGTGCGCTACCGGGCCGAGGCCAGCACGCTGGGCGAGTGGCCCGACACCTTCTGGGCCGAGCGCATCGAGATCGGGGTCGCGCGCGAGTTCAACGCCGCGCTGCGCGAGCGACTGCCCGGCTGGCGCCTGTGCGAGGCCAACTGCAGCGAGCAGTCGCCCGCTCTTTCACTGCAGGTGGTGCTGAGCCGCATGGACTATGTGCGCAGCGAACAGCGCCTCAAGGCGACGGCGCGCATCGCACTGTGGAGCACGGACCGCGCGCCGCGCCTGCTGCACGGCGGGGAGTTCAGCTACGACATCCCGGGCGACGCCGACAGCGCGCAATCGCAGGCGCGGGCATTGACGGAACTGCTGCGCCGGGTGGCCGCGCAGGCCGCAACGTCGGTTGCCGCGGTGCCCTGAGCCGGGAAGCGCAGCGGCCGAACGCGAACCGGCGCCGGCCTCGCTAGCGCAGCGCCTGCCTTTCTGAACGACGCTCGCCTGAGCGATTCACCGGGATGAAGTCGTACGACCCGCCGGCCTCCCGCGCGCGCATGCCTGGCATCGCCGGCGCAGCGATCCGATCGGCCCCGGCGCCGAACGCGGTCGACTGCAGCGCCGGGCCGGAGAACGCGGCGCCGCACGGCCGGTCGGACAGGACCGTCTGGCCGCGGTCATCCTTGCAGCGATGGATCTCGGCGGAGGCCATTGCGCTTGCCGCGAAGATGCCGATCACGACGATCGTTCGGGCCACGTGCTGAACCAGGAAGGGCATGGGGTCGCTTTCGGTGTTTCGGCGATCCTAGGGGCGCGCGGCCTATTTGCAACAAGTTGTATCTACGCGGCCGCGCCGGCCGTGAAAAAAGTCACGCAGGGTCGGCGCCCCGAGCCCGAACACCGCCGGTCCAGACGATCGACCACGCCCCACCGAGGCCACCGATCTAAGATGCGGACCCACCTCCCGAGGAAAGCATCTTCATGAAAAAGATCGCGCTCGCATCCGCCGCCTGGATCCTCGCTGCCGTGCCGACTTTCGCATCCGCCCAGGGTGATGGCGGCAGCCAGACCCGATGCGAACTCCAGTACAGCACGTGCAAGCAGACGGCCAAGGCCGACTACCAGTTCTGCAAGACCGCCTCGGAGAAGAACTGCCGCCCGCGGCTCGACAAGGCGCTCAAGAACTGCAGCGTCAGCCGCAACAACTGCCAGAACTAGCCGCGGGGCTTGCCGGCCACCAGCCGCATCCCCGGCATCAGCTCGGCCGCGAGTTCCGGCCGCTCGAGCGCGTACTCGAGATTCATGCGCGCGATCTCCACGTGCTCCTCGCCCAGCGCCTGCGCGCGCGAGCCCTGGCCGCGCTCGATCGCCTGCACCATCGCGTGGTGCGTGCGATGGGCCTGCTTCATCCACTGGTGCCCTTCTTCCATCGACGACTGCATCGGCAGCATCGCGCTCGGCGACGCGAAGGGCTGGCCGTCGAGCATGTCCATCACGCGCTGCAGCGCGACGTTGCCGCAGCCCTGCATGATGAGCTTGTGGAAGCGGTCGTTCATCTCGACGTAGGCCGCGTAGTCGTCCAGCCCCATCTCGGCCTTGTTGACCGCCTTGTCGCCATCGTCGAGGCACTCGTGCAGGTCGCGCAGCAACTGGCGCGAGGCGCCGTCCTCGGCCAGCAGGCGGGCGGCAAAGCCCTCGATCACGCCGCGCACGCGGATCGCGTCGGCGATCTCCTGCGAGGTGAAGCGGCGCATCTGGTAGCCGCCGCTCGGCGACTGCTCGATCAGGCCCTCGTGCTCCAGGCTGGTCAGCGCCAGCCGCACCGGCGTGCGCGAGGCACCGAGTTTTTCCGCCAGCGGGATCTCGGCGAGCCGCTCGCCGGGCACGAATTCACCCTTGAGGATCAGGTCGCGGAGTTGAACCAGCACGCGGGATTGTTGGGAGTCCATCTGGGTCGGCAAAGCGAAGGGATGGTTCGATTCTAAGGAGAACGACGGCCATTGCACACAAGCATCGCCAGTTGGTCCGGATGTTGCATACATCAGAACCATGATGCATCCATTTGAATGGGATGCACCGCATAGACGCGCCAGACACTAGGTGTTAACCCTTTATTTCAGGCCGTCAACATTCAATTCGAACGGAAAACAATTGACCTTGGACAAAGACAGCTTAGACAATGTATGCAATTGCATGCAGTGCATGTTTCCAACTGTCACCCCTCGATGGAGCACCCATGATCAGCGCTGAACAAAACGATTTCATCACCCGGGTCGGCCCCGGCACCCCCGCGGGCACGCTGCTGCGCCGCTACTGGCAGCCGGTGGCACTCGCCGACGAACTCGCCGGCCCGCGCCCGGTCAAGCCGGTGCAGTTGATGGGGCAGCACTTCGTCCTGTTCCGCGACGAGAAGGGCCAGCTGGGCATGCTCGACCGCGACTGCCCGCACCGCGGCGCCGACCTGGCCTTCGGCCGCCTCGAGGACGGCGGCCTGCGCTGCCCCTTCCACGGCTGGCTGTTCGACGCCAAGGGCAACTGCCTCGAAACCCCCGCCGAACCCGCGGGCAGCAAGCTGTGCAGCCGCATCAAGCAGGCCGCCTACCCGGTGGTCGAGCGCGCCGGCACCGTGTTCGCCTACATCGGCGAAGGCGAGCCGCCGGCGTTCCCCGAGTTCGACTGCTTCGTGGCGCCCGACTCGCACACCTTCGCCTTCAAGGGCCTGTTCGAGTGCAACTGGCTGCAGGCGCTCGAGGTCGGCATCGACCCGGCGCACGCCTCGTACCTGCACCGCTTCTTCGAGGACGCGGACACGTCGGAAAGCTACGGCAAGCAGTTCCGCGGCGCCTCGGCCGACTCCGACATGCCGATCACCAAGGTGCTGCGCGAATACGACCGCCCGGACATCAGCGTCGACCCGACCGACTACGGCATGCGCCTGACCGCCTTACGCAAGCTCTCCGAGACCCAGACCCACGTGCGCGTGACCAACGTGGTGTTCCCGCAGGCCTTCGTGATCCCGATGAGCGCCGAGATGACCATCTCGCAGTGGCATGTGCCGGTCGACGACACGCACTGCTACTGGTATGCGATCTTCACCAGCTTCACCGGCCCGGTCGACAAGCAGCAGATGCGCGACCAGCGGCTCAAGCTCTACGAGCTGCCCGACTACACCTCGCGCAAGAACAAGCGCAACAACTACGGCTACAGCATCGACGAGCAGCGGACCGAAACCTACACCGGCATGGGCGACGACATCAACGTGCACGACCAGTGGGCGGTCGAGTCGCAGGGCCCGATCCAGAATCGCACGCGCGAGCACCTGGGCAGCACCGACAAGGGCATCATCGCCTACCGCCGGATGCTGGTGAAGGCCATCGAGAGCACGCAGGCGGGCGAAGGGGCGCCGATGCTGATCGACGCCGCGCAGGCCAGCGCACTCACCGGGCCGCCGTCGATCGACGGCATCGGCGAGTCCGGCAACACCGACGGCTACTGGCAGAGCGCCGACCGCGAACGCCGCCTCAAGTCGGACTGGGCCTCGGCCCGCCTGTCCGCCGCCTGAGCACGTCCCGCCATGAGCTCCTTTGTAGACCGCCACGGCCTCTGGTCCGACGACCAGCAGAAGCAGGCCCAGGAACTGGTGCGCCGCATCGATGCGGGTGACCTCGATGTGGTGCGCTTCGCCTGGCCCGACCAGCACGGCCTGCTGCGCGGCAAGACGCTGGTCGCCAGCGAGGCCCGCGCCGCGCTGTGGGACGGCGTCAACCTGACCTCCACGCTGCTGGCCAAGGACACCTCGCACAAGACCGTGTTCCCGGTGTTCGCGGCCGGCGGCGGCTTCGCCATCGAAGGCTTCCAGGGCGGCGCTGATTTCACGATCGTGGCCGACCCCTCGACCTTCAAGGTGCTGCCGTGGACGCCGCGCACCGGCTGGATCCTGTGCGACGCCTACATGGCCGACGGCAAGCCCTGCCCGTATGCGACGCGCCAGATCCTGCAGCGCGCGGTGCACCAGCTCGGCGAGATGGGCCTGGACTTCATCGCCGGCCTCGAGGTCGAGTTCCACGTCTTCAAGCTCGACGACCCGCGCATGGGCCTGGCCGATTCGGGCCAGCCCGGCGAGCCGCCGCGCGTGTCGCTGCTGTCGCACGGCCACCAGTACCTGACCGAGCTGCGCTACGACCGCGTCGATGCCGTGATGGAGCTGCTGCGCTCGCAGCTGATCGGGCTCGGCCTGCCGCTGCGCTCGCTCGAGATCGAGTTCGGCCCGAGCCAGTTCGAGCTGACCTTCGGCCCCACGGCCGGCGTGCTGCCGGCCGACACCATGGTGCTGCTGCGCAGCGCCA
Organism: Variovorax sp. P1_G12; assembly: GCF_056405555.1. NCBI lineage: Bacteria > Pseudomonadati > Pseudomonadota > Betaproteobacteria > Burkholderiales > Comamonadaceae > Variovorax > Variovorax sp. P1_G12. The sequence continues at coordinate 84,991 of NZ_JBFUBW010000018.1, read as the reverse complement.
TCAAGCAGATCTGCCAGCGCGCGGGCTACCACGCTACCTTCATGTGCCGTCCGCGCATCCCGAACGTGATGTCCAGCGGCTGGCACCTGCACCAGTCGCTGCGCCGCAGAAGCGACGGCGTGAACGCCTTCATGCCCTCGGAGCCTGGCCAGGACTTGAGCGACCTCGGCCTGCACTACCTCGGCGGCCTGAAGGAGCATGCCTGCGGCTCGGCCGCACTGGCCAGCCCGACGATCAACGGCTACCGGCGCTACCGCCCCTTCTCGCTGGCGCCGGACCGCGCCATCTGGGCCCGCGACAACCGCGGCGCGATGCTGCGCGTGCTGGGCGGCGTCGGGCAGAATGCGACGCGCATCGAGAACCGCGTGGGCGAGCCGACGGCCAACCCCTATCTCTATCTCGCGTCGCAGCTCTTCTCGGGCCTGGACGGCATCCGCAACAAGACGAACCCCGGCCCGTCGGCCGACGCCCCTTACGAAACGCCCGCCGAACACCTGCCACGCTCGCTCGGCGATGCGCTCGCCTGCCTGCGCCAGGACGCGATGCTGAACGAACAGATGGGCAAGACCTTCGTCGACTACCTGTGCCACATCAAGGAAGCGGAGATCGCCCGCTTCAACCTCGAGGTCAGCGAGTGGGAACACCGCGAGTACTTCGACATGTTCTGACCTCGCCATGCCCACGATCCACTACATCCTCAGGGACGGCAGCAGCCGCAGCGTCGACGCCAAGGCCGGCTCCAGCGTGATGGAGAACGCCATCCGCGGCAACATCCGCGGCATCGATGCCGAATGCGGCGGCTCCTGCTCCTGCGCGACCTGCCATGTCTACGTCGACGACGCCTTCATCGACCGCCTGCCGCCGCCCGACGAGGTGGAGGGCGAGCTGCTCGACGGCGTCGCCTCCGAACGGCAGCCGAACAGCCGCCTGAGCTGCCAGCTCACGATGACCGCCGAGCTCGACGGCCTGACCGTGCGCGTCCCCGAGACCCAGAGCTGATGCCCGCCGCCCACCCCCTGGTGATCGTCGGCGCATCCTATGCCGGCGTCCAGCTGGCCGCCAGCGCCCGCGAGCTCGGCTTCGAGGAGCGCATCGTCATCGTCGGCGACGAGCCGCATGCGCCCTACCAGCGACCGCCCTTGTCCAAGGGCCTGCTGACCGGCAAGACGACCCTCGACCAGCTGCCATTGCGCGGCCCGGACTTCTTCGAGCAGAACCGCATCGAGCTGCGGCTCGGCCGCCGCGCCGAAGCGCTGGATGCCGGCGCCCGCTCGGTGACGCTGGACGACGGCGCCGTGCTCGACTACGGCTGGCTCGCGCTGACCACCGGCGCGCGCTGCAGGCCGTTCACGCTGCCCGGCGCAGACCTCGACGGCGTGCTCGACCTGCGCACCCTCGACGATGCGCTGCGCGTGGCCCATGCCGCCGAGCGCACCCAGCGCGCCTGCGTGATCGGCGGCGGCTTCATCGGCCTCGAAGTCGCTTCGGCGCTGCGCGCGCGCGGCGTCGCGGTGACGGTGATCGAAGCGCAGCCGCATCTGCTGGCGCGCGCCTTCCCGCCCGCGATGTCGGCCTTCGTCGAGCACGCGCATCGCCGCCGCGGCGTCGAACTCCTGACCGGCCGCGGTGTGCGTGCGCTGCATGGCACCCAGGGCCGCGTGGCCGCGGTCGAGCTCGACGACGGCCAGCGCATCGATTGCGACCTGGTGGTGCTGGGCATCGGCGTGCTGCCCAATGCCGAGCTGGCGCGCGAGGCCGGCATCGGCGTCGACAACGGCATCGTGGTCGACATGCTGGGCCGCACGACCGCGCCGCGCGTGCTGGCGGCCGGCGACGTCGCCAACATGGCGCTGCCGCCCGCACCCGGCGCACCGGCGCGCATGCGGCTCGAATCGATCCAGTCGGCCAACGATGGCGCCCGCGCGCTGGCCTCGCTGATCGTCGGACACGAACGGCCCTGCACGGCCGTGCCCTGGTTCTGGAGCGACCAGTTCGACCTCAAGTTCCAGATGACCGGCCTGGCCGCGCCCGGCGACGAGGTGGTGCTGCGCGGCGACATGGCGAGCGACCGCTTCAGCGTGTTCTATCTGCGCGGCGGCACGCTGGTGGCCGCGCACTCGGTGAACAAGCCGGCCGAGCACATGCTGAGCCGCAAGCTCATCGGCGCCCGTGCCCGCTTCACGGCCGGGCAGCTCGCCGACGAATCCTTCGACCTCAAGTCGGCGGCGACGACCGCACCGGAGGCCGCGACCTCCTGAGTCCCGGGGCCGCGCACCGGCCCCACCGTTTTCCCAACCACCCTGCCTGCCGGCCCACCGGCTTCATTGAACGGAGCTTCCACGATGATGATGAACAAGAGAAATGTGCTCGCCACCCTGACGCTGGCCTGCCTCGGTGCCTTCGGCGCCATGGGCGCGGCCCAGGCCGCCGACGAGCCGCTTCGCATCGGCCTGATCGCGACCTACTCGGGCCCCTACGCCGACTACGGCCGCCAGTTCGATGCCGGCGTGGCGCTGTACCTCAAGGAACACGGCGGCAAGATCGCCGGGCGGCCGGTCGAGATCATCAAGAAGGACACGGCAGGCCCGGCGCCCGATGCCGCCAAGCGCATCGCGCAGGAACTGGTGGTGCGCGACAAGGTGGGCATCCTCACCGGCCTGGACTTCAGCCCCAACGCCTACGCCGTCGCAGCCATCGCGACCCAGGCCAAGATCCCGACGCTCGTGATGAACGCGGCGTCCTCCGCCATCACCAGCAGTTCGCCCTACGTGGCGCGGCTGTCGTTCACCGTGCAGCAGGTGACCGACCCGATGGCGCGCTGGATGGTCAAGCAGGGCGTCAAGGAAGCCTACACGGTGGTCGCCGACTACGCCTCGGGCGTCGACGCCGAGACCGCCTTCAAGAAGGCCTTCACGGCCGAAGGCGGCAAGGTGGTCGGCGAAGTCCGCACGCCGATGAACAACCCCGACTTCTCGGCCTACGTGCAGCGCATCAAGGATGCCAAGCCGCAGGCGGTGTTCTTCTTCTTCCCTTCGGGCGTGATGCCGCCGGCCTTCCTCAAGGTGTGGAAGGAGCGCGGCATGGAAGAAGCGGGCATCAAGCTCTACGCCACCGGCGAGGCGACCGACGACAGCTACCTCGACGCCACCGGCGACGTGGCGCTGGGCCTGCTCACGAGCCACCACTATTCCTATGCGCATCCCTCGCCGAAGAACCAGAAGTTCGTCAAGGACTTCACGGCCGAGTTCGGCGGCAAGCTGCGCCCGAGCTACTTCGCCGTCACCGCCTACGACACGATGGCCGCGATCGACCTCGCGCTCGCCAAGACCCGCGGCGACGTCTCTGGCGACAAGTTCATGGAAGCGCTCAAGGGCCTGAGCTTCGAGAGCCCGCGCGGCCCGGTCCAGATCGACCCCGCGACGCGCGACATCGTGCAGACGGTCTACATCCGCAAGACCGAACGCACCAAGGGCGAGCTCGTGAACGTCGAGTTCGACAAGTTCGAGCGCGTCAAGGACCCGGCCAAGGAAAGCAAGTAAGCGAGCGGCCGCCGCGACAGCAGCAACGGGACATCCATGGGAATCGTGATCTTCGACGGAGTGGCCTACGGCATGCTCCTTTTCCTCATCGGGGTGGGCCTGTCCATCACGATGGGCCTCATGAACTTCGTCAACCTCGCGCACGGCACGTTCGCGATGGTGGGCGGCTACGCCGCAAGCGTTCTGATGAACCACTTCGGCGTGGGCTTCTTCCCGTCGCTGGCGGTGGCCTTCGTCGTGGCGGCGCTGGTCGGCGCGGTGCTCGAGTTCCTGTTCTACCGGCGGCTCTATCGTGCGCATCCGCTCGACCAGGTGCTGCTGTCGATCGGCATCGTGTTCGTCTCGGTCGCCGTCTTCACCTACTTCTTCGGCCCGACGATGCAGCCCTTCCAGCTGCCGCCGGTGCTCGACGGCCGGGTGTCGCTGGGGGGCCTGGAGGTCGGCCGCTATCGGCTGTTCCTGATCCTGTGCGGCGTGCTCGTGCTCGCGGGCCTGCTGCTGGTGCTCGGCAAGACGCGCTACGGCGCGATGGTGCGGGCCGCGGTGGACAACCAGCGCGTCGCCGGCGGCACCGGCATTCACGTGCAGCGGCTCTTCTTCCTGACCTTCTCGCTGGGCTGCGGCCTGGCCGGACTGGGCGGCGCGTTGAGCCTCGGCATGCTGGGGCTGGAGCCGTCGTTCCCGCTCAAGTACCTCGTGTACTTCCTGATCGTGGTGTGCGTCGGCGGCGCCGGCACCATCACCGGCCCCTTCGTGGCCGCGCTGCTGGTCGGCATCGTCGATGTCGCGGGCAAGTACTACCTGCCGGAAGCCGGCGCCTTTCTCATCTATGTCGTCATGATCATCATGTTGCTGCTGCGCCCGAACGGCATCATTCCGCGCAAGGGGCTTGTATGAAGCCCATCACGGTTTCGCCGGGCCGCCTGCGCGCGGCCGAGGTGGCTTTCTGGCTCGCGCTGGGCGCCAGCTTCTTCCTGCTGCCGGACAAGCTCACGCTGATGAGCCAGATCATGATCTTCGGGCTGTTCGCGGTCTCGCTGGACATGGCGCTCGGCTACGCCGGCATCCTCACGGTGGGCCATGCGGCCTTCTTCGGCGCCGGCGCCTATGCGGCCGGCCTGCTGGCCAAGCATGGCTGGAGCGAGCCCTTCAGCGGCCTGCTGTTCGCGCTCATGGTTTGCGCCGTGCTGGGCTATGTGCTGAGCTACCTGGTGGTGCGTGGCGCCGACCTCACGCGGCTCATGATCACCATCGGCGTCTGCATGCTGCTGGCCGAGCTGGCCAACCGGCTGTCGTCGATCACCGGCGGCACCGACGGCCTGCAGGGCGTGGTGATCTCGCCGGTGCTGGGCCTGTTCGACTTCGACCTGTTCGGCAAGACGGCGTTCGTCTACGCCTACGCCGTGGTGCTGGTGGTGTTCCTCGGCGTGCGGCTGGTGCTGGGCTCGCCCTTCGGGCTCACGCTGCGCGGCATCCACGACAGCCGCAAGCGCATGCTCGCGATCGGCTCGCCGGTGGAGGCGCGGCTGCGCATGGCCTATGCACTGTCGGCCGGCGTCGCCGGCATCGCCGGTGCGCTGCTGGCCCAGACCACGCAGTTCGTCGGCATCGAGTCGATCGGCTTCAACCGCTCGGCCGAGGTGCTGATCATCCTCGTGCTCGGCGGCACCGGCCGGCTGTACGGCGGGCTCATCGGCGCGATCGTCTACATGCTGGTGCACGACTGGTTCGCCGACCTCAACCCGCAATACTGGATGTTCTGGCTCGGCATCTTCCTGATCGCCGCCGTCATGCTCGGCCGCGGCGGGATCATGGGCGCGCTGTCGCGCCTGGTGAAGACCGGGAGGCCGTCATGAGCGCCGCCCGGCCGCCCGAAGGCGCTCGCACCGCAGTGCCCAGCACGGAGGGCTCCCTATGAGCGGCGCCGCACTTCGCACCCGCGGGCTCGGGATCTCCTTCGGCGCCTTCCGCGCGGTCGACGACGTCAACCTGACGCTCGAACCCGGCGCGCGGCAGGCCCTGATCGGCCCGAACGGCGCCGGCAAGACCACGCTGATCAATCTGCTGACGGGCGTCTTCAGGCCGACCCACGGAACGATCCACATGGGCGAGCGCGAGCTCACCTCGCTGTCCGCCGACAAGCGCGCCCGCCTGGGGCTGGCGCGCACCTTTCAGATCAACACGCTGTTTCCCAGCCTCACGCCGCTGCTGTCGGTGGTGCTCGCGATCAGCGAGCGCGACGGCCTGGGCGCGGTCTGGTGGCGTCCGCTCAAGCGCAACAAGGCCGCGTTCGACGAGGCCCATGCGCTGCTCGGACGCCTCAAGCTCGACGCGCTGGCCGACGTGCCGGTGGCCGAACTGGCCTACGGCAAGCAGCGGCTGCTGGAGATCGCGCTGGCCATGGCCGCCAGGCCGCGCATCCTGCTGCTCGACGAGCCCGCCGCCGGCGTGCCCGAGGACGAGAGCGGCGAACTCTTCGAGGTCATCGCCGAGCTGCCGCAGGACATCAGCGTGCTGTTCATCGAACACGACATGAATCTCGTCTTCCGCTTTTCGCGTCGCATCTCGGTGCTGGTCGCCGGCCAGATCCTCACCGAAGGAACCCCCGCCGAAATCGGCACCGACCCGCGCGTGCGCGAGGTCTATCTGGGCCACGCAGGAGCCAACCATGTCTGAGATGCTCGCCTTCGACCATGTGGTGGCCGGCTACGGCAACGCCGTGGTGCTCGACCGCCTGGGCTTCTCGCTGGCGCAGGGCCAGAGCCTCGCCATCCTGGGACGCAACGGCGTGGGCAAGACCACGCTGCTCGAAACGCTGATGGGCAACACCCGCGTGATGCGCGGTGCGCTGCGCTGGTGCGGCGAGGACATCACGCGCTGGCCGGCCCATCGCCGCGTGCGCGCCGGCCTGGGCTGGGTGCCGCAGGAACGCGAGGTGTTCCCGTCGCTCACCGTCGAGGAGAACCTGACCGTGATCGCGCGGCCGGGCAAGTGGAACCTGCAGCGGGTCTACGCGTTCTTTCCGCGGCTGCACGAGCGGCGCGGCAACTACGGCAACCAGCTGTCGGGCGGCGAGCAGCAGATGCTGGCCATCGGCCGCGCGCTGATGACCAACCCGAAGCTGCTGCTGCTCGACGAGCCGATGGAAGGCCTGGCGCCGATCATCGTCGAGGAGCTGGCCCGCTCGATCCGCCATCTTTGCGAGAGCGAGGGCCTGGCGTCGATCGTGGTCGAGCAGCACCCGGTGCTGGCCCTCGAGATGACCCACCAGGCGATCGTGCTGGAGCGCGGCACCGTGGTGCATGCCGGTCCGAGCGCGGCGCTGGCCGGCGACGCGGCCCTGCTCGAAGGCCTGCTCGGCGTCGGCATCGGCGAAGTGCCGGCCTGAGGCGGGCCCAGCCCCGTCTTCGTTCCCTTTCCTCTTTTCCTGTCAGGACCACACCATGCCAACTTCCGTCTCCCGGCTGTCCCGCCGCGGCCTGCTCGCCGCCTGCGCCTTCACGCTGGCCGCGCCGGCCGCCTTCGCGCAGGACACCGTCCGCATTGGTCTCATCGCCGAGATGTCCGGCCCCTTCGCCGAGTTCGGCAAGCAGATGGAGGCCGGCATCAAGGTCTACCAGAAGCAGTTCGGCGACAGCGTCGCCGGCAAGCGGGTCGAGGTCATCGTGAAGGACGTGGCCGGACCGAATCCGGAACTCGCCAAGCGGCTGGCCCAGGAGCTCGTGGTCCGCGACAAGGTGCAGCTGCTGGCGGGCTTCGGCTTCACGCCCAACGCGCTGTCGGTCGCACCGATCGCGACGCAGGCCAAGGTGCCGATGATCGTGATGAACGCGGCGGCCGCCGACCTGACGGCCAAGTCGCCCTACATGGTGCGCACCTCCTTCAGCTACCCCGACGTGGTGCCGCCGATCGCGCAATGGGCGATCAGGAACGGCTCGAAGAAGGCCTATGTGATCGTCGCCGACTACGCGCCGGGACATGACGCCGAAGCCGCCTTCCTGGCCGCCTACAGGAAGGCCGGCGRCGAGATCGTCGGCAGCGTGCGCACGCCGATGATGACGCTCGACTTCTCGCCCTACATGCAGCGCGTGAAGGACGCGAAGCCGGACGTGCTGTTCGCCTTCGTCAACGGCGGCGACGTGGCACCGGCCTTCATCAAGGAGTTCCGCGAAAAGGGCCTGCCCGAGGCCGGCGTCAAGCTCATCGGCACCGGCGACATCGTCGACGAAGCCATCATCGAGGTGATCGGCGACCGCGCGCTCGACATCACGACCGTCTACCCCTATTCGATGCATCACAAGTCGGAACTCAACGCGCGCTACGTGCGCGACTTCAAGGCGCAGCGCGACGCCAAGGCGCGCCCGACCATCATGAGCGTGGCGGCCTACGACGGCATGGCCGCGATCTATGCCGCGCTGAAGAAGACCAACGGCAACGCCGACGGCCCGGCGCTGATCCAGGCCTTCCAGGGCCTGCAGTTCGAAAGCCCGCGCGGCCCGATCGGCATCGACGCGAAGACCCGCGACATCGTGCAGGACGAGTACATCCGCCGCGTCGGCAAGGTCGACGGCACGATCGCCAACATCGAGTTCGAGACCTTCAAGGCCGCACACTGATGGCCTGCGATGCGCTGAGGCTGGACATCGCCGGCCTGGCGAAGGCCTACGCGAGCGGCGAGCACACGCCCGAAGGGGTGCTGGACGCGCTGTTCGCGGCCATCGAGGCCGACACGCGGCAGATCAACGCCTTCTGCCTGCTCGACCGCGAGAGCGCCCGGGCGGCCGCCCTGGCGTCCGGCCTGCGCTGGCGTGCCGGCCGCGCCATCGGGCCGCTGGACGGCGTCCCGGTGTCGATCAAGGACCTGATGAACGTGGCCGGCTGGCCCACCCGCCGCGGCTCGCTGGCGTCGGCCGGCGAGCCGCCGGCGGCCGCGGATTCGCCGGCCGTGGCGCTGCTGCGCGCCGCGGGCGGCGTGATCTTCGGCAAGACCACCACGACCGAATTCGGCTGGAACATCGGCTCCCGGAGTCCGCAGGGCGGCCTGACGCGCAATCCGGTCGACCCGCTGCGTTCGACCGGCGGTTCGAGCAGCGGCGCCGCCGCGCAGGCCGCCGCGGGCTGGGGCCCGCTGGCGCTCGGCAGCGATGCGGGCGGCTCGGTGCGCATTCCGGCGTCGTACTGCGGGCTGGTGGGCTTCAAGCCGACCTTCGGCGCCATCCCGCTCGCGCCGCAGAGCGCCTTCGCCGAATTCGCCCACCTGGGCCCCTTCACGCGCAGCGTCGAGGATTGCGAGCTCGCCATGCAGGTGCTGTCCCAGGCCGATGCGCGCGACCCGAGTTCGCTGTTCGCACGCGGCGGCGCCGGGACCGTCCGGCCGCTCTCCATCGGCTGGACCCTGCAACTGGGCGCCGACATGCAGGTGGCGCCCGCGATCGCCGAAGCCTTCCACGCGCTGGTCGAACAGCTCGGACAGGCGGGCCACACCCTCGTTCCCCTGCCCGCCGAGGGCACGGACATGGCGCCCGACATGTGGACCGTGTGGGCGTCGCGCGTGCACGAGTCCTTTCTCGCCTGGACGCCGGCGCAGCGCGCGCTGCTGGAGGGTCCCCTTCAACAGCTCTACCAGGAAGGCGCGACGCTGGACGCCGGGCGGCTGTCCCGCAGCCGGATCCGCCTGCGGGACTTCACTTCGCGCCTGGCCCAGCAGTTCAGCCGCATCGATCTGCTGCTGACGCCGGCCACGCCGACCGTGGCGCCGCCCATCGCAGACGGCACCGGCGCGCCCGTCAACTGGTTCGCGGACAACGGCTTCTCGTACCCGTTCAACCTGACGCAGCAGCCGGCCCTGAGCCTGCCGCTGGGGCGCGACGCCGACCGGTTGCCCTTCGGGCTGCAGATCGTCGGCCGCAAGTACGAGGACGCGCGGGTGCTCGCCATCGGCCGGGAAGTCGAATCGCTGCTGCTGCGCGGCCCCGCCGCATGAAGCCGATCGCGGTCTTCCAGCACACCGAGGTCGGGGCACCGGGCGCGGTGGTGCCCATCCTCGAGGCGCTGGGCCGCGAGGTGGTGCGGGTGCGCATCGTCGACGGCGACGCGGTGCCCGCCGAGGCCTCGGCCTTCGGCGGCCTGGTGTTCATGGGCGGCTACATGAGCGTGCACGACCCGCTGCCGTGGATCGCGCAGGAGCTCGCGCTGATCCGCGATGCCGATGCGCGCGGCATTCCCGTCGCGGGCCATTGCCTGGGCAGCCAGCTGGTCGCGCTGGCCCTGGGCGGCGAGGTCCGCCCGCACGACCGGCCCGAGATCGGCTGGTGCGAGATCACCGCCGAGGCCTCCGGCACGGCCCGCGACTGGTGGGGCGAGCACGCGGGGCAGGTGCTGCAGACCTTCCAGTGGCACGGCGACACCTTCGAACCGCCGGCCGGCGCGGTGCCGCTGGCGCGCGGCGCCCACTGCGGCCACCAGGCCCTCGTGGTGCGCGGGCTGCACCTGCTGGTGCAGTCCCATCTCGAGATGACCCCGGCGCTGGTCGAACTGTCGGTGCAGCGCAATGGGCACCAGCTGGCACGCCAGAACGCGCTGGGCAACCCGGCCGCCAGCGATTTCGACGACATCCTGCGGGATCTGCCCCGGCGCACCCGGCAGATGCATGCGCTCCTGCATCGCCTCTACGCGCGCTGGACGGCCCGCTGTGCATGAGCCGCCGGGCCGCTCCCAAGGCGAATACCGCAGCGCTGCTGCGCGAAGGTAGCCCAATGCGCTGGCGGGGGCCCCAGGAAGGTGCATCCGCGCCCGATGACCCCCGGCCTGCACGCCCCCACCGTCGAGTCGTAGACTCTCCGGGTTTCGGATCTGTCCCGCGCGCGCGACCACGCCGATCCACCGTGAGCGACTCATCCATCTGTTCAATGCACAAGAGGTCCCGAATGACTGCCGGAAATTCAAGAATCATCTACACCCTCACCGACGAAGCGCCGCTGCTGGCAACGGCCTCCCTGCTGCCCGTCATCCAGGCCTTCGCCGCCCCGGCGGGCATCGACGTCGTCACCAGCGACGTCTCCGTCGCGGCCCGCATCCTGGCGGAATTCCCCGACCGCCTGACCGACGCGCAGCGCGTGCCGGACAACCTGGCCGAACTCGGGCGCCTCACCCAGTTCCCCGACACCAACATCATCAAGCTGCCCAACATCAGCGCCTCGGTGCCCCAGCTGCAGGCCGCCATCCGTGAGCTGCAGGGCCGCGGCTACAACCTGCCCGACTTTCCCGAAGACCCGAAGACCGACGAAGACAAGGAAACGCTGGCGCGCTACGCCAAGGCGCTGGGCAGCGCGGTCAACCCGGTGCTGCGCGAGGGCAACTCGGACCGCCGCGCACCGGCCGCCGTCAAGCGCAACGCGCGCAAGAACCCGCACTCGATGAGCAAGTGGAGCCCGGCCTCGCGCACCCACGTCTCGCACATGCACGGCGGCGATTTCTACGCCGGCGAGAAGAGCATGACGCTCACCAAGGCCCGCGATGTCCAGATGGACCTGGTCACCAAGAGCGGCCAGACGATCGTGCTGAAGAAGAAGGTCGCGCTGCTCGAGGGCGAGATCATCGACAGCATGTTCATGAGCAAGAAGGCGCTGCTCAAGTTCTACGAGGACGAGATGGAAGACGCGCGCGAGACCGGCGTAATGTTCTCGCTCCACGTCAAGGCGACGATGATGAAGGTCTCGCACCCGATCGTCTTCGGCCACGCCGTCAAGGTCTTCTACAAGGACGCCTTCGCCAAGCACGGCAAGCTGTTCGAGGAACTCGGCGTCAACGTCAACAACGGCCTCAGCAGCGTCTACGAGAAGATCGAGAGCCTGCCCTCGTCGCAGCGCGACCAGATCATCAAGGACCTGCACGCCTGCCACGAGCACCGCCCCGAGCTGGCGATGGTCGACTCGGCCAAGGGCATCAGCAACCTGCATGCACCCAACGACGTGATCGTCGACGCCTCGATGCCCGCCATGATCCGCCTGGGCGGCAAGATGTGGGGCGCCGACGGCCGTCCGAAGGACACCAAGGCCGTGATGCCCGAGAGCACTTTCGCCCGCATCTACCAGGAGATGATCAACTTCTGCAAGACCAACGGCGCCTTCGACCCCGTGACCATGGGCACCGTGCCCAACGTCGGCCTGATGGCGCAGAAGGCCGAGGAATACGGCTCGCACGACAAGACCTTCGAAGTCCCCGAGGACGGCGTGGCCCGCATCGTCGACATCGCGACCGGCGAGGTGCTGCTCGAGCAGAACGTCGAGACCGGCGACATCTGGCGCATGTGCCAGGTCAAGGACGCGGCGATCCGCGACTGGGTCAAGCTGGCCGTGAACCGCGCGCGCCTGTCGGGCATGCCGGCGGTGTTCTGGCTCGACGAGTACCGTCCGCACGAAGCCGAGCTGATCAAGAAGGTCCACACCTACCTGAAGGACCACGACACCAAGGGCCTCGACATCCAGATCATGTCGCAGGTGCGCGCCATGCGCTACACGCTCGAGCGCGTGATCCGCGGCAAGGACACCATCTCGGTCACCGGCAACATCCTGCGCGACTACCTGACCGACCTGTTCCCGATCATGGAGCTGGGCACCAGCGCCAAGATGCTGTCGATCGTGCCGCTGATGGCCGGCGGCGCGATGTTCGAGACCGGCGCCGGCGGCTCGGCCCCCAAGCACGTCAAGCAGCTGGTCGAGGAGAACCACCTGCGCTGGGATTCGCTCGGCGAATTCCTGGCGCTGGCCGTGTCGCTGGAAGACCTGGGCCAGAAGACCGGCAACAAGAAGGCCAAGATCCTGGCCGAGACGCTCGACACCGCCACCGGCATGCTGCTCGACAACAACAAGGGCCCGTCGACCCGCACCGGCGAGCTCGACAACCGCGGCAGCCACTTCTACCTGGCGCTGTACTGGGCCCAGGCGCTGGCCGCCCAGACGGACGACAAGGAACTGCAGGCGCACTTCGCGCCGCTGGCCAAGTCGCTGGCCGCCAACGAGCAGAAGATCGTGGACGAGCTGAAGGCCGTGCAGGGAAAGCCGGCCGACATCGGCGGCTACTTCCTGCCGGATGCGAAGAAGACCGCGGCCGTGATGCGGCCGAGCGCGACCTTCAACGCGGCGCTGGAGGCATAAATCCGCTCCGGGGATGCCCGGACGCGGTCGACGGTTGCGCGGTGTAGGCTTCGTCCCACCGCTCAACCTGGATCCCTCAGATGAAAGCCGACGACCACGCCCGCATGGACCACAGCCACAGCGGGTCGCGCTCCTCGCGAAAGCGGCGGGCACGGCGCAGGGGCTTGAAGGTCTTCGCGGCGGCCGTGGTCGTCGTCATCGCGGTCGTCGGCTGGGGCCTGTTCTATCTGTCGGCGTCCGAACCGGCCCCGGCCGCCGCCGCATCGGCCGGGTCGGTCGAAACGGACAGGAAACCGGTCGAGCGGACCGCCGCCCTGGCGCCCCTGAACCTGCCGGCTGACGATGCCCCTCATGGGTCCGGCATGGAGTGGTGGTACTACAACGGGATCCTCGACGCGAAGACGGGCAATCGCTATGCGTTCCACGTCGCCGTCTTCGTCGCCAACGGCCTGATCAAGCACACGGTCATGCACGCGGCGCTGACCGACCTTCAAACCGGCAAGCGCTATGCGAGCCAGACCCGCACCGGCGGGATTCCCGTGAAGAGCGTCGCCAAGGGCTTCGACTTCAGGCAGGACGGCTGGCAGGTCGCGGCCTCGGGGCCGTTGCATGTGCTGCGCGCATCCTTCGAAGACGCCTCCATCGCGCTCGACCTGAACGATGCCCACCCGGTTGTCGCGCATCGCGCGGCGGGATCGGACACGCCGGGCCTGCTCGACTTCGGCAAGAGCGGCATCAGCTACTACTACTCGCGCCCGCGTATCGCGGCGCAGGGCGAAATCGCCATCGGCGGCAAGCCCGTCCAGGTGAGCGGCGACGTGTGGTTCGATCACCAGTGGGGCGACTTCGATGTCCTGAGCCTGGGCTGGAACTGGTTCGCGCTGCACCTGGCGGATGGGTCCGACGTGATGCTCTACGAGCTGTTCGACATGGAGGGCCGGAACGTCATGACGGCCGGCACGGTCTCGAACGCCAGCGGGTCCGTGGCCCTCAAGCCGGGCGACATCGAACTGACGCCCGGCAACACCTGGACCAGCCCGAAGACGAAGATCACCTATGTGGTCGAATGGGGCGTCAAGCTCCCGTCGGGCGTCTTGAGCATCAAGCCCTTCGTTGCCGACAGCGAATTCGATTCGAGCGGGACGACCGCGAACATCTACTGGGAGGGCCCCGTGAAGGTCACGGGCGGTTCCGGCGGGGAGGGATTCGTCGAGTTGAGCGGGTATGACCGGCTGGATGCGGCGCGCTTGAGCCGCAAGTGACCGTCGGCGGGCCCCGCCACAGCCCCCTTGCATCGATGACCTGCCCTCGGGCAGGGACTCACTGGAAGCATATGAAGATGCTACTCTTCGAGTTCATCACGGCAGCGTTTGATCTACAAGGACCACAACAAATCGAACAAGGCCACCCGTTCATCTGCTGAGGGCATCGACTCCGGGTCGATGTGAAGGAATGTCATTTGCCTGAGTTCGAAGTCTCGACACTGGCGCAGCAACTCGAGCGCCATGCCACGCGAACGCCTGCTGCGATTGCCCTTCTGGCACCAGGATTCCAGCCCCTCAACTACGCGCAGTTGTTCGCCCTGGTGCAGCACGCGCGGCCCTGGCTCGCTTCCCACTGCCTTGCACCCGCCGCTCGCGTTGCGGTGCTGATGCCGTCGGGCATGGAGCTGGCGGTTTCCTGCCTGGCCATTGCATGCGGGGCCGTTTGCATTCCGTTGAACCCAAGGCTCACCTCGACGGAACTCCTCGCGCAGCTCGACGACGCCAGAGCCGATGCCATCGTCGGCTTGCCGGATGACCCCATGGCAGCCCGTATTGCGCAGACGCTGGGGCTGGTCCCTCTGACCTTCGACATGGAGCAGTGGCTCGCCAGCCCATCGGGAAGCGAAAAAACAGGTGTCGACACACCCTGGCCCGAACCGGCACATACAGCCTTTGTACTGATGACCTCGGGCACGACCGGAAAGTCCAAGCGCGTGCCCTTGAAGCAGCAGCAGATCGTGCATTCCGCGCTCCAGACCGCGCATCACCTCGCGCTCAGCCCGGAAGACCGCAGCTTGTGCGTGATGCCCGTGTACCACAGCCAAGGCTTGATCGTCGGGCTGCTGGCGCCCCTCGTCTCCGGCTCGTCCGTCGTGTGTACGCCCGCCTTCGACGCCGCGGAGTTCCTGCGCTGGGCCCGCGAATTTCGTCCCACCTGGTACACCGCGACGCCCACTGTTCACCAAGCCGTTGTCGACCACGTGTCGCGCAACCACTCGGGGACGCCGCCGCACGCCTTCCGCCTGATTCGCTCGGCATCGTCGAGTCTGCCCGCGGGCTTGCAACACCGCATCGAAGACCTGTGGGGCGTTCCCGTGATTCAGGGCTATGGCATCACTGAAACGGCCGGACCACTGTCCAGCAATCCGTTGCCGCCCGACGTTCAAAAGGCGGAATCGATTGGCCGCCCGGTCGGCGCGGAGCTGCGCGTGATCGATGACGAGGGCCATCCGTTGAAGGTGGGGCAGCTGGGCGCAGTCATGGCACGTGGCCCCTCGGTGTTCGATGGCTACGAGGACGCTCCCCGTTCCAACGCCGACGCCTTTCGGGACGGGTGGTTTCATACCGGCGACCTCGGTTGGTTCGACGAGGACGGCTTCTTCTTCCTTGCCGGCCGCAGCAAGGAACTGATCAACCGGGGCGGCGAAAAAATATCGCCCTTCGAAGTCGAGCAAGCCCTCTTGCGTTTGACGGGTGTCGCTCAAGCCGTGGCCTACCCGGTGGATCACCCGACGATGGGCGAAGACGTCCACGCGGCCGTGGTGCCTGCGCCAGACAGCGCGGTTTCGGGACAGTTCCTGCGCTCCCGCCTTTTCGGCGTCATCGCCGACTTCAAGGTGCCGGCGTGCATCCACGTGGTCGATCGGATCCCCGTGGGCCCGGGCGGCAAGGTCCAACGCCTCGGTCTTCGCCACCAGATCTCGGGGGGCATCGAGGCCGCCCCTGCTGCGCCACTGACGCCGTTCCAGGCGCACATCGCCCTGCTGTTCGCGCAGACCCTGGACCAGCCGATGTCCGCATCCAATGCGAACTTCCTCGCCCTGGGGGGCGATTCCCTGTCAGCGCTACGGCTGGCTCGGACCGTCAATGAAACGTGGGGCCTGGACCTGTCCGCATCGGCCTTGCTGGCCGCGCCGACGGTCGTCGCCTTCGCGGCCACGGTGCAAGCCGCCATCGAAGAGGCCGATGCGCTGAGCTCGGCATTGCAGGCCGACCTGGACGCCCTGAGCGACGACGAAGTCGCCCGCTTGCTCGGCACCGACCCGATGGGTCGTTGACCTCGTTTTCCCAGATTCAAATCGCCATGAACCCAGCCTCGAACCTGGCCGCTGCGGAGCCTTCGATTCCGACGAGCCCCGACAGCCCCGAAGCACGACGACGCATTCTTGCCCGCAAACTTCTGCAGCAGCGCGCGCAGGCGGGCCCGTCCACGGCGGGTGACCCGAATGACGGCGTGCCACTGTCCTTCTCGCAGGAAGGACTGTGGTTCCTGGATCAGATGGTCAGCGGCGGCACAGCCTACAACATTCATTCGGCGACACGCTATCGAGGTCCGCTGGACGCAGAGCTGCTGGAGCGCAGCCTGCGGACGCTCATTGCGCGCCACGAGAGCCTGCGCACCGAGTTTCACGCCACTGCGGAAGCACCCGTGCAGAAGATCGTACCGGTGCGCGTCGCGCTGGAGCGGTTCCGTCTGCGGCAGGTGCCGCTGGCGCCAAGCGACACGACGGAAGCTGCGCTGCTGGAGCGCATCAGAGCCACCATCGCCGAGCCCTTCGATCTGTCCAGCGCGCCGTTGCTGCGCGCCGAGCTGATTCGCGTCGCGCCGGACGACCACGTCCTGATCCTGTTGGTCCATCACATCGTGGCCGATGGCTGGTCGATGAGCGTCGTCAAGCGCGAACTCGGTCAGCTCTATGCGCAGGGCGGCGAAGGCAGCGGCATGGCCGAGCTGCCGCTGCGCTTCTCCGACCATGCCGTCTGGCAACGCCAGCGCTTCGAACGCGGCGGTCTTCATGCACAAGGCGCGTACTGGCGCGAGAACCTGCGCGAGCTTCAGACGCTGAACCTGCCGACCGACCTGGCACGCCCTTCCCACGTGGCTTATGCAGGCCGGACGCTGACGGTGCGCATCGCCCCGGAACTCACCGCTGCATTGCGGACATTGGCGGCGAACCAGGACGCCACGCTCTTCATGGCCCTGCTGGCGGCCTTCGACGTGCTGCTGATGCGCTATGGCGGCCAGACCGACATCGCCGTCGGCGTCCCGCTGGCGGCGCGCGACGATGCGAGGCTGCACGGACTGGTGGGCTACTTCGTCAACACGGTGGTCATGCGCAGCCATGTCGAGCGCGAGTCCGGATTCATCGAGTTGCTGAAGAACGTGCGCCAGACCACGCTCGCAGCGCTCGCCCACCAGGACATGCCGTTCGACCGGCTGGTGGCCGAGCTGAGCCCGGAACGCGACACCAGCCGCAATCCGCTCTACCAGGTCTCGTTCGCGCTCGAAAACTTCCCTTACCGTGTCCTCGAGATCGAGGGCCTGGCGAGCGAGCAGTTGAGCGTTCCTGCGCAAACCTCCAAGTTCGACCTGTCGCTGACCGTCCTCGAAAGCGGCCGACAGGGGCTCGAGGCGGCGTTCGAGTACCGCACCGACCTGTTCGAGCCGCAGACCATCGCCCAGATGGCAGCGCACTTCGTCCGGCTGCTCGAGGGGATCGTGGCCGATCCCGCCTGCGCGCTGGACCGCCTGCCGCTGATGGACGCGGCCGAGCAGCACCGGGTGCTGGTCGAGTGGAACCAGGGCCCCACGGCCGGCCCGGCCGACCTGCCGGTGCATGCGCTCTTTCGCACCCAGGCGCGCGCGACGCCGGATGCCATCGCACTGGTTTTCGGGCCGCACAGCATGAGCTACCGCGAGCTCGACCTGCTGTCGGAACAGCGCGCGCACGAGTTGCGCGCGCTGGACGTCGGGCCGGAAGTCGTGGTCGGCCTGTGCATGAAGCGCTGCCTCGGCCTGGTCGTGGGCTACCTGGCGATCTTCAAGGCCGGCGGCGTCCTCCTTCCGCTGGACCCGGAGCAGCCGACCGAGCGGCTGCAGGCCATGCTGGACGATGCGGCGCCGACCGTGGTGCTGGCTCAGGCGAATCTGGTCGACCGTTTGCAGCAGGTCGAGACCTCGCCGACGATGAAGCTCGTCGTGGTTCCAGACACGGGGGGAGAGCTGCCCCGCGAGCCGCTGGCCGAACTGCCCGATTCGACGCGACCGGACCAACTCGCCTACCTGATCTACACCTCGGGGTCGACCGGCACGCCGAAAGCCGCGCAGTTGATGCACCAGGGCTTGAGCAACCACGTGCTGTGGATGAACGACACGCTGGGGCTGACCCCAAGCGACCGCGTGCTGCAGAAGACTTCCGTCAGCTTCGACGCATCGGCCTGGGAATTCTTCTCGACCCTGTCCTCTGGCGCGACGCTCGTGATCGCGCAGCCCGATGTCCATCAGGACATGCGCTTGCTGGCTGAAGCCATTCGTGAGAACGACATCAGTGTGATCCAGTTCGTGCCGTCCGAGTTGCGTGTGCTGCTGACCGAACTGGCAGGGCTGACGTACCCGCGGCTGCGCTATGTGCTCAGCGGCGGCGAGGCCATGGAACGCGTGCTCGCGCTGTCATTCCGGCGACTCCTGCCGGGCGTCAGGCTCGGCAACTTCTACGGGCCCACCGAAGCGACCGTCGACAGCGCCTGGTATGAAATCGGCGAGCAGCTGCCTGATCGCCCCATCGTGCCGATCGGCCGCCCCATCGCCAACGCGCAGCTCTACGTCCTCGATGCGCGGCACCAGCCCCAGCCTGTCAACGTGGCGGGCGAGCTGTACATCGGCGGGCTTGGCGTGGGGCGCGGCTACCGCAACCGCCCGGACCTCACGGCCGAGCGCTTCGTGCCGAATCCCTTCCGGCCCGGCGAGACCATGTACCGTACCGGCGACCTGGCGCGCTGGCTGCACGACGGCGTGGTGGAGTTCATCGGGCGCAACGACCACCAGGTCAAGCTGCGCGGCTTCCGCATCGAACTCGGCGAGATCGAGTCCGCGCTCGCCGCCTGCGACAGCGTGCAGATGAACGCGGTGCTCTTGCGCGAGACCACCGGCCGCCAGGAGCTGGTCGCCTACGTGGTCCTGAAGGAGCCGGCCGATGCCGGCTCCCTGCGCTCGGCGCTGAAATCGCGGCTGCCCGACTACATGATTCCGACCGTGTTCGTGTTCTTGCCCGAGCTGCCGTTCCTGACCAGCGGCAAACTCGACCGCAACCGCCTTCCGAAGCCCGACACCGCCTCGGCGTCCCATGAACTGGTCGCTTCGCGCTCGCCGATCGAATCCACCCTGCTCGATATCTGGACCGGTGTGCTGGGCAAGTCCGGATTCGGCGTACGCGACAACTTCTTCGATCTCGGCGGTCATTCGCTGCTGGCCACGCAGATCGTGTCCCGGGTCCGCGCGACCCTTCGGGTCGAGCTGCCCTTGCGCGGGATCTTCGAGCAACCGACGATCGAGGACATGGCCCGGACGGTCGGCGGCCTGGCCTCGGACCCCGCCGCGAACAGCGCGTCGCCGCTGGCGCCCATCGTGGTGCTGCCACGGACGGGGCCGCTGCCGGTGTCCTTCTCTCAGCGGCGCATGTGGGTGCTGAACCAGATGGATCCGCAGGGCGCGGCCTACAACATGCGCGACTCGCTGCGCCTGCGCGGGCCGCTCGACAAGGGCTCGCTGCACCGGGCGCTCGATCAACTGGTCGCGCGGCACGAGGCGTTTCACACGACCTTCGACTTCGGCGACACCGAACCCATGGCCTTCGTCGGTGAGGCGCAGCCGGCCAACCTGGTCCAGCTCTCGCTGGCGGCCGTTCCCGAGGCCGAGCGGGACGACGAACTCGAGCGACAGGCCGCACGCATCGCCGCGGAGCCCTTCGACCTGGCATCGGCGCCCCTGCATCGATTCATCCTGATCGAGCGCGACGCGAACGATCATGCCCTCGTGCTGGTGATGCACCACATCATCGGCGACGACTGGTCGTGGGGCATCGTGATGCACGAACTGCAGGACCTGTACGCCGCCGAACTGCGGTGCCAGGCGATGCCCCCGAACTCCCGGTCGATCGATTTCATCGACTACGCCAGCTGGCAGAGAGGGCACATCAACGACGATGTGCTCGCCGGCCAGACGCGCTACTGGCTGCGGCAGCTCGCCGACATGAGCCCCTTGAACCTGACCTCCGATTCGGCCGTGG
This sequence comes from Variovorax sp. P1_G12, assembly GCF_056405555.1. Lineage (NCBI taxonomy): Bacteria > Pseudomonadati > Pseudomonadota > Betaproteobacteria > Burkholderiales > Comamonadaceae > Variovorax > Variovorax sp. P1_G12. The sequence continues at coordinate 64,967 of NZ_JBFUBW010000018.1, read as the reverse complement.
CACAGCGCCTCACCAGCCAGGGCGGCCGCATTCGACGGGAATTCCCGGAAGGCTGGCTCGCCGGCGTCAAGCGCTTCGGCGGCGGCCTCGGGCTGACGCCGTTCATGACCCTGCTGGCCACCTTCCAGGCCTTGCTGGCGCGCTATTGCGGGCAGGAAGACGTCGTGGTCGGGACGCCCATCGCGGGACGTACCCGATTCGAGGCCGAGCAGGTCGTCGGCTCGCTGGTGAACACGCTGGCGCTGCGCAGCCACGTGCGGCCGACGCAAAGCTTCAGGGAGCTGGCGCAGCAGGTACGCGAGACCTGCCTGTCGGCGTTCACCCATCAGGACATTCCCTTCGACTACCTGATGGACCTGCTGCACAAGCAGGCGCCCGGCACCAGGGCCCCTGAAGTTCGCGTGATGTTCAATGTGCTGAACACGCCGCGGAAAACGCCCCAGTTCGAAGGCCTCGACGTCAGCTTCCTGCCCTTGAACCTGCGCGCGGCGCAGTTCGACCTGGCACTGACGATCGACACCGAGTGCGAGCACTCGTTGTCATTGAGCTACTCGACCGAGCTCTTCGCGCCCGAGACCGCGCAGGCGATGCTCGACAACTACATGCATCTGCTGGACCTGTTCATCCGGCAGCCGGACCGGCCCCTGCACGACCATTCGGCGGCCAGTCCCCTGGATCAGGCGAGGCTCGAGAGCTGGAACCGGACCGACATCGCCTATCCGCACCACCTGACGGTTCACGAGCTTCTTCGCGAACGGCGCGAAGCGACCGGTACGGCCCTCATGCAGGTGCCGGGCGCCGCGCTGAGCCATGCGGAGCTCTGGTCGCGCGTGCATCGACTGGCCCATGCGCTGCGCGCCCGCGGCGTGCGGCGAGGTTGCCTGGTGGGGCTCTGCGCCCAGCGATCCCCGGAGATGGTGGTCGCGCAGCTCGCCGTCCTGAGCGCGGGAGGCGCCTATGTGCCGCTGGACCCGGCCTACCCGCTGCAACGGCTGCACGACATGGCGCAGGATGCAGCGCTGACGCTGCTCCTGACCGAACAGGGTCTGTCGGACCTGTGGCGCGAGATCGAGCTGCCGACGCTGCTGCTGGACCCGGCACAGGCCGAGCTGATGACCCACCCCGAGACCCCCCTGCCGGCCGACGGCGATGCCGACGCCCGGCCGGAGGATCCGGCGTACGTCATCTACACCTCCGGCTCCACCGGCAAGCCCAAGGGGGTCGTGGTGCCGCACCGGGCGGTGGTGAACTTCCTGCTGTCGATGCAAAACGAACCCGGTCTTGGCGAGCACGACGTGCTGGTCGCCGTGACCACGCTGAGCTTCGACATCGCGGTGCTGGAACTGCTGCTGCCGCTGCTGGCCGGCGCCACCGTCGTGCTCGCCACCCGGGAGCAGGCCGTCGACGGAGAGGCGCTCCGGACCCTGATCGACCAGGCCCGCGCCACCGTGATGCAGGCGACGCCGGCGACCTGGCGCATGCTGATCGATGCCGGCTGGACCGGCTCGTCGTCGTTCAAGGCGCTGGTCGGTGGCGAGAGCCTCGGCCCGCACCTGGCCGAGCAGCTCTCGGAGCGAACCGGCGAGCTCTGGAACATGTACGGTCCGACCGAAACCACGGTCTGGTCCACCTGCTGGAAGGTGCCCTCGCGGCCGCAGACCATCTCGATCGGCCGGCCGATCGCCAACACCCGCGTCCACGTGCTCGATGCACAAGGCCATCGATGCCCGGCCGGCGTCTCCGGTGAGATCTTCATCGGTGGCGACGGCGTCACGTCGGGCTACCTGCACCGACCCGAATTGACCGCCGAGCGCTTCATCCCCGACCCGTTCAGCCCGGACCCGCAGGCGCGTCTTTACCGGACCGGCGACCGCGGGCGCTGGCGCCACGACGGCCTGCTCGAGCACCAGGGACGGCTCGACTTCCAGGTGAAGGTGCGCGGCCATCGCATCGAGTTGGGCGAGATCGAAGCACGCCTGCAATCGCACCCGAACCTCGCGCAATGCCTGGTCATCGCGCGCGAAGACCGCCCCGGGGACGCCAGGCTGGTGGCCTATGTCGTTGCGCGCGACGGGGCGCTCGACACGCCGGCGCTGAGGGATCACCTGAGGGTCAGCCTGCCCGACTTCATGCTGCCCCAGTACTACGTCGCGCTCGAAGCCCTGCCCCTGCTGCCCAACGGGAAGATCAACCGGCATGCGTTGCCCGCGCCCAGGATCGAGCAGCGGTCGGTTGCCGCTGCAGGCCACGCCCCTTCCACGCCTGCGGAGATGGCGCTGGCCGGGATCTGGAGCGAACTGCTGGCGGTGGACGGCACCGAGATCTCCCGGCTCGACAACTTCTTCGACCTGGGCGGCGACTCCCTGCAGGTCGGCCGGGTCGTCGTCGCCTTCCAGCGCGCCAGCGGCGTCCGGCTGGAAGCCCGCCGCATGATCTTCGAATCCCTGGCCCAACTCGCCAACGGCATCGAGTTGTCCGAGCACTCACCGGTTCAGGCGGAAGAGGCCAAGGGGTGGTTCAAGCGCTTGTTCAAGCGCGGACCCTAGCCTTGCTCAGGCCGCGCCGATGCCCGCCACGAGGTGGTCGACCGGCTGACCGCCCCTGAGCGCCGCCGTGAAGGCCAGCATGCGATCGATCGGCACCCGCGCGCGGCGCCCGAGCGCCGGCTCGACATGCACCTCGCCCGCCCCGGTCTCGAGCACGTGCGCCAGGCCGGCCAGGCCGTTCATCGCCATCCAGGGACAGTGGGCGCAGCTCTTGCACGTCGCCGCGTTGCCGGCGGTGGGCGCCGCGATGAAGGTCTTGCCCGGATTCAGCGTGCGCAGCTTGTGCAGCATGCCGCTGTCGGTGGCGACGATGAACTCGGTCGCGTCCAGGCGCTGCGCCGCGCTCAGGATGGCCGAGGTCGACCCGACCGCGTCGGCCAGCGCGATGACATCGGCCGGCGCCTCGGGATGCACCAGCACCCGGGCCGCCGGGTGGGCCTGCTTCAGCAGCTCGAGTTCGAGCGCCTTGAACTCGTCGTGCACGATGCAGGCGCCGCCCCAGCTCAGCATGTCGGCGCCGGTCTCGCGCCGGATGTAGTCGCCCAGGTGCCGGTCGGGCGCCCAGAGAATCTTGCGCCCCTGCGCCGTCAGTGCCCGCACCACGTCCAGCGCGCAACTCGACGTCACCACCCAGTCGGCCCTCGCCTTCACGGCGGCGCTGGTGTTGGCATAGACGACGACCGTGCGGTCGGGATGCTGCGCGCAGAAGCGATCGAAGTCGTCCGCGGGGCATCCGAGGTCGAGCGAACAGGTGGCGTCCGGATCGGGCATCAGCACCCGCTTGTCGGGCGACAGGATCTTGGCGGTCTCGCCCATGAAGCGCACCCCCGAGACCACCAGCGTGCGCGCCGCATGGTCGCGGCCGAAGCGCGCCATCTCGAGCGAATCGCTGACGAGGCCGCCGGTTTCCTCGGCCAGGTCCTGCAGGTCGGGATGAACGTAGAAGTGGGACACCATCACCGCATCGCGCTCGCGCAGCAGGCGGCGGATGCGATCCTTCAGCGCGAGGCGCTCCGCGGCGCCCGGCTCGGGTGCCACGCGGGCCCACGCGTGGCGCGTTTCGCAGGCGGCGCCGCCGGCGGCGGCGACCGGCTGCTCGTAGTCGACGTCGATCAGCGGAAGCTCCATGGTCAGCGTCATGATCAAGCCTCCCGGAACCGCATCGAGAAATCGATCGCCTTGACGTCCTTGGTCAGGGCCCCGATCGAGATGCGGTCGATGCCGGTCTCGGCCAGCGCGCGCAGGCCGTCGAGCGTCACGCCGCCGGAGATCTCCAGCAAGGCACGGGCATCGCCGAGCGCATCATTGCGACGCACGGCTTCGCGAAGCGCGGGCAGGTCCATGTTGTCCAGCAGCACCATGCGGGCCCCGTCGGCCAGCACCTGGTCGAGCTGCGCCAGGGTCTCGACCTCGATCTGCACGAACGTCGCGCGGCTCGCGACCTCGGCCGCGGCACGCAAGGCGGCGCTGACGCCACCGGCCGCGACGATGTGGTTCTCCTTGATCAGCACGGCATCGTAGAGACCGATGCGGTGATTGACGCCGCCGCCGATGCGCACCGCGTACTTCTGCGCCAGGCGCAGGCCGGGCAGCGTCTTGCGCGTGTCGACGATCTGCGCCCGCGTGCCGCGCACGGCTTCGACATGGACCGCGGTCTTGGTCGCCACCGCGCTGAGCAGCTGCAGGAAGTTGAGCGCGGTGCGCTCGGCCGTGAGCAGCGCCCGGGCAGCGCCCGAGATTTCGAGCACGGTCTGGTCGGCCGCGCAGCGGTCGCCTTCCGCGACATGCCACACGATCCGAGCGCCGGGGTCCAGGTGGCGGACCACCGCCTCGACCCAGGGCGCCCCGCACAGCACGGCGGACTCGCGGGCCAGCACCCGCGCCTCGGCGCGGCGATCGGAGGCAATCAGCGAGGCCGTGAGATCGCCGCTGCCAACATCTTCATCGAGGGCCCGCAGTGCATCGGCGCGCACCACGGCGGCCCATTCGGCGGAAGAAAAATCGAGAGTACTGTCCATCTTCATCATCGGTCGCGAGGCCGCGCACATGCAGCGAATGGCCGCGATCGTAGCAGCGATGCCGACGCGGTCGCCTCGCCTAAATGCACGCGGGCGTAGCGCAAGAGTCGGTTATGGTCGCCCGTTTGTCATCCGAGCCAAGAGCGAAGACCTGTGATTTTTCATGAATTCGATGTCCTGATCGTCGGCAGCGGGCTGGCCGGCCTCAGCACCGCATTGCACCTGGCGCCCACGCATCGGGTGGCCGTCATCACCAAGCGCGCCCTGCAGGACGGCGCCAGCCAGTGGGCGCAGGGCGGCATCGCCGCGGTGCTGGCCGAAGGCGACAGCGTCCAGTCGCACGTCGACGACACGCTGGTCGCCGGCGCGGGCCTCTGCGACCTGGCCGCCACGCGCTTCGTGGTCGAGCATGCGCCCGAGGCCATTGCCTGGCTGCGCGCACTCGGCGTGCCCTTCTCGCTCGAAGACGGCGAGCTGCATCTCACGCGCGAAGGCGGCCACAGCCAGCGCCGCATCGTGCATGCGGCCGACGCCACCGGCGCGGCGGTGCAGCGCACGCTGATCGAGCAGGTGCGGCGCACGCCCAGCATCACGCTGTTCGAGCAGCACACGCTGGTCGACCTGATCACCGGCCGCAAGCTCGGGCGGACCGACAACGCCTGCCTCGGCCTCCATGCGCTGGACGAGGCCACCGACGAGGTGCTGACCTTTCGCGCCCCGCACACCGTGCTGGCCACCGGCGGCGCCGGCAAGGTCTATCTCTACACGAGCAACCCCGACACCGCCACCGGCGACGGCATTGCTGCGGCCTGGCGCGCGGGCTGCCGCGTCGCGAACATGGAGTTCATCCAGTTCCATCCGACCTGCCTGTACCACCCCGATGCCAAGTCCTTCCTGATCAGCGAGGCGGTGCGCGGCGAAGGCGGGCGGCTCCTGCTGCCGGACGGCACCCGCTTCATGCCCGCGCACGACGAGCGGGCCGAACTCGCGCCGCGCGACATCGTGGCGCGCGCCATCGACTTCGAGATGAAGAAGCACGGCCTCGACTGCGTGCACCTCGACATCTCGCACCAGAGCCCGGCCTTCCTGCAGGAACACTTTCCGAACATCCTGGCGCGCTGCGCCGAGCTGGGCATCGACATCACGCGCGAGCCCATTCCGGTGGTGCCGGCCGCGCACTACACCTGCGGCGGCGTGCTCACCGACCTCGCGGGACGCACCGACGTGCCCGGCCTCCACGCCATCGGCGAGACCGCCTGCACCGGGCTGCACGGCGCCAACCGGCTGGCCAGCAATTCGCTGGTCGAGTGCATGGTGTTCGCGCGCGCCGCCGCGCAGGCCATCGCCGAGGCGCCGCAACGACCGCGCGCCGAGCTGCCGGCCTGGGACGACAGCCGCGTCACCGACGCCGACGAGACCGTGGTCATCTCGCACAACTGGGACGAGCTGCGGCGCTTCATGTGGGACTACGTGGGCATCGTGCGCACCAACAAGCGGCTCGAGCGGGCTGCGCACCGCATCGCGCTGCTGCAGGGCGAGGTGCAGGAGTTCTACGGCCACTTCCACGTCACGCGCGACCTGCTGGAGCTGCGCAACCTGGTGCAGGTCGCCGATCTGATCGTGCGCTCGGCCCAGGCCCGGCGCGAAAGCCGCGGGCTGCACTTCAGCCGCGACTATCCGGCGCTCGCCGCGCCGGCGGCACCGACCATCCTCGTGCCGCCCGCGGGCTGACACCTTCATCTTTTCTTGCACAAAGAAAGAACTTTCAAGCCATGTTCCGCACCCTGCTCAAGTCCAAGATCCACCGTGTCGCCGTCACCGACTGCGAGCTGCACTACGAAGGCTCCTGCGCCATCGACGAAGACCTGCTCGACGCCGCCGGCATGGCCGAGAACGAACAGGTCCACATCTGGAACATCAACAACGGGGAGCGCTTCGTGACCTATGCGATCCGCGGCGAGCGCGGCACCGGCATCATCTCGGTCAACGGCTCGGCCGCGCGGCGGGCCGCCGTGGGCGACCTGATCATCATCGCGGCCTTCGGCCTGGTGCCCGAGGAGCAGGTGGCGGCGCATCGGCCGAAGCTGGTCTTCGTCGACGACGCCAACCGCATCAAGGAAGAGCGCGCCCACATCCCGGTGCAGGCCGCCTCGGGCGAAGCCGTCGCGGCCTGACATCGGGAGCAAGCGGACATGACATCCCTCCCCGCCGCCGATGCAGCCACCCCCTACGGCACCCTGCCCCCGGCCTCGCCGCCGGCGGCCCGCAAGCCGCTGAGCCTGCCGCGCCTGGCCGACATGCATGCGCGCGGCGAGAAGATCGTCATGCTGACCGCCTACGACGCCACCTTCGCGGCCGTGGCCGATGCCGCGGGCGTCGAGTGCCTGCTGGTCGGCGACTCGCTGGGCATGGTCTGCCAGGGGCTTCCGAGCACCGTGGGCGTGTCGCTCGACACCATGCGCTATCACACGGAGAGCGTGGCGCGCGGACTGCGCCGCACCCAGGGCACGGCGTGGCTCATCGCCGACCTGCCCTTCGGCAGCTACCACGCGTCGCGCGAGCAGGCACTGCACAGCGCCACGCAGCTGATGCAGGCCGGCGCGCACATGGTCAAGCTCGAAGGCGGCGGCTGGACCACCGAGACCGTGCGCTTCCTCGTCGAGCGCGGCATCCCGGTCTGCGCCCATCTCGGCCTGACGCCGCAAACCGTGCATGCCCTGGGCGGCTACCGCGTGCAGGGCAAGGGCAGCGAGGCCGCGGCGCTGCTCAAGCAGCAGGCCCATGCGCTGCAGGACGCGGGCGCCGCGATGCTGGTGCTCGAGATGGTGCCCGCCGCGCTGGCGACCGAACTCACGAACGAACTGCGCCATTGCGCGACCATCGGCATCGGCGCCGGCCGCGGCACCGCGGGCCAGGTGCTGGTGCTGCACGACATGCTGGGCGTCGGCCTCGGCAAGCTGCCGAAGTTCGTGCGCAACTTCATGGCCGATGCGCCGGGCATCGCGCAAGCCATGCAGGCCTACGTGCGCGCCGTCAAGGACGCCAGCTTCCCCGACGACTCCCTCCACGCCTGGTAGGCACACGACCATGCACATCGCCCGCACCATTCCCGAACTGCGCGACCACCTGGGCCGCTACCGGCGCCCCGCCTTCGTCCCCACCATGGGCAACCTGCACGACGGCCACCTGGCCCTGGTGCGGCAGGCGAAGCCGCTGGGCGACGTCACCGTGGCCAGCATCTTCGTCAACCGGCTGCAGTTCCTGCCGCACGAAGACTTCGACACCTACCCGCGCACCTGGGACAGCGACTGCGAGAAACTGCGCTCGGCCGGCTGCGACCTTCTGTTCGCGCCCGACGAAAAGGCGCTCTACCCCGAACCCCAGACCTGCAAGGTGCACCCCGACGGCGCGCTGGCCGACATCCTCGAAGGCCATTTCCGGCCCGGCTTCTTCGTCGGCGTCTGCACGGTCGTGATGAAGCTCTTCGCCTGCGTGCAGCCCCGCGTGGCCGTGTTCGGCAAGAAGGACTACCAGCAGCTGATGGTCATCCGCCACATGGTGCGCCAGTTCGCGCTGCCGATCGAGGTCGTCGGCGGCGAGACCCGCCGCGCGGACGACGGGCTGGCGCTGTCTTCGCGCAACGGCTACCTGGGCGACGCCGCACGCGCAGAGGCCGTGCAGCTGTCGCAGGCGCTGCAATCGATGGCCGCGGCCGTGCGCGCGGGCGAGCGCGACTTCGGCGCCATCGAGGCGCGCGCCATGCAGGCCCTCAGCGCGCGCGACTGGCAGCCCGACTACATGGTGCTGCGCCGCCGCTCGGACCTGCAGGCGCCGACGGCCGGCGAGCCGCTGGTGGCGCTGGCGGCGGCGCGGCTGGGCAGCACGCGCCTGATCGACAACCTCGAGATCGACGGCGTCGAATCCCTCACAGCCCCAGGACAAACCGCCTGATCTCCGGGTGCGCCAGCACGTCGGCTGCGCGCTGCAGCTCGACCTCCGGTCCTGCGGCCGACACCTCGTCCATGGCGCTGTCGTACTGATCTACCTGCGCCGCGAGCATGCATTCACAATGGCGCGATGCGCATGGAATGGAGCGACCTCCGGATCTTCTTGGCCATTGCGAAGGAAGGCTCGCTCGGCGCCGCCGCGCGCCTGCTCGGCCAGAGCCAGGCCACGGTGGGCCGAAGGCTCCGTGCGCTCGAGGAGGCCATCGGGCAGCCGCTCTTTCTCAGAACGGATGACGGCTTCGTACTGACCGATGAAGGCGCCTCGGTCCTGCCCCGGGCCGAGCGCATCGAGGGAGAGACCCTCGCGCTCCAGCGTGAACTGTCGGGCAGGGATCCGGAACTCGAAGGACTGATCCGCCTCTCGTCCTCGCACTGGTTCGGCGAGCACCTTCTCACGCCGGTGCTCGCGGAGTTTGCGGCTCGCCAACCGGGCGTGGTGGTCGAACTGATCACGAGCGCACGGGCCTACAGCCTCCTGCGACGGGAGGCCGACCTGGTCTTTCGGGTCTACCCGTTCGACGATGCGGAGATCGTGTCCCGTCGACTGATGAGCATCTCCTATGCGGCCTATATGCGGGCAGGCGCCAGACACCCGGCTGCGGGCGACGGCGCCGGGACGGCCCTGGTCACGATGGACCTGGCCTCTGGCGCAACGTCCGATGCGGCCTGGCTGAAAGCGATCCTTCCGAACGCCACCGTGATCGCACGAAGCAACAATCGCGACGTTCAGGCGAGGATGTGCGCACTGGGCGCAGGCCTGGCCGTGCTGCCCCGCCCGCTCGGCGACTCGTTCGCCCAGCTGGAGCGGGTCGACCTCGGCGACGAGCCACCGAGCCGCGACACCTGGCTGGGCTATCACCGCGACATGCGACGCCAGGCCAGACTGCAAGTGCTGCTCAACCTGCTGATCGCACGCCTGGCCAACTGAGCCACGCGCAATCAGCCGCCGCGACCGGCTACCACCGAACTCCGAAGCCCACGCAGATCGCCACGACGGCGATCAAGCCGGCCAACACGAACTTGGTCATGCGATCCCTCGGAGGGGGACGCTTCTTGGGCTCGTGGGTCATGTCCGCGCGATTCAAGGGTGAGAAGCTGCTGAAGCTCTGGGGGTCGGTCGAGGGAGGCTGCATGTAAACAATTGTGTTCATCATCCCTACAGGCTCCAAGGAATAAATGCACACCTAAGTACCCATTATTGAAGCCCCGCTTGAGATGCCGCTCCGGGAAAAAGCGGAGGGACGATCCGGAAGAAACGTGAACTTTTTCATCACTTACCTCTGGATCGTTTGCTTTTTTGTAGACATAATTGGTTACATGACGGACAGCAACACAACCCGCGGATGGTGGAACAACGACGTCGACCCGACCGAGCGCATGGCCCTGAGCCAGGCTCACCGGGAACGCACGCGAGCGCAACACGCCGCCGGCTGGCGACGCAACATCGCGCTCGGCGTCCTGCTCGTGGCCGTGCCGGTCCTGATTCGCGTATTGACCTCCGGATGACGGCTGATTCCTACCCAGCGCCGGTGCCCTTGGGCATCGCCCAGCTGCGTAGGATTGCCCTGGAACTGCGCCTGCGAGCGCTGCGCGGCCAACCGAACGCCGACGCCGTCGCCGACGCACTGGATTCCGTGATCCGGGCGCGGCATGCCGCACGCGCCCGCAAGCGTCACGAGCCGGAGCGAAGACCGCTCTGACCGGCCCGCAACCCCTCCGGGCGATCGCCTCGGACTTGAACGCGCACCTGGCAGTGGCTGCTAGGTGCGGTCTCCCGCCTCGTGGCCGAGCATGTCGCCGAGCAGGCGCGCCACCGCCGTCGCCTCGGCCGCGGTGTCGAAGAGGGTCTCGCGGCCGGCGCACTGCCCCCGCAGACGAGACAGGAATGAAGGGTCTTCGTGCGCGCGCCGCATCAGCCCCGCCAGGGCCGAAGCATTGCCCGCCTCGAAATAGCCGTCGTAGTCACGCCCCAGCAAGCCGACGTTGCCGTCGATCCGGCTCGCCAGGACCGGGACCTGCGCCCGCACCGCCTCGATGACCACGTTGGCGCCGCCCTCGAGCCGGCTCATGTGCACCAGCGCCCGTGCGCTCGCCATCCATTGCCGCGCCACGGGTTGCGGCAGGCCGCCAAGCCAGCGGTAGTCCGGGCATTCGTCCATCGTCAGGCGCGCCTGGTCACCCAGCGCCGCATCCAGTGCGTTGCCGATGTGGACGATGCGAATGCCCGTACCCCGGAGCTGTCGCGCCGCCAGCATCAGCGTCAGCGGGTCCTTTTCGCTGCGCAAGTGCCCCACGGCAACGAAGTCGCAAGGGTAGGCGGCCGGTTCGACGCACGACACACGAGGCGCCGACTGGACGATCACGCGCGCCTTCGCCTGGTCGGCCGGGGACAGGCCGCGGATGGCCTCTTGCTGCAGAACCACGATGTGACTGGCACACTGCAGCGAATGCTGCGCTGCCGCGTCCGACGCCAGGTTGCCGTACAGGTCGGTGCCGGTCAGCACCAGCGCCAGGGGCCGCTTCGGATAAGCTTTCCGGAATCGCGCAATGGAGTCGGCCGAGCGACGCGCATGCAGGGCGATCATGGCCCTCGCGTCCTCGCCGTCCCATTGCTGCACGATGGTGGTCGGCGCCCGCGCCGACAGGAACTCCCGCCATCGCGCGGCCGTGTGCCAATTCCCGTTGTTGCTTGATTCGACCGCCGGCGACACGATGACCACAGGAGACTCGTTCATGCCAGCCATGGTGCCACGACCCGCGATCGAAGCGAAGGATGCCCGCCGCCTGGGCGGACAAGCGCTGTCGGACGCCATGCGGGACAGTCGTCGCCGCACGCTGTCGCTCGTCGACGACCTGTCCGATGCGCAGTGGCAGGTTCCCCACCAGAACGGCATCAACCCCATCCCCTGGGAGCTTGGCCATCTGGCCTGGTTCGGCGAGTTCTGGATGCTTCGAGGCCCGCACCATGCGGGCGACGACGGCTGGGTCCGGGCGGCGCTGCCGGCTCGGATCGCCGGCCCAGACACCCTCTTCGACTCCGCCCGGCTCGCGCACGCCCTGCGCTGGCAAGCGCCGTTGCCTTCGCGCCAGGAGGTGGGCGACATGCTGGCCGCCCAGCTGGAGGCTTGCATCCAGGCCTTGCCGGACGGCGACGACGATGACGCGCTGTACTTTCATCGCCTGGCCCTGTTCCATGAGGACATGCATCGCGAAGCCTTCACCTGGATGAGCTCGGCGCTCTGCTATCCCGCACCTGCGGGCACAGGGCTGGCACCGGTTCCCCACGGCAGCCCGATCAAGGTCCCGGGTGGGAGCGTTCGCATCGGTTGGCCTCCGGATCGCCGCGGCTTTGCGTTCGACAACGAAGGGCCGAGCCGCGTCGAGGCGCTGGAAGCCTTCGAGATCGACGCGCGGCCGGTGACGGCGGGCGAGTTCCTGCGCTTCGTCGAGGCCGGCGGCTACAACGAGCCGGCGTATTGGCCGGGCATGGCGGGCGCGTGGCGTGCCACGGCCGCGCGGGGACATCCCGAGCGCTGGCGACTGCACGAGACGGCGGCAGGCAAAGCGTGGCAAGTGCGCTGGTTCGACCGCTGGCTCCCGCTGGACCCCGATCTGCCGGTCATCCACGTCAATGCCTTCGAAGCCGAAGCCTACTGCGCGTGGGCAGGCCGAAGGCTGCCGCGCGCGGCGGAGTGGGAGCATGCCGCGGCGCTGCTCGGCCTGGCGTTCCATTGGGGCGCCAGCGTCTGGGAATGGACCTGCGACGCCTTCCAGCCGTACCCCGGCTTCAAGGCCGGTCCGTACACGGACTACTCCCAGCCCTGGTTCGGCGACCACCGCGAGTTGCGCGGCGGCGCTTTCGCGACGCACGAGCGGATGCACGACCTGCGCTACCGCAACTTCTTCATGCCGCATCGGGCAGACATCTTTGCGGGGTTCCGAACGGCTTCGTGAAGACAACATCCACGGAAAACCACGATGAAGCCCACAGCCATCCTCATTGCTCTCTCGCTCGTCTCGTGGGCTGGCGCACAGGCGCAGCCCAGCACGCGCGCGGCGGCTGCCCCGGGCAAATCCTGGAGCGTCGGCACACTGCCCGCCATGGCCCTCACCGAGGGCGAAGTGGAAAGGGTCGACAAGGAGCACGGCGAAGTCGTCATCAATCACGGCGACCTGCCCAACCTCGGCATGCCCCCGATGACCATGGGCTTCGCCGTGGCCGACAAGCGGATGCTGGACCGGCTCAAGCCGGGCGACAAGGTGCGATTCAACGCGGAGAGCAGGAAGGGCGAAGCGACGGTGACTTACATCGAATCGGCCCGCTGACCGCCATCACCCTGCGTACCTCCTTTCCGGCTGTCAGTCGTCCAGCCTGGCCGTTCGCAACCGGAGGGAGTTGGCGATGACGCTCACCGACGACAACGCCATGGCGGCTGCCGCCACGACCGGCGACAGCAGGATGCCGAAGAAGGGATAGAGCACGCCGGCCGCCACCGGAATGCCGAGCACGTTGTAGCCGAAGGCGAACCAGAGGTTCAGGCGGATGTTGCCCATCGTCGCGCGCGACAACTGGCGCGCCTTCACGATGCCCATGAGGTCTCCGTGCAGCAGCGTCACACCCGAGCTCTCCATGGCCACATCGGTTCCGGTGCCCATGGCGATGCCCACGTCCGCCGCAGCCAGTGCCGGCGCATCGTTCACGCCGTCTCCCGCCATCGCGACGACGCGGCCTTCGGCCTTCAATCGCTGCACCACCGAGGCCTTGTCCTCCGGAAGCACCTCGGCCACGACCTCGTCGATGCCCAGCTCCCGGCCGACCGCCTGCGCCGTCGTCCTGCCGTCGCCGGTGAGCATGACCACGCGAACATGTGCCTTTCGCAGCGCGGCGATGGCCTGGGCCGTGCTCGCCTTGATCGGGTCCGCGATGCCAACGAATCCGGCCAGGCGGCCATCGATGCCGACGAAGATGACCGTGGCCGCCTTGGCACTGACCGCCTCGGCGGCCTTGGCCAGCGAGGCGACCTCGATGCCGCTTTCCGCCAGGAACTTGGCGCTGCCGCAGACGATGCGGGCGCCGTCCACGACACCGACCACGCCCTTGCCCAGGGGCGAGTCGAAGTCGGCCACGGGCAAGAGCGCAAGCTCGCGCTCCAGGGCGTCGGCCACGATGGCCGCAGCCAGGGGATGCTCGCTGGCCCGCTCCACGCTGGCCAGCTTCTGAAGGACATCGCCGGCCTCGAAGCCTTCCACCGGCTGCACGGTCACGACCTTGGGGCGACCCTCGGTCAATGTGCCCGTCTTGTCGACCACCAGCGTGTCGACCTTCTCCATCCGCTCCAGCGCTTCGGCATCCCGGATCAGCACGCCGCTCTGCGCACCACGCCCGACGCCGACCATGATGGACATCGGCGTGGCGAGCCCCAGGGCGCAGGGACACGCGATGATGAGCACCGCCACCGCCGCGATGAGCGCATACGAGAACGCCGGGCTGGGCCCCCACACGAACCAGGCGACGAAAGCGAGCGCCGCCACGGCGATCACCACCGGCACGAACCACCCTGCCACCTGGTCCGCCATGCGTTGAATCGGCGCGCGGCTGCGCTGCGCGGCGGCCACCATATGGACGATCTGCGAGAGCAGCGTGTCGGCTCCGACTTTCTCGGCGCGCATCACGAAGCCGCCGGTCTGGTTGAGCGTCCCCGCAGTGACTTTCGAGCCCGGCGCCTTGGCCACCGGCATCGGCTCCCCGGTGACCATCGATTCATCGACGGTGCCCTTGCCGTCGATCAGCTCGCCGTCGACCGGCACCTTTTCGCCGGGCCGCACGCGCAGCGATTCGCCCACCTGCACGGTCTCCAACGGAACGCGCTCGTCGGTCCCGTCGGCCTTCACGCGCACCGCCTCCTTCGGCGCCAGGTCGAGCAGCGCGCGGATCGCGCCCGAGGTCTTTTCCCTGGCCCGGAGTTCGAGCACCTGGCCGAGCAGCACCAGCACCGTGATGACCGCGGCGGCCTCGAAGTAGATGGCGACCGCGCCGTCAGGCCCCCTGAACTCGGCCGGAAAGACCTGCGGCATCAGCGTCCCCACGATGCTGTAGACCCAGGCCACGCCCGTGCCCAGCGCGATGAGGCTGAACATGTTCAGGCTGCGGTGCTTGACCGACGCCCAGGCCCGGACGAAGAAGGGCCACCCGGCCCAGAGCACGACCGGCGTTCCGAACAGAAGCTGGACCCAGTTCGAGGTCTGCTGCCCGATGAGGTGATGGATGTCCATCAGGTGCCCGCCCATCTCCAGCGCAAAGACCGGGACGGTGAGCGCCAGGCCGACCCAGAAGCGTCGCGTCATGTCGCGCAACTCGGGGCTCTCTCCGGTTTCGGTCGTGGCCACGACCGGCTCGAGCGCCATGCCGCAGATCGGGCAGTTCCCCGGGCCCATCTGCCGCACCTGAGGGTGCATGGGGCAGGTGTACTCGATGTCCTTCGCGCCCGCCTTCGGCGCCTGGCTCGGCTGGGACGGCGCGTGGCCGGCGTGCATGCCATGGCCATGGTGACCGTGATGGCCCATGGGGTCGGGCATCTTGGCCGCGTCGAGCTTGGACGTGGTGTCGGGCGTCATTGGCATCTTCGTTCCAGCAATAGTGATGCTGAAGTCTCCACCTTCCCATGGCGGGAAGGTCAAGCCCCAGGACGGCTTTCGCCCGCTTCAGTCCCGAGGCTGCGCGGATGCCGCTACTTGGCGGCGGGCGGCCGCGCGGCCTCCCGGTCCACCATCATCTGCATCATCATTTCCATCATCTCCATGCGCTGCACCATGTCGGTGTGCATGGACGGACCGCCGGGCATCGATGACTTGCCGCCCATCTGGCCCTGCATCGGCATGCCGCCGCCCATCTGGCCCATCATCGCCATGCCGTCCTGCATGGCCTTCATATGGACATTCATCAACGCGGCACGCTCCGCGGGCGTCTTGGCGGCCATCATCTTCTGGTGCATCTCCTGCATCGTCTTCATCTGCTGGTCGAACTTTGCCGGGTCGACCTTCGGTGCGGATTCAGCCGCCGGGTGATGCGCGTCGTGCGCTTCCCCCTGCGGGGCCCCCGAACCAGAGAACGAGGAACAGCCGGCCAGCGTGACCGCCGCGGTCGTGACGAGCATGCTGATGAGCTTCATCGTGGTTCACCTTGTGACGCGAGCGCTCGGAAGCGCGCTCGATGTCACCAGCATGCGCGCGGAGACCCCCTGCGCCCTTGATGCAGATCAAACGGGTGGTCTCAGGGGCTGCCCTTGCCTATCCGCAGCAACAGCCGCTTCGCTGCGCTGCCGCAGGGCGGGAAGCGCCCTCGATGGCCACCGGGCTGTAGCCCGCTCCCTTGATGGCGTCGTTCAGCTGTTGCGCCGTTGCAGCGGCCGGCTCGATGTGCACCCGATGCGCGGCCAGGTCCACCTGGACTTTGGCGTCGCTGTCGATGCCGGCGACCGCCTTGCTGATGGTGCTCGCGCAGTGGCCGCAGGTCATGTCGTTGACTTCGAAGGTAATCATTGCTTGGCTCCAAAGGGAAGTACTTGAAGCGTTCAGTGTTAACCCTCCCATCATGGGAAGGTCAAGGCCCCCATTCATTTGTGGCCAAGATGCACCGGCGAATACAGGCTATGCACGCGAGCGCATGACGTCGGGCCGCCGACGCGCGAGACTGGCGGGCTGGCGCCTCACGGCGCATGCACAACCGGGCACCCCCATGAACCACTCTCAGACTTCCCCTATCGACAAAGACAGACTGAAGGCCTTGCCCAAGGCAGAGGTCCATGCGCATCTCGAAGGCTGCTTCGAAATCAGCTCTCTGGCGCAATGGGCAGCGCAAGCGGGCGTGCCCCTGCCCAGACCTCGCGAACGCTTGTTCGAGTTCGAAGGCCTGGCCGACTTCCTGCAGTTCCTCGACTGGGCGTGCGGCCTCGCGTCGACCCGCGAGCGCCTGGCCGAGTTGAGCTACAGCTACAGCAAGCGGCTCGCCGACAGCGGTGCAGGCTACGCGGACGTGATCGTCAACCCGACCCATTGGGAGGCGTGGCAGGGTCGCCTGCCCGACATGATCGACGCCATCGATGCCGGCTTCGCCGCCGCAGAACAAGACGGACTTCCGCCGGTGGGCCTGTGCGTGAGCCTGTTGCGTACGCAATCGGCCGACGCCGCGGCCGAACTGGTCGACACGCTGGTGGCCCTGCGACACCCGCGGGTCGTGGCACTCTCCATCGATGGCAACGAGGCTGCCGCCGGCCGCACGGGCCCGCGTTTCGCCCAGGCGTTCCGACGCGCGGGTGCGGCAGGGCTGCGCCGCACCGTGCATGCCGGCGAGTCCAGCGGCCCCGAGGGCGTTCGGGATGCCATCGAACTGCTCGGCGCCGACCGCATCGACCATGGCGTGCGCGCGATCGAAGATCCGGAGCTGGTTCGACTGCTGGTCGACCGGCAGATACCCCTGGGCATCTGCCCGACCTCCAACCTGACCTTGGGCGTCTACCCTCGCATCGAGGACCATCCCATCGACCGCCTGCGCCGTGCCGGCGTCGCCGTGTCCCTCAACACCGACGATCCGGCCTTGCTGGGGGCCAGCCTGGTGGGCGAGTACGCCATGTGCCGCAAGGCGTTCGGCTGGTCGGATGACGATCTTCGATCGCTGGCACGCCATTCGATCGATGCGAGCTTTGCCAATGCCGACGTCAAGGCACGGCTGAGAGAGGCGCTGTCGAACTGGTGAGAAGAGAAGAGGTGCCGTGAGATCATCGGCATGTCACCAGAGCAAGACTGCGCACACGGTGGACACGACGAGCCCTGTGACGACGGGAATCAGCAGCGCCCGCACCGCGGACAGCACCGGCACCCGCGCGAAGCCCGCAACCGCGATCAGCGAGGACCACGCAATCAGCGTGCCGCCGCCGGTCCACACGGCACCCATCTGGCCGACCGCGACCAGCGTCGCCGCGTCCATGCCGGCGGCGGGCGCCAGCGCCCCCGACAGGGTGCCGGTGAGGGGCAGGCCGGCAAAGCCGGAGCCGTCGATTCCGGTGATCATGCCCACGATCAGCACGCCGAAGGCGACGAAGGCGTGGTTGTGGGGGATCAGGTGCTGGCCGCTCTGGATCAGCTCGAACAACAGGTGCGGCGGCTTGGCGTCGGCCGCCATTCCGAGGATCGGGCCGGCGGTCTCGCCCGCGCCAATGAAGAAGAAGCCGGCGATCGGCAGCACCGAGCCCATCGCCTTGAAGGCGAACACGAACCCGTCGGTGATGTGGTCGGCGCTGACGTCGAGCATCTTGCGCGGGCCTTCGGCGGCCAGCGTCGCCAGGATCATCAGCATCGCCGCCATGCCGCCCACCAGCGTCGCCGCGGCACCGCCCTTGAGCTCGGGCAGCGACGGCACGACCTTGGGCATCACCATCGTCGCGATGACGGCCAGGAAGGCCAATGGCGTGAGGATGGCGAAGACCTTGGACCAGACGATGCGGCGTGCCGTCAACGCGTGCAGTGTCTTCTCGATCTGCGCATCGCTGAGGAAGGGCGCGTCGCGGCTGGTGCCGCGGGCGAGCTCCGCCTTGTCGAAGGTCCCGGCGGCTTCGAATTCGGCGCTGCGGCCATGGGTCGGCTGCCCCTGCCACTTCACGAGCAGGGCATTGCTGGCCGGCACGATGCGGTGCCGCAAGGACAGGTAGGCGATGAGCAGTGCGATGACGCCGGTGATCAGCGACAGCACCAGCGCGCGGTCGGCCACGATCGCGGCCGAGACACCGGCGGCGCGGGCACCGATCCCGGGGGCGACCCCGATCACGTAGTCCGACGACAGCGCCATGCCCTGGCCGGCGATGGCGACCGCCACGGCGCCGGCCAGCGGCGGCAGGCCAGCCGCGATGGCCGCGGGCAGCAGCACCGCCGACACCAGCGGAACGGCGGGGGTCGGCCAGAAGAACAGCGAGATCAGGTAGGTGATGCCGGCCAGCACGAAGTACGCGACATGCCCGTTCTTCATGATCGCGCGGAAAGGCTCGACCATGCGGATGTCCGACTGCAGCGCCTTCAGGGCATTGAGCAACGATGTCATCAAGGCGATGACCAGGAAGATGTTGAACAGCTCCTTGGCCGCGACGAAGCTCGCATTGAAGATGCTGCCGAGCGCCGCCACCGGACTGTGCGTCCAGGCGAGCGCGACGCAGAAGGTGGCGATGATCGACGGCACGACGACGTTGGCGCGGAAGATCATCGTCAGGACGATGGCGCCGACACCCAGCAGGTAGACCCAGTGGGCGGCGTTGATGCTGATGGAATCCATCTGTGAACCTCGTGGAGTTGGGGTTGTTCTGTAGAAGAAGACGCACTGAAACGGTATACAGTATTCCAACAATGCAAAGATCAGGCCATGGGGTAAACGCTCTGAGACGGCTTCCAGTGCGCCTGGATGGTGCGAAAGGCGCTCCGAAAAAGAGCATCCCTATAGGGAAACTCCCCTCTCAGGGTCGACGTGCGAATGGTTTCAGAGGGGCCGCCATGCTGCATTGCAAGATTGCTTTCTGGCCCGCGTTTTGCATACTGTATTAACTTATCACCACCTGGAGGTTTGCCATGTTCCTGCTTTCGCGCCGTATACCGGCACTTGTTCGACTCGTGCCGGCGCTCGCGATGGCGGCCGGACTGGTGGGCCTTTGCGGCCAGGCTGCCGCGCAGACCGCCAAGCCCCTGACCAAGGTGCGCTACGAGGAAGTGATCCGCTCGGTGCTGTATGTGCCGATGTACGTCGCCTTGAACCAGGGCTACTTCAAGGATGCCGGCCTGGACGTGGGGATGAAGACCTCGCAGGGCACCGACAAGGGCATGGCCGCGCTGTTGTCCGGCAGCGCCGACATCGTGCTGATCGGCCCCGAGGCCTCGATCTATGTGGCCAACAGCGAGTCGCCGGCCAAGCCGAAGATCTTCGCCGGCCTCACCGCGACCGACGGCTTCCTGCTGATGGCGCGCAAGCCGGTCAGCGGCAAGTTCGACTGGAACCAGCTCAAGGGCAAGTCGGTCATGGCCTTCCGTCCGGGCTCGAACCCCGACGTCTTCCTGGAAGCCGCCTTGCGCAAGCACGGCCTCGACCCGAAGAAAGACCTCAAGCTGGTCAGCAACATCGGTCCGGCCGCACGCACCGGCGCCTGGATGGCCGGCCAGAACGACTACGCGATCTTCCTGGAGCCGGAAGCCGGCAACCTCGAGAAAGACGGCAACGGCTACGTCATGGCCTCCATCGGCAGCGAAGTCGGTCCGGTCGACTACACCGTGTTCACCACCACCGACGTCTACATGCAGAAGAACCCCGAGGTGCTGCAGGCCTGGACCCAGGCCGTGGCGCGCGCCCAGCAGTACGTGCAGACGGCGCCGGCCGCCGACCTCGCCAGGCAGGTCGCCGAGTTCTTCCCCGGCATGTCGCAGCCCGAACTTGCCAGGGCCATCGAGCGCTATCGCGGCTACAAGCTGTGGAAGACCTCGCCGCTGGTGGAGAAGCCCGCCATCGAGCAACTGCAGGACATGCTCACGGCCAGCGGCGTGCTCGAAAGCGGCAAGCGCGTGAAGTACGAGCAGGTCGTCGTGACCGACTTCGCCAACAAGGCCAAGTGATGGCGGCGCCGGGCATTTCCGCGGCCGGGAGGCCGCGCATCGACGTGCGCAACGTCTCGCTGCGCTACTTCACGCTGCAGGGCGAGACCCAGGCGCTCGACAACATCTCGCTGGCGGTCGCGCCCGGCGAGTTCGTCAGCATCATCGGCCAGTCGGGCTGCGGCAAGAGCACGCTGCTGTCGATCATCGCCGGCATCCTCGATCCCTCGGCCGGCAGCGTGACCGTCGACGGCAAGCCCGTCACCGGTCCGTCGCCCAGCATCGGCTACATGCTGCAGCAGGACTACCTGTACGAATGGCGCAGCATCCTGGACAACGCGCTGCTCGGCGCCCAGATCCAGAAGCGCAACATGCGCGAGGCCCGCGAGCGCGCCATCCACCTGCTGCACAAGTGCGGCATGGGGGATTTCCTGCACCACTACCCGCGCCAGCTCTCGGGCGGCATGCGCCAGCGCGTGGCGCTGGCCCGCACGCTGGTGACCAATCCCGATGTCGTGCTGCTCGACGAGCCCTTCTCGGCGCTCGATTCGCAGACCCGCCTGGCGATTGCGGACGAGGTGGTCGAGGTGCTGCGCAGCGAAGGCAAGTCGGTGGTGCTGGTGACGCACGACATCGGCGAGGCGATCGCGATGACCGACCGCGTGGTGGTGCTGTCGCGCCGCCCGGGCCGCATCAAGTCGGAACACCTGATGGCCTTTCCCAGTCACGGCAAGCGGCCGACGCCCTTCGAGGCCCGCGCCCTGCCCGAGTTCAACACCTATTTCGGCACGCTCTGGGACGAGCTCGACGTGCACGTCGAAGGATGACCGTGAGCGCAGAGATGAACGCAACCCCCTCGATGACGATACCCGCCCCGGCCGCGACGTCGCAGCCCGCCACACCCGCCGTCAAGGCCGACAAGGCGCCCAGCGCGGCCTACGCGAAGTGGCTGGCCCGCCAGCGCCGCGAGAAGACGCTGGTGCTCGCCAGCCGGCTGCTGCTGCTCGCGGCCTTCTTCGGCCTCTGGGAACTGCTGGCCAAGACCAAGGTGGTCAACCCGATGCTCACCAGCTACCCGAGCGCACTGTGGCCGACCTTCGTCGACCTGCTGCTGCACGGCAACCTGGCGATGCACACCTGGGCCACCTTCAAGGCGACCCTGGTCGGCTTCGTGCTCAGCATGGTGTTCGGCGTCGCCATCGCGGCCGGCCTGTGGTGGTCGCGCTTCGCCAACAAGGTGCTCGACCCGTTCCTGGTGGTCGCCAACGCGATGCCGAAGATCGCCTTCGTGCCGATCTTCTACATCTGGCTCGGCTCGGAGTACTCGGTGTACGGCATGGCGGTCGCGATCGCGATCTTCGTGACGATCATGGTCGCCTACGACGGCTTCCAGGCGACCGACCCGAACAAGATCAAGCTGGCCACGACGCTGGGCGCGAGCCGCGCGCAGGTCCTGCGCATGGTGGTGCTGCCCGGCAGCGTGCCGACGCTCATCGCCGCACTCAAGATGAACATCGGCTTGTCGCTGGTCGGCGTGATCGTCGGCGAGTTCCAGTCGGCCAGCGAGGGCCTGGGTTTCCTGATCGTCAACGGCAGCCAGATCTTCAAGCTCAACATCGTGATGACCGCGATCGTGGTGCTGGCGTTGATGTCGGCGCTGATGTACCTCGTCATCGCCCGCGTCGAGAGCGCCCTGGCACGCCGCTACGGCTGAGCGCCCGCCAGCCCGAGGACACACGATGGAATTTCCCGCATGGATCGTCGACCGCGTCATCGCGCGGCAAGGCACGCTGCACCCCTACCCGCGCTTCGACGCGCGCCGCACCGCCTTCGTCGTGGTCGACCTGCAGAACTACTACACGCAGCCCGGCTTCATGGCCGAGTGCGCGCCGGCACGCGACACCTTCGGCAAGGTCAACCAGCTCGCCGCCGCGCTGCGCGAGGCTGGCGGCACGGTGATCTGGGTGCAGACCTGCTCGGACGGCGCCGACAGCTTCTGGTCGCACCACCACGCCTACATGCTGACCCCCGAGCGCAGCGCGCGCCGATTGCTCGAACTGGGACGCTCGCACGCCGGCTTCGCGCTCGCGCCGGGCCTGGACGCGCGCCCTGAAGACCCCCGCGTCGTCAAGCGCTGCTACAGCGCACTGGTGCCGGGCTCGTCATCGCTCGACGAAGTGCTGAAGGCGCGCGGCATCGAGACCGTGCTGATCGGCGGCACCGTCACCAACGTCTGCTGCGAGTCGACGGCACGCGACGCGATGATGATGAACTACGCCACCGTGATGGTCGAGGACGCGCTCTCGGCCATCACGCCGGGCGAGCATGTGCAGTCGCTGCACAACTGGATGCTGTTCTTCGGCGACGTGCTGACCGCGGACGAGGTCGGCACGCGCCTGCTGCCCTAGTCAGTTGAGGACAGAGCAAAAACTGCTTCGCAGTTTCTTGATCTGTCCCGCAAGGTCTCAGAAAGTCCCCGGGTAGGCCCCGCCATCGATCAGCAGGCTCTGCCCCGTGATGTAGCCCGCGTGCGCGGAGCACACGTACGCACAGAGAGCACCCACCTCCTCGGCGCGGCCGAAGCGGCCGGCCGGGTTGTTGCGGCCGCGCTCGTCCCACAGCTGCGCGAAGGCCTTGCCCTCGGTCTTCACCAACGCCTCGACGTGATGGCGCTGCGCATCGGTCGCGAACACGCCGGGCAGGATGTTGTTGATCGTCACGTTGTGGCGCACGGTCTGGCGCGCCAGACCGGCGACGAAGCCGACCAGCCCCGATCGCGCGCCGTTCGACAGCCCGAGTTCGGCCTGCGGCGTCTTCACGCTGCGCGAGACGATGTTGACGATGCGCCCGAAGCCGCGCTCGATCATCGGGTCGACCGTACGGCGGATCATCTCGATCGGTCCCAGCATCATGGCGTCGAGCGCGGCATGCCAGTCGGCCGTGGACCAGTCGCGAAAGTCGCCGGGCGGGCGGCCGTCGGCGTTGTTGACCAGGATGTCGGGCGACGGGCAGGCCGCCAGCGCGACATCGCGACCCGCGGCGGTGGTGATGTCGGCGACCACGAAGCGCAGGGGCGCGCCGGCCTCGGCCGACAGCTCGGCCGCCGCCTCGCGCAGCGTGGCCTCGGTGCGCGCGGCGATCACGACCTGCACGCCTTCCAGCGCGAGTTGCCGGGCGCAGGCGCGGCCCATGCCGCGGCTGCCGCCGAAGACCAGCGCCGTGCGCTGCGAGATGCCCAGGTCCATCGGGTTTCCTTGCGTGCCGCGGTTCAGGCCGCGGCGGTGGATTGGAAGGTGAAGCTGTCGCTGTACAGATGGTCGATGCTGGCATGGCGCGCCAGGAAAGCCCGCCTGGCGTCGCCGATCATCGCCGGGGAGCCGCACAGGTAGATGGCATGCTCCGAAAGATCCTCGAAGTCTTCCTCGACGGCCTGCTGCACGTGCCCGCGCCGGCCGGTCCAGCCGGCGCCGGCGCGCGACAGCACGGGCACGTAGCGGAAGTCGCACAGCCGATCGGTCCAGGCCTGGATCTGGTCGTGCAGGTACAGGTCGGCCTCGGTGCGCATGCCCCAATAGAGGCTGACCGGCGGGCAATCGTCGTCGTCCATGAGCGACTCCAGGATGCTCTTGATCGGCGCCAGCCCGGTGCCGGTCGCCACCATCAGGAGCGGGCGGTAGTCTTCCGCGTGAAAGCAGAAGCTGCCGTGGGGCAGCTCGACGGGCAACCGGTCGCCGGGCTGCAGCCGGGCGGCGTGTCCGCTCGTGAAGCGGCCCTCCGGGATGCGCCGGATGTGGAAGTCGAGCGCCTGCGGATGCGGCCGCGACGCCATCGAGAAGCTGCGATGGCCGCCGTCCGGCAGCAGGATGTTGATGTACTGGCCGGCGCGATACAGCAGGTCGGCCTCGGGCGGAAGCTCGAGCGCCAGATGCAGCACGTCATCGCCGAGCGGCCGCACCGCCGTCACCGTGGCCAGGTGCCGCGCGGGCTCGGAGCACGGCGGCAGGCGCCGTGCGGCACTGATCACCAGGTCGCTGGCCGGCCTGGCCTGGCAGGCCAGCGCATAGCCCTCGGCCGCTTCGTCGGCCGTCAATCCGGGCGGGAATTCGTCGTAGGTCACCGCGCCTTCGACGAGCTTGATGCGGCAGGTCGCGCAGCCGCCGAAGCGGCATTCGTGCGGCAGGCGGAGCTCGTGGCGCAAGGCGGCGTCGAGCACCGATTCGCCGGGCGCGGCATCGAAGCACTGTGCCGTCTCGAGCAGCTGGATGCGAAAAGCCATGGTCCGTCTTTCGAAACGTCGAGGCGATGCCGCCCTACTTCTTGATGTCGGCCTCGACCAGCACGACGTGGCCCTGGGCTTCGAGCCGCTCGTGCAGGGCTTGCAGCGCGGCCAGGCCGCACTTCGTGTCCTGCTCGCCGTTGCCGCCCGAGAGGCCGACGCCGCCGATGACGTTGCCGTCGACCACGATCGGGAAGCCACCCACGAAAACGGCGAACTTGCCCTCGAAGCTCCACTGGATGCCGAAGGCCTCGTTGCCCGGCAGCGCGGGGCCGTTGGGCAGGGTGTTGAACAAATGGGTCGAACGCTTGTGGCCGGCGGCCGTGAAGGCCTTGTTCCAGGCGATCTGCGGGCCCGTGATGCGGGCGCCGTCCATGCGATCCATGGCGATCGGATAGCCGCCGTCATCGACGATGCAGATGGTTTCGAGCACGCCGATCTCCTGCGCCTTGCGGATGGCGGCGTCGATCATCAGGCGGGCTTCTTCGAGTTCGAGCTTGAGTGCGGTTTTCATGGGAGGTCTCTGCGAAAGGGAAAAGAGGGATCAGCAGCCGCGGTAGACGGTCTTGATCTGCGTATAGAACTCGAGGCCGGTGCGGCCCGACTCGCGGAAGGTCGAGGTGCTCGAGCGCTTCAGGCCGCCGAAGGGCGCGTTGATCAGGTTGCCGGTGGTGGTGCGGTTGATCTTCACCGTGCCCGACTGGATGTCCTGCGCGAAGCGGTGCGCATGCACCTGGCTGGTGGTGGCGATGGCGGCCGACAGGCCGTATTCGGTGTCGTTCGCCTTGGCGATCGCATCGTCATAGCCGTCGACCTCGATCAGCGCGATCACGGGGCCGAAGATCTCTTCGCGCGCGATGCGCATCCGCTGCGTCACGTCGGTGAAGATGGCCGGCGTCACGTAGAAGCCGTGGGCGAATTCACCCTCGGTGAGCTGCTCGCCGCCGCACAGCAAGGTGGCCTCCGACTTGCCGATCTCGATGTAGCCGAGCACCGTCTCCAGCTGCTTGCGCGTGGCGAGCGGGCCGAGGTCCATGCCCGGCGTCATGCCGCTGCCGATCTTCAGCGTGCGCACCTTGGCGACCAGCTTGTCGGTGAAGGCGCCCATCACTGCCTTCATCACCAGCACGCGGCTGGTGCCGGTGCAGGCCTGGCCGCTGAGCGACAGGCCGCCCTTGATGACGAGGTCGACCGCGCGGTCGAGGTCGGCGTCGTCCATCACGATCAGCGGATTCTTGCCGCCGAGCTCCATCTGGGTGCGCGTGGTCATGGCGGCCGCGCGGTGGATCTGCTCGCCCGCCGCCGTCGACCCGGTGAACGAAATGGCACGCACGGCGGGCGATTCGGTGATCACCGGCCCGACCTCCGAGGCGCGCCCCGTGATGAAATTGAGCACGCCCTTCGGCAGGCCGGCCTGGATCAGGGACTCGGCCAGGCGCAGACCCGACAGCGGCGCGTCCGACGAGGGCTTGAAGACCACCGTGTTGCCGGTGATCAGCGCCGGCGCGATCTTGCGCGCCGGAATCGACACCGGGAAGTTCCAGGGGCTGATGACCGTCACCACCCCGAGCGGCTCGCGCTGGCTGTAGACCACCATGTCCGGGTCGTCCTGCGGAAAGGTCTCGCCCGAAAAAGACTGGCCTTCCACCGCGTAGAAGCGCAGCGTCTGCGCCGAACGCAGGACCTCGTCCCTGGCCTGGGCCATCGGCTTGCCCTCTTCGCGGGTCAGTTCCTCGGCGAAGGCGGCGGCGTTGGCCTCCATGTATTGGGCCGCGGCATTGAGGATCGCAGCGCGCCTGGATACGGGCGTCTTCCGCCAGCCGTCGAACGCCGCAGCCGCCGCGGCCACGGCCGCCCTGGCGTCGTCGGCGCACGAAGCCTGAAAGCGCCCCACGACCTCCCGCGCGTCTGCGGGATTGATGTTGTCAAAGGTGCGATCGGAACTGCTGGAAACCCAGGCTCCGTCGATGTGGTTCTGGAAGGGTGTCGATGAGGCGTGGGTCATTTCGGCGCGTGGTGGCGGTTGAGTCAATCTGAGAATACTGTATACCAACAAAAACGGCAAGATCAGGAATCTCCTGTGAGTGCAGGGTTGCAGAGTGGGCGATTGTTGGTATACAGTATCCACACAAAACCCAATTTCATCTCACCACTCGACCAGGAGCCCGCATGCCCGCCCTCATGAACCGCGACGAATTCCGGACCGCCCTCGAAAACGCCATCAAGGGCAGGAGCGCCAACACCTCCCCCTTCAGCCTGGCCTGGGCCGGCGGCACGCTGAGCCGTGCGCACCTGGCGCGCTGGGCCGAGAACCACTACCACTACGTCGGCCCCTTCGCCGACTACCTCGGCTATCTCTATGCCCGCATGCCCGACCGCTTCACCGAAGCGAAGGACTTCCTGCTGGCCAACATGTACGAGGAAGAGATCGGCGGCGATCGCCACACTGACCTGCTGATCCGCTTTGCCGAAGCCTGCGGCACCACGCGCGAACGCGTGATCGACCCCGACAACATGTCGCCGACCACGCGCGGCCTGCAAAGCTGGTGCTACGCGGTGGCGATGCGCGAAGACCCGATCGTGGCCGTCGCCGGCCTGGTGGTGGGCCTCGAGTCGCAGGTGCCGTCGATCTACCGCAAGCAGACGCCCACCTTGCGCGAGAAATACGGCTTCACCGATGAGGAAGTGGAATTCTTCGACCTGCACATCGTCTCGGACGAGATCCACGGCGAGCGCGGCTACCAGATCGTGCTCGAGCACGCGACCACCGTCGAGTTGCAGCAGCGCTGCCTGAAGATCTGCGAAGTCGGTGCCCAGATGCGCCTGCTCTACACGACGGCCCTGTACCACGACTACGTGGCCGTCGAAGGCGCCGAGGGCGCCGCGCAGCCGGCGGTGCTCGAAGCCGCCTGAGCATCTGGCCGATCCGCTTTCCAGACAGCCGCGCGCATGCCCATCATCACCTTCCACAAAGGCGGCCAGGTCTATCGCGACGAGGTCAAGGACAACACCAACCTGGTGGTGCGCGCCGGCATCAAGCAGTTTCCGTATCCCCACCTGCGCTACGAGTGCGGCATGGGCAAGTGCTCCAAGTGCGCCTGCCGCGTGCTGGCCGGCGCCGAGCACCTGCCGCCGCCGAACTGGAAGGAAAAGAAACAGCTCGGCGAACGGCTCGATGCCGGCTGGCGCCTGGCCTGCCAGCTCTGGGTGCAGCAGGACATCGAACTGGCGCAAGACGACGCGCTGCCGGCCTGACATCTCCCACGCCATGTACCTGATATTGACCAGCAAGCCCGGGCAATTCCGCACCGAACTCGTCGAGGGCCTGCGGCGCGTCGAGTCCGCCGACTACTTCTTCTTCGGCCGCTGCAAGGCGCGCTTCGTGATCGCGGAAGTCGTGTCGGACTGCCGCGTCACGGTGATCGACGAGACGCCGCCCGAGGTCGTCAACCACGTGCCGATCAAGTTCTTCGAGAAGTTCGAAACCGTCGAACTGGCGCGCGCCGCGCTGCGGCACCTGGTGCACGAAGGCGATGCCGACGTGGTGCTGGTGCCCAGTTGACTCCCATGCCGCCGCCCGCGGCGGCCCTTCCCCCTTCCATGATCCAGATCACCTTTCTCAGCAACAACGCCAAGGTCGTTTCCGCGCCCGAAGGCGGCAACCTGCTGCGCATTTCGCTGCGCGAACAGGGCGGCATCCCCTTCAAGTGCGGCGGCGGCCTCTGCGGCACCTGCAAGTGCCGCATCGAGAACGGCGTCGAGCACACCGACGCCATCAAGGCCAAGGAAAGGAGGCACCTGTCCGAGGACGAGGTGAAGCAGGGCTGGCGCATGGCCTGCCAGACCTTCGTCAACGGCGACATCGCCGTGTCCTGGCAACCGCGCGACATCAAGAGATGATCGCTTCACTGCTGCCCGAGGGCATGAGCCTGGGCCACTACGCCGGCATGGCCGCGATGGTGCTGGTGGGCGCCTGCCTGCAAGGCATCGGCGGCGTCGGCTTCGCGATGTTCTCGGCGCCCATCGCCGCCCTGTTCTATCCCGAACTCGCGCCGGGCCCGCTGCTCGCGCTCGGCGGGCCGCTGGCCCTGATGTCGGCGCTGCGCGAGTTCGACCAGGTCGACTGGGCCGCTGCGGGCGTGGCGCTGATCGGCCGCGTGGTCGGCACGCTGGGCGCCGCGGTGTGCCTGCTGCTCTTGCCTGCCGAGCTGCTGACCGTGATGTTCGCGCTCTTCATCCTGGCGGGTGTCGTGCTGAGCCTGAGCGGCCGCCGCATCGACGCCTCGCGCGGCAACATGGTCGGTGCCGGCATCGCCTCGGGGCTGATGGGCACCATCACGTCCGCGGGCGCACCGCCATTCGCCCTGGTCATGCAGTACCTGCCGCCGCCGCGGCTGCGCGCCACGCTGGGCTGCGTGTTCTTCGTCGGCGCCGCCTTCTCGCTGGTGATGCTGGCGAGCGTCGGCCGCTTCGGCCGGCACGAGCTGTGGCTCAGTGCCTGGCTGCTGCCCTTGATGGTGGCGGGCTTTGCACTCTCGGGCCCGCTCCATCGCCGCGTGTCGCGCGGCGCGGTGCGCGGCCTGCTGCTGGCACTGTCCGCCTTCGGCGCCATCGCCTTGCTGGTGCGCGAAGTCATCGCTTTCTGACATTTCGCTGGAGTCGCCTTGCAACACATCACCGATTCGATGGTCGACGCGCTGGTCTCGCCGGCCGATGCGCAACAGGTGTTGCGCGACGCCTTCCTGCGTTTCGGTGAGGGCACGGCCGCGATGCAGGAGCGCATCCGCACCGAGGCCGGCGGCGTCAAGCTCTCGACGCTGGGTGCAGTCATCCCTGGGCAAGGCGTTGCAGGCGCCAAGGTCTACACCACGATCAAGGGACAGTTCTCCTTCGTGATCCTGCTGTTCTCGACCGAGGACGGCCGGCCGCTGGCGTCCTTCGACGCCGGTGCCATCACGCGGCTGCGCACCGCCGCCTGCTCGGTGATCGCCGCCCGCCATCTGGCACGCCCCGACGCACGAAACCTGGCGCTGTTCGGAGCGGGTGCGCAGGGCCAGGCCCACGCGGTACAGATGGCGGCCGCTTTCGGCCTCGAGAGCATCCGCGTCTGCACGCCACGCCCTGCCGCGGGGCTGGCGGAAAGCCTCACCGAGAAGTGCGGCGGCGTGCCGGTGCGACAGTGCGATGCCGACGAAGCGCTCGACGGCGCCGACATCGTCGTCACGGCATCGCGCGCCGCCACACCGCTTTTCCCGGGAGAGCGCCTGCCCACGGGCTGCTTCGTTGCCGCTGTTGGCTCGAGCCTGCCGCACACCCGCGAGCTCGACGACGTCGCGCTGTCGCGCGCGGCGCTGGTGGCGGTCGAATGGCGGCGGCAGTCGCTGCGCGAGGCCGGCGAACTGGTGCAGGCCGCGGAAGGCGTGCTGCCCGATGAAAAGATCGTCGAGCTCGCGCAACTCGTGAGCGGCCGCGTGCCCGGACGCCGCAGCCCGGAGGAGATCACGGTCTACAAGTCGGTCGGGGTCGGCCTCGAGGATGTGGCGCTGGCCGGCCTGGCCTGGCGCCGGCTCGCGGGCGGCTGAGCCGGCAGCGTCTCAGTCGGGCGTCTTCGACGCCGAGGGCGCCGTCGGCGCAAGCGTCCCCGGGAGTTCGGCCGCGCTGTAGACATGGCGCGCCGCGAGCAGCGCCGCCAGCTCGGCATCGCCGGCCACCACGGCACGCAGGATGGCGGCGTGCTCCTGCCAGTTGGCGTGCATGCGTTCGCGGTTGTTCACGGTGAAGAAGAGCGCGGTGCGCTCGCGCAGCGAACGCATGATCTCCTGCAGCACCGAATTGGCGGCGACGTTGCCCAGCGCCTCGTGAAAATCGAGGTTCAGGGCCGAGATGCGCGCCAGATCGTCATCGCTGGTGAGCTGCGAGCCTTCGGCCAGGATGCGTTCGAGCTTGGCGATCTGCGCCGGATCGTGGCGCCGCGCCGCCAGCTTGGCGTTGAGTGCCTCGAGCGTCGCGCGCACCTCGACCATCTCGTGGATCTGCTCTTTCGTGAAGGTGGTGACCGTCGCGCCGCGCCTGGGCTCGATGGCGACGATGCCTTCGGCCGCCAGGGCGCGCAGCGCCTCCCGGACCGGCATGCGCGAGACGCCGAGCTCCTCGGAAAGGCGGCCCTCGACCAGGCGCTCGCCCGGCGCCAGCTCCCCGCTCAGGATCCGCTCGCGCAGCGCCGTCAGGACAAGCTTGGTCAGCGGCGCATGGCGCTCGCCCAATTTGCCATCGATGTTCAGTGCTTCCATTGCTCGGCGCTACGCGGTATACGAAATCCACATTGTGCCCGCTCGAGCGACTTCAGCGTCACGCCCCCCGGAGACCCCATCGAGCTCGAGACGCGAGACCGGCCGACCGGCCTGGTGCAGAACACGATCCATACAAGGTCGGAAGGTGCCCCAAGCCCGCACGATGCGGGGCTTTGCATTTTTCGCTATTCAAACGGCGGTGTCTCACCCTCAAGCCGCCAGGTCTTCAACACCGGCACGAGCGCTGCCGAGGCGATGGTGACCATGTGCGCGGTCACGCGACCCCCCTTGAACGCGACAACGAGTTCCGGACGCCCCTCGCGCAGCATCTGAGCGTTTCTGATGGGTCCGGCACGACCCTGATAGCGAACCCGGTCAGCGATGAATGTGGCGACCTCGATACCGCGTGCTTTGGCCCAACGACGTGCGAGCTCATCGGCTCCCGTCGCGCCACCCTCGATGAGCTGGGTGATTGGTTGGCGGGCGTGAACGCGGTCAAGGACACGAACAATGTATGCCCAGTCGTCGTAATTGCGACCACCACAGACAAGTACCCTCATGATGTGGCAGCCTCGTTCATGCTTTCTTACTAGTAATGCACTCGCCAAAAAAGCAAACCCCGCCGAAGCGGGGATGGTTTGCAATGACTGTCGTCAGTGCGTTGTTCTGATCATGATAGTTCGACAAGCGATCCCGTGCGAGGCGACCGCGAAAGTGAAGGTGTCCAACAACAGCAAAGCCCGCACGATGCGGGCTTTTGTATTACGCGACCTTGTTCTGTCTGGTTTCGCGAACGGCACCTTACCCGTTCGTCGACGACAAGTTCATGAACTCCACGTCTAACCTCACATGGCGTAGGGGCGTCGTGTTGGACCTTCGGCATGCGAGCCATAGAGTGCAGATCTCACACTCTCAAGTCCTCGTGGTCGATGGTGGCGTTGTCCTACTACAAAGGTTCGCCTGCTGATTGTGCCCAAGACTGTCCTGGTTGGAGTGATTCGCGCATGGCGTACTTGATGAAGCATTTGAGGCTGATCGGCAGGGTGATCTTGGTCATCGTGGCTGCACCAGTGGTCGTGCTCGTCGCGCTCGCAGTGGGTCCGCTGTTCGCGTTGATTGTCCTTCTGGCGCTTCCGTTCATCTTGGCGTTCGAAATCATTGACAGGAAACTCAAGGACGCTACTGCGAGCCAGGCTCTCGACGAGCTGCAGAAGCTCTACCCGGATGTACCGCGGGAGATGCTTCGAGAATGGGACAGCCTGATGAAAGAGGATGCTCTCGACGTCGGCGACTTGCCGGTGCCGACTCATGACGGACCCCATGACAGTCCAGAGGATGCCCGGACGAAGCAACCTGAATCCATGCAACAGGGTGAGCCGCCCCACTGAGGCGGCTTTTTCGCATCCGCGGGATCCACGCCGTGCGTCAGTGCCCTACGTGTTGTCGACGGTAGGCGCGTCCGGCCCATTCAACCTGACCCAGTTGATCCCGTTGTCCCTGGCCGCAGGCGACGAGTAGGTCTCGCTCATCCCGATGATCTCCCCGTTCCCAGCCACGAGAGTGAAATACGCTTGCCCGTTTGTCGCGGTCAGTCGCCGATAGCGCATTTCCTGCGACGTGTTGTTCTTGACAGAGGCGATGCCACCCTGCGCATTTTGTTTGGTTGTGTAGCGTTCACTGGTCAGAACGATCTCGCCGTTGGCGGACTTCAGATTGAACATGAACTTCGTCCCACTGCGCTTGAGGTCGTAATGTATTGCCATGATTCCTTCTGACTTGATTGAGTCATTGATGGCCAGACTGCCGCCGAGCAGCCGTGGCTAGAGCGTCGCGCGAATTGCCCGACGGCGCACTCTCCTAGCCATTTCCGAGCGCGTCATCCCCAATGTGAGGGAGACGCGAGAGAGCGGCCTTGGCGCGCGTGACCTAGGCCTGCAGCGTCTGCTTTCAACCGGCCCGGAACACTCTCCGGCGCTGCGCGCCCACCACGGTCACCGCCGCACAGCAAACCAGGTTGAGCATCGCGATCAGCGTGAAGAACAGGTCGTAGACGGCAAGGCACCGTAGGCCACAGCGCCTCAGTCTTTTTTTTCCGACCAAAGACAGGGCGCCTACAGACGCTTCGCTCGCGCCGCTCAGCAAACCTCGACTTCTCCGTCCCCATACTCGCAAGCCGTAGGGTCGAACCACCTGTAGCCCCTGTAGTACAGCTTCACGGTATCGCCGTGGCCGTCATCAAACGTGTAGGTGGCCGTGCCGCCTGACGACAGGCCCCAAGTCACCTTGCCGAAGTCGCTGAATTCCATGGTGCCTGACGCATAGCAGGGCGCATATCGCTCATGAACGCCAAACCTGCCAGGGACGGGGTACGCCTTGCTGAAAAAGTCTTTGACCTGGCGCGCGGTCGGCTTGAATTTTTTGCAAGCCTCAGTCAGTCCGGGCTCTCTGGGGTACGCATTGAGGCCAGTTTCCAGGATCACGACCTTCTGGATAGTCCGAGCGTTCGCCTGGCATGCCAAGGCGAGTGCGGCTACCGCGATGATCAGTCTTACTGCCATGTGGCTGTACTCGCCTCAGTCTTTTTTTCCGCCCAACAGCAGGGATCGACGATGCGCTGGCCGAGAAGGACTTCCTGCACTCGCGGCACACGCTTCGCGCGCGCCGCTCAGCAGTCAGGGACGGACCCGAGCCCATAGGTGCAAGCGGTGGGATCATTCCACTTATTGTGTTTGTAAAACAAAGAAACTGAATCGCCCCGATTAAAAATAAACGAGGCAGTACCACTCGAATGCAGGGTCCAATCCCCAAAAGAGCCGTCGCTGTAGGTCAACGTGCCGAATGCAATGCAAGGGGAATATCGCTCGGTCGTGCCAACGTAACTTTCGACATGGTACGCCTCGTTGAAATAGTTCCGAACCTGCTTGAGCGTCGGCCTAAATGCCTTGCACAACTCCCTGATTCGTTCATCCGATTCATTGGTCAACCCATAGCCTTTGATTTCCAGCTTATGTACGGTCCTGGCCTCACCGTTGACGCCGAAGGCGAGTGACGCGGCGAGAACCATGAACTTCAAGTGCCGCGTTTCACCTACCACTTGGTCGTACTTAGCAATTCTCTTCGTCGCCCATGCTATAAGAACAAGCAGTGGGATCGAACCATTTGTTGTGCTTGTAAAACAAATAGACGCGGTCACCCWCATTCCACGTCAATGAGCCAGCACCGCCCGATGATATTGCCCATTCTGCTTTTCCAAAGTCGCCGAAAACGATTGTTCCCGAAGCAACGCAAGGCGCGTATCGTTCATTTGTGCCATAAGTCCTGGGAATGGAATAGGCTTTTTGAAAGTAGTTTTTTACCTGCCGAACAGTGGGTCTAAACTTCTTGCAATCTTTGTTTAGCCACTCTTCCTCTGGATTCATGTTGATGCCYGTTTTCGTGATGGTTACACTTTTGATAGTCCTAGCGTTCACGTGAACAGATGCAAGGGCAAGCGGCGATGYGACTGCCACAACGAAAAAAAATGCCCTTAAATTCACCATTTTGAAGTGCTCGCCTCAGAGTGCTTCCAGGGCCGCCCACGTTGCGGCGCACACTTCGCTCACGCCGTTCAGCAGTCCAGGACGTCGCCCAACCCGTAGCTGCACGCGGTGGGGTCGACCCACTTGTAGCCCCTGTAGTACAAGTCGACTATCTCGCCTTCGTCCCATTTGATAGAGCCGACGCCTGCTGACGTAAGAGTCCAGCTCACTTTCCCAAAATCACTAAATTCGAGAGTTCCAATCGCGTAGCAAGGAGCATATCGCTCATGCAAACCGAATCGATGAGGAACTATATAGGCCTTAGTGAAATAATTTCGAATCTGATTTACGGTTGGCTTAAATAGCTTGCAATCCTTGGTCAGCTGCGCTTCGTTAGGGTTCGCGTTAATTCCAGTTTGCAAAATCTGGATTTTTCCAATCGTTCGAGAGTTCGCTTGACATGAAAGCGCCAATACGGCCAAGGCAGTCGAAAATCTGACCATCCATCGGGTTTTTGCGCTTACCATTTCGCAGTCTTCGCCTCTGTATTATTTTTTCTGCCGATTTGAGGGTGCCGATAAATTTCACTCATCCGAACATTAAAAGTGTCTACGAGCTCCTTCATCAACCATGCAAGCGACGCATTTTGCGCATCCGTCGTAGTTACGAAGATTTCGCGTTTTCGCTCGCCGACTGCCTCCCCCACAAGCTCAACTCCGATAGAGTCTGCGTTGAAAGGGTATCGTTCAGGAAATTTTTTCCTTTTCTCGTTGGCGTGAATTGCTTCCGATTTTGCAGTGACATCCTTGATACGCTCTAGCGCTTGCGAGTGCTTCAACTCGGTTGGCGTGCACTGCTGCGTGATCACGCACCTTGATTGAAGATAGCCAACGTGGTTGGTTACTCTGAAAAGGGATGCGGTTTGGTAAATTTGTCCGTCCTTTTCGATCAGAAAGTGAGCACCGTTGGGGGCACGCCCCTTGGAATCTTTTTGGGAATAAGAATTGAAGGCGCTTTGTGCCGTTGGGCTACTTGTCTGGTGAACCACGATGCCATTCACCGCGCCCAACTTTCCGCGCTCAATGAGGGGGAAGATCTTGACCTTGATTCGTTCTGCATCAACGATTCCGATACGATCGATATAGAGACCCATGCCGACCCCCTTATGTTTCGGTGTTCTTCTGGATGTCGAAGCTCATCGACACCGTGCCACCGGAACCACCCTGTTGGTTCTGGATGGTGTACTCCTGCTTCACTCGCGCGAATGAGAGACCGATCGTTTCTCTTGCCTGCCGCATGGTGGTCTTGAGGCTTGGGGCAACTTGGGTCACGATCACATCGCCCATCGTGATCTTCAGAAACTCCAGCGGCTTCTCGCCCGCCTTTCTCACGACGAGCGTGGCCGTGTCGATGTGTTTGCCGGTCAGGCAGTACTTCATCAGGTTGGGGCTCGAGCGGTCCACGTAGTGATCGAACGAGAGGTCGTGCACGGTGGCCTTGCCCGCACCGCCTCCGGTGCCGGAGTGCATGCTGGACGTCTGCGTGACCTCCCACTCCCAATCCAGGACTTCAATTTCGTGCTTATGGGTGGCGTCTTGCGACTCGCCGTTGATCCCGCTCAATTTCAAAAAGATGTCTTGGGCCAATGCGGGCTCCCCCAAATTCAGTTAGCTAGTTCCAGGGCCCGCGGCAACGGGGCGCCTTGAGGATTAGCGCCCATCGCAAACCCAAGAGCAATGGGAAACGTCTGCGCCAACTGGAACTAATTCTGAAAGTGCCTCGCCTGGCTGCGGCCACCGCGGCAGCACCTCGACGCGCGAGTACGGCGACTCGATGCGCCGCCGCGCGGTGCTGACTGAGCACGCGCTGCGCGCCGTGATGGACCTCAGCGAGGACGACGCAGCCGCCCACATGTACCCGAGCTCGCTCAAGCAGTTCGAGTCAGGTGCAGTGCGCCAGTGCGCCAGTCTGTTCTGTACTTATCCCGCAGAGGCCGCGAGAGCGACCTTGGTGCGCGTGACCTTGGCCGGGATGTCGGATGCGCGCGGTCCGGATGAAGGGCTTGGGATCGATGGTGTGATGGGCGACGTACAGGTCGATGGCCAGTTCGAGTTCTGCCACGCTGGTGAACCTGTCACGCCGGATGTGCTTGTCGCTGATGTCGCGGAAGAAGCGCTCGGCCAAATCAGGCCGCAGGCCGCACGTAGGAGCCTGCCGACCAGGGCGCGGCCTCGCGCGTCTCCCTGGCCGGTGCCGTGCCAGCCGTTCCTACTGAGCGGCGGACGCGGCGGAGGCGACCGCAGTCTTGCCCCCGGTCATCCAGGCGAACGCCTCGGAGCTCGCGGAGACGGACGTGGCCGCCTCTACGAAGCGCAGCTCGCCCTTTGCGGCCTCACCGGTAACGATTCCCGCCGCGGACGCCAGGGTCACCGCGCCGGCCAAAATGAAAGTCCATGTCGTGTTCATAGCAGCCTCTGTAGACGAGAGTTTGAGGCCAAAGAACCGGGCGAAAACGGCGGAAAAAGAACTGCAGTGTTCGTTCCGCAGAAACAATGGCACGGTCGCGCCCGCTCTCCGTGCAACAGATCGGGTGCCCGCGGTGGAAATGCCCGATGCCGACGGCGCGCCGCCACAACACACCGCCCCCCGCCTACCTGATCTGAGAGTTGTGACAAATCGCTTCCGGCCGAACCATGGCCCCTCCCCCAAACCGAAAGGAGCCAGGCATGCGGACCCTCTTGATCGACAACTACGACTCGTTCACCTACAACCTCTAGCAGTACCTGGCCGCCAGCAATTCACGGCCACCGCGGGTGATCCGCAACGACGAGCTGAGCTGGCTCGAGATCGAGTCGCTCGAGTTCGACAACATCGTCATCTCCCCGGGGCCCGGCCGGCCCCAGCGCCCCGCGGATCTCGGGGTGGTCAACGACGTGCTGCGCCACACCCGCGTTCCATTGCTCGGCGTCTGTCTGGGTCACCAGGCCATCGCGCATTTCTGCGGTGCCAGGGTCGACCTGGCTGTTCGGCCCATGCATGGGCGCCTCGACCGGGTCAGCCACACCGGGCAGGATCTGTTCCGGGGCATTCCCAACCCCTTCGAAGCCGTGAGATACCACTCGCTGGCCGTCACCGAACTGCCCATCGACCTGGAGCCGCTCGCCTGGACCTCCGATGGCACCCTCATGGCGCTCCGCCACCTCGCCCGGCCATGGTGGGGCGTGCAGTTCCACCCTGAGTCGATCAGTACGGAATACGGGGCGAGGTTGCTGCGCAACTTCAGGGAACTGACCGAGGAATGGCAAACCGGGCGCATACAGCGCACGTCCGCCAATCCCGCAGCGAACCGGCCTCCAGCCATGGGGCGCGACGAAATCACGGTGCACGCACAGTGCCTCGACATCCATCCCGACCCGGAGTCCGTCTTCACGCACCTGTTCGGCGATTGCGAGACATGCTTCTGGCTCGACAGCAGCCTTGCCAGCGAAGGCCGCGCGCGCTTCTCGTACATGGGCAGTGGCACGGGGCTTGATGCCGAGCTCATCACCTACCGTTCCCGCTCGCAACACTCTAGCCGGTCGCGGCCGGGCGAGCTTCGGTCCTTCCGGTCGGCGCGTCCCCAATTGGCGATTTGCCACGACGAATGAAGAAGCTGCCGCTCGAAAAGGCAGGTCAACGCACGTTTTGACGACGAGCGCGCACGTCTTGCGCCGGTGGCGCGGCGTCTCATGCGCGCTGAACCCAAGGCGTCGGGTTTGTCGGCACCCTCCCAGCGTGGCTGCCCCCGCCGCAAGGCGTGCCGGTTCGATTCCGGCCCCGGGAAGAGTATTACCCGCGCGACGGAACCGCTGGGGTTGCCGGGGTTGCAGGAATGGCAGGCGTCGCAGGCGCTCCGCGCGCACCGTGAACTGCAGGAGTGGCAGGGGTCGCCGGAATAGCGGGGGTTGCGGCCGCTCCGTGGTGCCCGTGGTGCCCGTGGGTTCCATGGGTCGCGGGAGTAGCTGGGGTCGCCGCCATTGCCACTCCATGGGTCAGCCCATGAGTCGCTGGAGTGGCCGGAGTTGCGGGAGTTGCCGCTCCTCCGTGACCAGCAGCGGCCGAAGCACCGCTCGAACCTGCCGCCGCAGCTGCGGCGCTCGCATTGCCTCCGCCGTTTCCGTTGCCAGGACCACCACCGCCAGCGCCAACACCGCCACCTCCACCACCGCCGCCACCTCCACCTCCACCTCCACCGCCGGCGTATGCCATCGGCGCCAAGCTGGCGCTCATGAGGATCGCGAGAAAGGTCGCCGCAAAGTGCAGTCGTTTTAGCTTCATTGGTCTTTCCTGTACGTCGTAGCTGAAGGGGCAAGTCGCCCCTATGGGATCACGGATCGTCCCATTGCGGGTTCCTGACGAAGCGTCAGAAACGCACATGGCCTATCAACGCACGAGCCGAAACGGGCGTGGACTCGCCTCAGGGAAGATCGTTGCAAAACGTCACGACCATCCATCGCGATGAGAATTTCAGCGTTGGGAAGCAAAAGGCGTGGAATGTGCGGCGTGATCTCGTCCGTCATGGGTCGCAACATTCCCAACAACGAACGACTGCGACCAGTCCGATTGCCGTCTACCGCGGCGAGGACCATCGCACGGTCAGTATGCATGCCGCCTGGACGCCGAAGGCACGATGAAACACGCCCGGGCCCCAGTGGAGCGGCGCCATCGCAGCGCCGACGCTCGAAGAGATGCACCTGGGCATTGCCGAATGTCGGGCGCGTGGCGAACCGCCTCCGAGGCCGTGATGCGCTGCCGAATGCAGCTCACCGGTTTGCTGAGGAAGCCAAGGCATTCGGTTGCGTGCAGTCATCGCAGTTTCAGGAATCCGAGTTGCAGAAACTGAGGCACTGGCCAGCGTCGCGCTGTCTCCGCAGGTAGCGGCGTGGGCGGATGCGCCGCCACAAGCAATTTGATTGACCGGCTGACTGGTCAGCACTCGCCCTTCTTGGCGTGGCCCGGCGGGCAGTGGTAACGATTGTCTTCGTGGTGATGATGGTCTCGGTCGTAGCGCTCGCGGGCCTCCCAATCGTGTCGGCTCCAATAGCGACGCCCATCGTAGTAGCGCTCGCCATACCAGCCGGGCACAACCACTACCTGTGCAGGCGGAGGCACGTACACCGGTCGCGGGGCAACGTACACGGGCGCCGGTGCGACGTAGACCGGCGCAGGCGTGCCCACATTGATGTCGATKTTGACCGCGTGCGCGACGCTGGTCAGGCCGAGCAAGGCGCATGCAGCTGGTACGAAATAGGAATACTTTTTCATCGTTGTCCGTGATGGAGTGAGGGCTGCGATCTTTACCAACGCGTCGATGGCCTCGCGGTTGACCGGCGCCAAAGGCCGCTGAGCGAATCGATCAATTGAATTCGACCCGGTTCGCCAGCAGCACGCCGGGCCAGCTCCGCGGCGCAGGGTCGGGTGATGTAGCGCCATAGCGCGCCCACGACGGCCAAGGCGAGCATGCCCAGGAGGATGTAGGCCATGAACTCTGTGAGCCATGGAAACGGGTCCTCGCCACCATTGCCACCACCGCCTCGTCTGCGTGCATGAACCGATGTTGCCATCAAGCTCCCAATGGCAATTGAGCTCAGAGCGTGAAGGCGAGGAATGGACATGCGTTCGCGTCGCATTGGAGGGCCGGGTCGAGGGTCTGCTGTTGGCCGAACTGAGACACAGGACGCATCCCTCATGACATCTTTCGGCCCTCGGGTCTAGATGAACCCTAGCCTGCCAGATGGTCGCAGAGTACACGCGAATCGGCGTCACTCGGAGGACGTCTCGATGAGCGGGCGTATCAAGACTCCGTTCGCGCGGAGCGTCGGCGGTGATGACCATCACCGGCGCCTCTCTGCCGGCATTGGACGCCGGCCCAGTTCAACTGCAACGGCCATGGCCACGCCGTGGCGAGTCAACTTAAATTCGACACGGCTGCCGGGTGCCAGCATCGCCGTCTCGTTGATGAGGGCCGTGGCATCGGAGATGCTTTTGCCATTCATCGCAGTGACGGTATCACCAACGCGCAACCCCGCTTTCTCGCCCGGTCCACCGCGCTGAACCTTCTCTACCACCGCGCCGGATGCATCGGGGACGCTGCGTTTGGCATCGCGCGCGACCACACCGATCCAGCCTCGCTCGACGCGCCCATGCGCGATGATCTGGTCCATCACCTCGCGCGCCAGGCTCACCGGGATCGCGAAGCCGATGCCCTGGGATCCTCCGCTTTCCGAGTAAATGGCCGCATTGATTCCGACCAGGTTGCCGTCGACGTCCACCAATGCGCCGCCCGAGTTTCCGGGGTTGATTGCTGCGTCGGTCTGGATGAAGTTCTCGAACGTATTGATGCCAAGCCGGTTCCGGCCGGTTGCGCTGACGATGCCCTGAGTCACGGTCTGTCCGACCCCGAACGGGTCACCCACGGCAAGCACGATGTCACCCACCTGTACCGAACCCGGTTCCGCGAACGTGATCGGCGGGAGCTCCGTCGCATCTACCTTCAGCACCGCGAGATCGGTGTCGGGGTCGCGGCCAAGCAACTGCGCGTCAGCCACCTTGCCGCTCGGCAACATGACGGCGATTTCAGTCGCACCGTCGACCACGTGGTTGTTAGTCAGGATATAGCCCTGTGCCGCGACGATCACGCCGGAGCCCAGGCTCAGCGAATCCTGCCCGTGCCGGCTGCGGCGGCTTGGCGCGCTGCGCGTGTAGATGTTGACCACCGAGGCCGACGCTTTGCGCGCAGCCAAGCGATAGCCCGTATCGCGTCGCCCAAGTATCGTGTTCGCCAGCGATGAACCGCCGCCTGCCTCATGAATCGTGACGACGTCGTTGCGGGCGGGCGGCGACGCGGCAGGGCCGAACGCATGCCAGGCTATCAGCAGGCCGGCACCCACGGTCACAGCTTGGGCGAGCAGCATCCACAGTCGATGCAGAGTGATCGAATTGGCTTTCATTCAAGCTGGCTCATGTGCAAGAGCACTTCGGAGATTTTGAATCCAAATCGCGCAAACGCAACTCGCGTCACGGGGTACTTCAGATGGAGGCGATCGCGCGGGTGGCTGAGGTTCTAACGACAGCCTCAGATGCCGTCAATGGGCTGCTTCGGTCCCTAACAAACTTCTTTCGCTGTGGCAAGCGTCGAGAGTAGCACGCGGCCTTGGCCTTCGTTCGCAAGCTCGCCGTACGCAGAGCGTGAGCGAAGAAGGGCAACGTGCAAGAGCCCTTTGCTCGAGTCCCGCAGGACGCTCGGCCAGAAGGGGAGTCCTCCAACTCGAACTTCATGGCACCAGCCAAGTTCTCGCCTTGACGGTCATCCAGCAAGTCTTCGTTCCAGGCCTTCATCCAGGGACCTCGTGCGGCAGTGGGCGACGCCGCACGAGATCCCTTCGTGCCTAGCCACGCAAAGTAAAGACCACGGAGAGATACGACACCGGCAGCGTGCCGATGTCCTCGATGCCGTGCAGTGCAGTGGCATCGAAGAGCAGCGAATCACCGACGCGGAGTTTCACGCGCCTGGGGCCATAGCGACAGGTCACGGCGCCCGATAGAAGATATAGAAACTTCAGGCCCGGATGCTGGAACGTCACATGGGGCCGTGCATCGGGTTGCAGCGTGACCAGATAGGGCACGACGAACAGATTTCCCGAGAGCGCATGCCCGAGCAGCGCATGGCCATGTCGCGATTCTCCTTGCCAGTTTCATCGCTCGGCAAGAGATACGTTTTTCGAGGGCAAGGTCTTACTCCTCGCCTCCGGCGGCACGGGGGTAATTCGACCCCTACGGCCGCGTCAGTGGCTGGCGCGCAGAGAAGTGCGCGACTCAGCGCACGACGTGGCGCAAAGCGAACGGTGGCCGGCCACAGCGACCCACGATGCGCGCATCGGCGCTGTTGCTGGGCCTCTCTCCGAGGGGCAGGCCGCGCGGGGCAAAGACACCCGCCAGATCTATGAAATTCCAGGCGTGCATGCGTTCAGATTTCGTTTCCATTCTCAGATCTTTCCAAGCCGCTTCGGCCTTCTTGCGGTATCGCTCGACCCTAAGATTTCACGCACGCTCAAGCGGCTCAACCAAGGAAATAGAACATGGATGCGCCCAAGCGCCAGGAACCCATAGAGTTCCTGAAATCAAAAAACAATCTCTTTCGCGACTGGCAGGAATGCCGTGGCCATGTGTGCGAAATCGAAGACCTGCGTGTATCGATGAACAAGGCGCCTCCGCCGCTGGCAAGCCCATTGCCCCAAGCGACTGAGTCAACCAAGGAGGGATCGGCGCGCAAGAGCCAAAGCGAACTCTTTCGGGCGGATATTCTCAATGTGCTCTCCAAGGTGGTGGAGACAAAGAGAGCATTTTTCGATTGGGTGGAGAGCCCACCGTCGCCGTCAAAGCCTGCCGCACCGCCACCATCACCAGCCAGCCGCGTGCCGCCCTTCGATATCCAGGACGTGCCCAAGGCCATGGACAAGCTGTCGATGCCGATGTCGGCCAAGTTGCAGAGACGGTGGTTCGCGGGGTACGAGAACTATTCGCGCTCGAAAGACGACTTGAATGACGAGATCGAGCAGAACGGTGTCCGCTACGCGCGCGCCATGGTGGACGATACGACGATCAAGATGGATTGGGTGCTGCGATTCCCTCGGGCCAAACAAGCGTTTGATGAATTGATCCTGCAAGAGGTAAGAAGCCCTCGGGCCATGAAGATGCTAGCCAAAGTACTGATCCCCTATCGCCAGCAATCCGGCGTTTTGGCTTGGAGTGAGGCGGGTTCGGACCTTCTGGAGTTCCACAAGAAATTCCAGTTCCAACTCAAGGCTGCGAACTCAAGCTTCGGCCAGCGGATCAGCAGTTTTCTTGACCGGAACTTCACAGCAGGGGGTGTGCCCGACGACCTGACCGGCGCACTGGGCTCCTTCAACTTCTATGCGGCGGTTGACTTCGCCCGGATCGACCGTCAGAAGAACGAAGCCTCTGTGTCTCACATATGGGTCTATGTGCGCGACCCCTATGAGTTCTCGGACGATCAGTACCTCGGGCACTGGAGCGCCAGCCATGTCGCCGTCGTGCCAGCCCATCACATGGCCGGTGGCAAGGGTTCGTTGCAATACCCGGTGGTCCATGGCGACGTGTACGCCAAGGACAGTGTGCTCTACCCCGTGACGAACAAGGATTACCGCGA
The DNA here is from genome assembly GCF_056405555.1 of Variovorax sp. P1_G12. NCBI lineage: Bacteria > Pseudomonadati > Pseudomonadota > Betaproteobacteria > Burkholderiales > Comamonadaceae > Variovorax > Variovorax sp. P1_G12. The sequence goes on along the minus strand of NZ_JBFUBW010000018.1, from coordinate 21,485 downwards.
CTGGCGCACCCGCCACAAGCAAGGCGGCGACTTCATGATCTACACGGATCGTTACCCCGTGCGGCTTAACCCACCTATTCGAGTGCCCCTGTGATACACCCGTCCATCTCGCCCCGCGCTGCCAGAATTTGGCGCATGTTTATCCGTTGCGTCAAATGGTTGATTGTTTTCGCCGCAGTCATTCAGTTGTGCATCTATGCGAACGACGTTCACACGCGAATGATCAAGGGCTCGACTTGCCAGTGGCACCCAGTCAAAGATCGCTTTGCCCTCCCGGATGATCCTCCGCCGCCCTATTCCGCTCGCTATTGTTACGTCGAGAAGTACACAATCCTCCTGCAACTCTTTGACGCAGACGATCGTCATCTCCTAGCCGAGCGGATGTATCGCTACCTCGACGCAGGTAGTTTCTTTTGGGACACCGATGAGCAGGGGCGTGCCAAGTCGCTGATCTATGACACCTCAGATGATGGCGGTGAGATTGCAGTTCCCCCTACGCTACTGGACCGTTTGCGTGCCAAGCTGCCCTAAAGTGGCGCAGCGCCTCGGCAACTCGTTGATCGCGATCTACATTGCCCGCGAGCATGTCCGCGACCCGTTCGAGTTCTCGGACGACCAATATCTCGGGCACTGGAGCGCCAGCCATGTCGCCGTCGTGCCAGCCCATCACATGGCCGGTGGCAACGGTTGGTTGCAATACCCAGTGGTCCACGGCGATGTGCACGCCAAGGACAGTGTGCTCTACCCCGTGACCAACAAGGACTATCGTGACTGGCGCGCTCGCCACAAGCAGGGCGGCGACTTCATGATCTATACGGACCGTCGCCACGTGCTGCTCAACCCGCCAATTCGGGTGCCGCTGTGATGTCTCCGTCTGTGTCGCCCCGCGCTGCGAGACTCTGGCGCATGCTCATCCGCTGGGTCAAATGGCTGATCGTTTTCGCCGCGATCATTCAGTTGTGCATCTATGCAAACTATGTTCACACGCGGAAGACTCTGGTTCCTAACTGCGAGTGGGAGCCGATCGAGAGTCTTTACGATCCTCCCTATGCTTCCCCTCCCTATTCCGGTCGCTTTTGTTACTTGGTGAGGGGCACGATTCTTCTGCAACTCTACGACGCAAGCGACCAGCATCTGCTCGCCGAGAGGATGTATTCCTATCCGTACTATGAACGGCCCAGCTTCTTTTGGAGAGTCGATGCGCAGAGGCGTCCTTCCGCTCTCGGTTACGACACCACGATTAACGACGTGATTTCCCTTCCCCCCACGCTACTGGACCGGTTGCGTGCCAAGCTGCCCTGAACGCCTCCTGGCGCAGATGCTGGGCATCGCGCCCAGCAAGACGGTGACCGTGCCCTGTTCAACGTCCCCGTTGACGACAGTCGCCAGGCGAAGAATGCCTAGCCACGCAAAGTAAAGACCACGGAGAGATACGACACCGGCAGCGTGCCGATGTCCTCGATGCCGTGCAGTGCGGTGGCATCGAAGAGCAACGAATCACCGACGCGGAGTTTCACGCGCCTGGGGCCATAGCGATAGGTCACGGCGCCCGATAGAAGATATAGAAACTTCAGGCCCGGATGCTGAAACGTCACATGGGGCCGGGCATCGGGTTGCAGCGTGACCAGATAGGGCTCGACGAACAGGTTGCCGGAGAGCACATGGCCGAGCAGTTCGTAGCGGTAGTCCGCGACGGCGCCCAGAGGCTCCACCCGAAGGCCCTTGCCTGAGGGCACATGACTGAAGTCGGTGCGGCAACGCGGGTCGGCGAAAAAGCGTGTAAGCGGAATGTCCAGGGCCCTTGCCAGCCTGTCCAGGGACTCGACAGAGGGGGATACCTGGCCGTTCTCGATGCGCGAGAGCATGGAGCGGGACACGCCCGAGCGCTGCGACAGCTCCAGAGCCGAGACGCCGGCAGCCTGGCGCAAGCGGTTCACCTGGGTTCCGACAAGGGCGGCGGGTTCGCTGCGCGTGGGCTTGGCCTTGGGAGTCGGCAGGTAGAGCGACGGTGGGAGCCTGAGCGGGCGCGCGGTGGGAAACGGAGACGCGGATCGCCTTGTCTTCATCTCACGACCCTCATCTCACAGTGAGATTCATGGTGTCTCTCTGATACACGCCCTCTCGCTCACCCCCCAGCGCCGAAGTCACCTCCAGCGACCTCCCCTTCGTCTCCGGCGCCCAGCGCAGGCAGGCCACAAAACCGATCGCCGTGATGGCCGCCCCGATCAGCATCACGCCGCCCGTATCCAGCCGGTCCAGCCCGACCGGCACAAGGTAGGTGCCGGTGGCCGCGCCGAGGCGGCTGAAGCCGACCGCGACGCCGACGGCCGTGGCCCGCACTTCGGTCGGGAACAGCTCGTTGGGATAGATCCATTCGAGCAGGCTGGGCCCGCCCGACAGAAAGGCGTAGCAGCAGAAGGCCGCGATGATGAACCACGCCGGCCCCTCGGGCGCCCACCACAGCGCCAGCAGCGGAAGCACCATCAGCCCGAAGGGGATCACGCACATCGGCCGGCGCCCCCACGAATCGATCAGCTTCAACGCCGGCAACGCGCCCAGCACGAAGATCGCGCTGATCGCGGCGGAACCGACCATGTCCAGCGAGCCGCCGTTGAGCCCGAACTTCAGCAAGATCACCGGGCCGAAGGTGTAGATCGCGAACTGCGGCGTGATCTGGGCGAAGTACAGCAGCCCGCACATGATCGTGCGCTTCAGGTAGCCGCCCGAGAAGACCATGCGGATCGCGGCCCAGCCCTTGAGCGAATGGTCGACATCGAGCTGCGCCGCCGACAGATCGACCCGCCGGCCATACACCTGCTCGATCACGTCCTCTGCCTCGCGCACGCGCCCCTTCTTGACCAGCCAGCGCGGCGATTCGGGGATGCCGCGCCGCATCAGCACCACGACCACGCCCAGCACGGCACTGCTGGCCAGCATCCAGCGCCACAGGTGGTAGCCGCCCGACAGCTGCACGATCACCGCGCCCACGCCGAAAGCCGCCATCGCCCCCAGCAGCCACGAGACGCCCGACAGGCCGATCATGAAGCCGCGCTTGCGCGTCGGCGTGAACTCCGTCAGCAGCGAGGTCGCGATCGGATAGTCGGCGCCGATGGCCAGGCCGAGGATGAAGCGCACCGCGATCAGCTGCCAGGCACTGGTGACGAAGGCCGAGGCCAGGCAGGCCGCGACCAGCACGGTGAGGTCGAGCGCGTACATCTTCTCGCGCCCCAGGCGATCGGTCAGCGAGCCGAAGATGATCGCGCCGAAGAAGATGCCCACCAGCGAGGCCGCGCCGATCAGCCCGGACTCGGCGCTGCTCACCGACAGGTCCTGCATCAGCCCGACCAGCGCCACGCCGATGATGCTCAGCACATAGCCGTCGAGAAACGGCCCGCCGCAGCAAGCCAGCAGCAGCCTGCGGTGGAACGACGAGGACGGGGCCTCGTTCATGATGTCCAGTTGATTCATTCTTGATTGCCTCCCTTGTGTTGATTCAGATGGCCCAGCCGGCCTTCAAGCCTTCGTACACCGCCTCTTCGGCGGTCCGCGGCGCCAGGCAGTCGCCGATGGCGATGAACTGCCCGACCAGCGGCCGCAGTGCGCTCGCCAGCGCATCGAGCGGTTCATGCCCCTGGCACAGCACCAGCGTGTCGATGTCCTCGAAGACGATCGGCTCGCCGCTCGCGGTGTGCTGCATGAACACCGTGCTGCGGTCGCAGCCGTACAGGCGCGCATAGGTCGTGACCGGCACCTGCAGCCGGTGCAGTTCGGCCGCGTTGTTGTCGCGCACGTAGAGCGGCAGCGCCTCGCCCGCATGCGTGCCGTTGACGGCCAGCTGCACCTGCGAGCCCTGCCGCGCCAGCAGTTCCGCGATGCCGGTGCCGATCCAGTCGCAGCGCCAGTCGACCACCAGCACCCGGCCCCCAGCCCTCGCCTCGCCGCGCAGCAGCTGCCACGCATCGAGGACCTGGATGCCGTCGTCCACCGGGAACTCCGGCACGAACGGGCGCGCCCCCGTGGCCAGGATCAGCACCTCGGGCGCGGCCTTGCGCACCATGGCGGCGTCCACCGGCGTGTGGCGCAGCACGCGCGCGCCCGATTGCGCCAGCTCGTGGCCCAGGTTGGTGACGATGCCGCCGAACTCGGTGCGCCGGGGCAGCAGCTGCGCCAGCAGCGCCTGCCCGCCGAGCTGGCCGCTGGCTTCGCACAGCGTGACCTCGTGCCCGCGCTTCGCGGCCACGGCCGCGGCCTTCATGCCGCCCGGCCCGCCGCCGACCACCATCACGCGCCGGCGCCGCGCCGCGCGCGTGATGCGGCCATACACCAGCTCGCGCCCGCTCTCCGGATGCTGGATGCAGGAGATCGGATACCCGCGGTGGAAGTGCCCGATGCACGCCTGGTTGCACGCGATGCAGGCGCGGATGTGGTCGACCTCGCCGGCCAGCGCCTTCACGGGCAGCCGCGGGTCGCACAGCAGGGCCCGCGTCATGCCGCAGACATCGGCCTGGGCGTGGGCCAGCAACTGCTCGGCCTCGTGCGGCTGGTTGATGCGGCCGGCGACGAAGATGGGGATGCGCAGCCTGCGCTTGTAGGTGGCCGCATCGCCCGCCAGGTAGGCGTTGTGGATCGCCATCGGCGGCACGATGTGGACGGCGCCGCCCAGCGAGGCCGAGGTGCCGGCAATCACGCTGACATAGTCGAGCAGGGGCTCGAGCCGCACGCAGCTCTCCAGGGCATCGTCGGCACTGAGGCCGGCATCGTCGCGCTCGCCGGCGCTGATGCGCATGCCGATCACGAAGCGGTCGGAGGTCTGCCGGCGCATCTCGGCCAGCGCCTCGCGCAGGAAGCGCAGGCGGTTGTGCAGATCGCCGCCGTAGCCGTCGGTGCGGCGGTTCACCTGCGGGTTGAGGAACTGCGACGGCAGGTAGCCATGGCTCGCCACGAACTCGACGCCATCGAGCCCGGCCTCGTGCAGGCGGCGCGCGGCCTGGCCGTAGCCGTGGACGATCTCCTCGATGAGATCGGGCGTTAGCGCGCGCGGCATGACATGGAAGCGGTCGCTGGGCACGCTCGACGGCGCGTAGGCGACCGCCAGCAGGCCGTCGGCCGACTCCATGATTTCGCGCCCCGGGTGGAACAGCTGGCCGAAGAGCCGGCAGTCGTGGGCCTGCACCGCCTCGGCCAGGCGGCGGTAGCCGGGGATGCAGGCGTCGTCGTTCGCCATCAGCATGTGGGAGGTGTAGCGCGCCGTCTCGTGCACGCCCGCCACCTGCGCGACGATCAGCCCGGCACCGCCGCGGGCGCGCGCCGCGTGGTAGGCCACCAGCGCATCGTTGACGGTGCCGTCGGTGGGCAAGGTGGTGTCGTGCCCGGTCGACATGATCCGGTTCCGCAGGCGGGCGCCCCGTATCTGGAGCGGCGAGAACAGGTGCGGGAACAGCGTGCTGGGCGGCTTGGCCTCGGTGCCGGGCTCGGATGCGAGCGTGGGTGCGTTCATGGGGTCTCCCTGATGTCGTTGTTGTTGAAGGTCATTTCAAAGTTCGGGCGGCGCGTTCATGCCGGCCCCCTCACTCAAGCCGGACGCCCGAAACCCGCGCCGCCTCGGCCCAGCGCGCGCCGTCCCGGTCGAGGAAGGCGCGGGCGGCCGGCCCCGTCAGGAGCATGGGCTCGGCGCCCTGCCTCGCGAGCTGCGCCTGCATGTCGGGGGCGGCCATGACCTCCGTCAGCGCCTGGGCCAGGCGTTGCACGATCGCATCCGGCGTGCCGGCCGGCGCGAAGACGCCCACCCAGGGGCTCAGCGTGATCCCGGGATAGCCCAGCTCGGCCAGGGTCGGCAACTCGGGCGCCATGGTCGAGCGGGCCTCGGCGCTGATCGCGACCGCGCGCAGCCGGCCCGACTCGATATGGGGCCGGGCCGACTGCAGCACGTCCATGCCCAGCGGAACCTGGCCGCCGACCACATCCGAGATCGCCGCGACGCTGCTCTTGTAGGGGATGTGCCGCAGGTCGATGCGCGCGGCTTTCTTCAGCAGTTCCATGGTCAGGTGGCTGCTGGAGCCGTTGCCGAAGGTGGCGTAGTCGAGGGTGCCGCCGCTCTTCTTCAACAGCTCGACCAGGCTCTTGAAGTCGGCCGCGGGAACGGCGGGGTTCACCACCAGCACCTGGGGCAAGCGCCCCACCAGCGCCACCGGCACCAGCTCGCGGCGCGGATCGTAGGGCAGCTTCGCGTAGAGGTGGGGCGCGATGGTCATGGCCGTGGTGCTGCCCATCAGCAGCGTGTAGCCGTCGTGCGCCGCGCGCGCCGCCGCCGCGGTGCCCAAGGTGCCGAAGCCGGCCTTGTTGTCGACGACGACCGGCTGCCCCAGCACGGCCCCGAGCCTCGTGGCGACCAGCCGCGCGCTGCCGTCGATCGGGCTGCCGAGCGGATAGCCGACGACCATGCGGATGGGCCTGATCGGATAGGCGGTCTGGGCCCGACTGGGGCCGAAGGCGAGCAACAGCGCCGACGCTGCGGCCGTGAGGACGAGGAATCTGAATGTGCGGTTCATGGGGTCTCCCTGATGTGGTTGTTGAAGTTCATTTCAAGGTCCGCGGGTCCACATGCGGCACCAGCCACATCAACCCGCCCGACAGCAGGCACGGCAGCGCGCCCCAGACCATCGCCGCCTGCACCCAGTCCGCCCCCATCGACAGGGTGTGCGTGATGCCGAAGCCCGCCACGATCGCGCCCAGCTGCCCCAGCGCGCCGATGAACGACCCGGCCGTCGCGCGGATGCGGCTGGCAAAGCTCTCGCCGATGAGAAACAGCACCGCCGCATACGGCCCCATCAGGAAGAACAGCCCCAGCGAGTACAGCGGCACGATGCGCCAGAAGTCGCCCTGCGGCGCCTGCAGCATCGCGAAGAAGGCCAGGCCGCCCACCATCCAGCCCAGCGCCACCGTGTTGCGCCGCCCGATGCGGTCGCCCAGCCAGCCGTGGAACACGTAGCCCAGGAAGCCCGCCAGGTTGGAGACGATCAGCACCTGCAGCGCGTTCGAGAAATCCACCCCCTTGCCCGGCGTGCCGCCCGAGCCGCCCAGCACCGAGGTGCCGAGCACCGTGAAGATCACGATCGCGAACCAGTTCAGCATGAAGGCCAGCCCCAGCGACAGCAGCGGCCGCAGCGCCGCGCCGCCGAACATCTCGCCCAGGCCCGTGCCCCTGCCCTCGTCGGGCGCGACCCCGTGCGCGGCGGCCAGCTGGCGTGCCTCCGCCGGGCGCCCCGCGCTGTGCAGGTCGGCAATGCGCCGCGCCGTGAGGAACTGCGGCGTCTCGACCAGCCGGCGCCCCAGGATCACGATCACCCCCGCGGGAAACATCGCGAACAGGAACGACAGCGACCAGCCCCCGCCCGCCCCAAACCAGCGCTCGCCCAGCGGATAGAGGATGGTGACCAGCACGGCCGTCAGCACCGCGCCGATCGGCCAGCCGCCCTGCACCAGCGCGTAGATGAAGCCGCGCCGCCGGGTGGCGGCCGGGTCGGTGTGGACCACGGCGAACAGCTCGCTCAGGTAGGTGGCGTTGATGGTCTGCTCGGCGTAGCCCAGCCCCGCCAGCGACCGCACCAACACCAGCAGCACGAAGCCCAACCCGGCCGAGGCGCCGGCCACCCAGCCCGCGACGGCCGTCAGCCCCGAGCAGATCGCCGCGCCGCAGACCGCGATGACGATGCCCTTGCGCCGCCCGAGCCGGTCGACGATCGGCCCGATGCCGAAGGCCACCAGCCCGGTGCCCAGCGTGACCCAGGTGTTGAGCCGGGCCTGCTCGGCGGCCGTCCACTGGAAGTGCTCGCCCAGCCGCGGCAGCAAGGTGCCGAAGAGGATGAAGTCGTAGACCGCCAGGGCCCAGGCGAAGAAGCAGACCCAGGTGGCGTAGGTGACTTGCCTTGCGGTGACCTCGGGCGGCGCCCAGGCGATGATGGCGTGGGTGTCGGCGAGGGTGTCAGGCCGGGCGTCGCGCGCGGCGTCGTTCGCGGCATCGCCGCGCGGTGTGGTGGTGATGGCGTCCATGGGCGTGCATCGCTGCCGATGAGGATGGCCGTGGCGCTCAGGCGCGCGGCTGGCGGCGCAGGAAGTCGTCCGCGACCTGGTCGTAGGTCGCGAAGCGCACGCCCGGGAAGGCCTGGAAGTGCCGGATCAGCCGCTCGAGCATCAGCAGCACCTGCGGGTGGCCCGAGACGTCGGGGTGCAGCGTGATCGGGAACACCGCGTAGTCCATCTCGCGATACACCCAGTCGAACTGGTCGCGCCACATCTGCTCGACGTCGCGCGGGTTCACGAAGCCGTGGCTGTTGGGCGACTTCTTGATGAACATCATCGGCGGCAGGTCGTCCAGGTACCAGCTGGCCGGGATCTCGACCAGCCCGGTTTCGGTGCCCCGCTCCAGCGGCTTCATCCAGACCTCGGGATGCTGGGTGTAGTCGATGAGCGTCCAGCTGTCGTCCATGCGCACGTAGTAGGGATGGAAGTCGTTGTGCATCAGGCTGTGGTCGTACTTGATGCCCTTCTTGACCAGCAGCTCGTGGGTGACCGGGCTGAACTCCCACCACGGCGCCACGTGCCCTGTGGGCCGCTGCCCCGAGAGCCAGGTGATGAGCTCGATGCTCTTGTCGAGCACCGCCTCTTCCTGCGCGGGCGTCATCTCGATCGGGTTTTCGTGGCTGTAGCCGTGCAGGCCGATCTCGTGGCCGGCGTCGGCCACCGCCTGCATCTGCGCGGGGAAGGTCTCGATCGAATGGCCCGGCGTGAACCACGAGGCCTTGATGTCGTGGTACTCGAAGAGCTGCAGCAGCCGCGGCACGCCGACCTCGCCCGCGAACATGCCGCGCGAGATGTCGTCGGGGGAATCCTCGCCGCCGTACGAGCCCAGCCAGCCGGATACCGCGTCGACGTCGACGCCGAAGGACACGTAGATTTCTTTGGACTTGGTCATTTCATCTTCTCCCTGGGTTGCAAGAAAACGGAGCGGGGGCTCCATGGACAAAGTGATGCGGTGCAGACGTGCGCGTCCCGCTGCGAATGCGCGGACCGCAAGTTGGCGGAACAGTCGACGCCACGCCTGTGGCGGCAGACGGCAAGCCCTATCGACAGGCAGGCGCGAACACGCGCGGTCCGGCCGTGGCGAGATAGAGGTAGAGGGTTGCGCAGGGCGGCGTGGCGAGGCGGCCCGTGCGTAGCGGCGGCGCTACGGTAGTGAAAAATTCAGCGTACGGTTCATGTCGTCTCCCTGGGGCTTTTGATTGCCCTCTGTGGCTATGAATCGAGTGCCCCGGAAGGCACGCGATCTCATTATGTGTCGTTTAAGACGTTTCCTCCATAGGCACATTCCTTGAGTCTCGTGGGCATGGTGACCGCAACAGCCCCGAAAAGTAGAAGTCGATCTAAGAAGAAGGCGATCCACGTTCCGAACCCCCTGACAATCGCCCTCGGGCAAAACCTGCAACGCATCCGAATAGCGTCGGGCAAAACGCAAGTGATGCTGGCCTTCGAAGCCGAGGTGGAGCGTTCCCGCATTTCCAAGATCGAATGCGGCTACGTCAATCCGTCGCTACTCACTCTGGGATCGATCTGCTACTGCCTCGGGACGACGCTTCCTGTCTTGTTCGAAGGCATCACGGAGACATTTCCGCCATCGGCAAAGGGCGGTTCTCTGCGCAGGTCAAACCAAGCGGTGTTGGAGAAGCCGCCGGGCAAAGCCAGGCGCCGACCCTGACGTAGCGCGGAATGTCGCGCCATGGTGGCGTCATCGCAACACTCTCGTTGTTCCCCCACTGCCCGCCTTCTATAGGCACCCAAGAGGAGCGAAAGCTCGCGCATTCGAGCCGCGCCGGCTCCAAAGCGATGCGCGCGACGAGAACACTGAATGTCCATGACTTCTCCCTGACGACACTTTGATAGAGCTGCCACAAAGAGTCCTGCGATCCGCTGATGCGCGCATCGCTGTGCAAAGGTTGACGAGACCCCACATCGAACCGACTGCTCTTCGTTCGACCCTCATAATATCCTAAAACGGGATATTCCAAAACAGGATGTACGTTCGCCTGCGTGCCACGCGGACTGCAACCAAATCCCCATACGAAGCTTCGACAGCTGCTTGCGCAGGCGCGCGATGAAGCGGGCCTGAAGCAGGCGCAGGTCGCGGCCCGCTTGAATCGGCCTCAGTCGTTCGTGTCGAAGTACGAGAACGGCGAACGGCAGCTTGACGTTATCGAGTTCATCGACGTGTGCAAGGCGTTGGGAGTATCGCCCTCAGCGATGATTGATGAGCTTTCGTAAGGGCGCCGCTTCGACTTCCGGATGTCGTCGTCGCCCCCCCTCCGTCTTCACGTCCCCCTCCAAACACAACTGACATGAAGACAGCGACCGAAGTTCTGACCTTGTTCGAGAACATCCGCCGCGCGCAACGAGCGGGCGTCTACGCACCGCACAAGCCGATGCTGATCTTGCTCGCATTGGCGCGAATCCAGCACGGAGAACCCAGGTTAGTCGAGTTCACCGAGATTGACGGCCAGTTGAAGCAACTTCTAACTGAGTTCGGCCCCAGCAGCGCAGCGAAATCGCGGTATTACCCGTTCTGGCATCTAGCTACCGACGGCCAGGGTGCGCTGTGGGACCTGAGCGGCCCGCGCGAAATCTTGAATCGCCCCGCCAATTCCACGCTCAGCCTGCGCGAACTCCGCGAGCATCACATCGAAGGTGGGTTCCCGACCGACGTTGACGAGGCGCTGCGACATATACCTGGCCTGTTGCACGCCGTAGCGTCGCAAGTGCTCGATGCTTACTTCCCTGCGACGCTCCACTCTGACATCGCGGCCACGCTAGGACTAGACCTCGACGCGCCCAATGAGGTGCGCGACGCCGACCCACCAATGGCCGGCTATGCCAGTCGGGCGCGCCGCAGGCGCGACCCCGGCTTTCGAGATCGGGTCCTCCGCGCCTACGAATACCGGTGCTGCGTCTGCGGCTTCGACCTGCGGATCGGCCATATGCCTGCAGGCCTGGAGGCAGCTCACATTCAATGGCACAACGTGGGTGGTCCGGACATAGAGACCAACGGCCTGTCCTTGTGCGCGCTGCACCACAAGCTCTTTGACTTGGGTGTGTTCACGGTCGAGCCGGCGGAACACCGATTGATCTTCAGTCAGCATGCGATCAGCGGAGGGCGCGGTGAGACGGGCGAACTGCAGTTCCACGGGCGACGGATTCATGCCCCGCAGCACAGCGACCTTCTGCCCGCGCGGGAGTTTTTGGCATGGAATTCAAAAAACGTGTTCAAGGTTCCTGCAAGGCACGCCGCAGACATTGGCTTTGCGTCTGCGCCGCCACGCCGACCCAGTGAAGCACCCTGAAACGCCAGATAATCAACCGAAATCGGTTGTATCCATTGGTCCGACATTCGTGCCCGACGATCATTTCTATAGCAGACATGCCTGACTCCTTAGATGACCTCTCTCTGCAACTGCAAAAGTTCGCCAACGATCGCGAATGGCTGCAGTTTCATTCGCCCAAGAACCTCGCTTCTGCGCTCATCGTTGAAGCAGGTGAGTTGCTTGAGCACTTCCAGTGGATGACAGAGGAGCAGAGTCGCAAACTCCCCCCGGAGAAGCTGGAGGCAGTGGCCGCAGAAGTATCAGATGTCCTGCTTTACTTGATCCAGCTGACAAACGCGCTGGGGATCGATCCGATCGGGGCGGCGCAAGCAAAGCTAAAACTCAACGAACTGAAGTACCCGGTCGATCGAGCGCGCGGCAGCAGCAAGAAGTACGACGAAATCTGAAGGCGCCGCGGCGACAACACGAGTGATCATTTACCAATCGACAAAGACCCAGTTCCTGGAGCACGCCTGGGGGGATGACATAGAGGCCGTTGTCTCCCGCCACTTTCATAGTGCAACAGGCCGAAAAGTTGGCGCATCGGAAGTCCGATCGTGGAAGCACTCGCTGATCGAGATGGCCAAGGTGCTTAAGGATGAGGAAATTCCCGCGGATGCCGGGGTGGCGATCGAATACCAGTTGCCGCAGACGTCGAAGCGAATCGACTTCGTGATCACCGGCGAAGACGCCGAGGCGCGCTCGAAGGTGATCATCGTCGAACTCAAGCAATGGTCCGAGTCTCGGCGCAGCGACAAGGACGCCATTGTCTGGGCGCGTCGCGGCGGTCGCTCCGGCGAGACTGAGGGTACGCACCCGTCGTACCAGGCTTGGTCGTACGCCGCCTATCTCCAGGACTTCAACGCTGCCGTGCAGGATGGCGAGATGTCGCTGCAGCCGTGCGCGTACCTCCACAACCATCCGCGAGATGGCGAGATCGATCACTCGCACTACAAGGAACACCTTGCGCGCGCACCGCTCTTCCTTGCGCAGGAACGAGGGAAGCTTCAGGCATTCATCCGTGAGCACGTTCGTCACGGTGACCGCAAGGGTGCGCTGTACGCGATCGAGAGCGGCCGCATCCGACCATCGAAGATGCTGATCGACAGCGTGGCCGGACTGCTGCAGGGCAAGTCGGAATTCGTGCTGATCGATGATCAGAAGGTCGTCCACGAGACCATCATGAAGGTCGAAGCCCGCGCCGAGCAACGCAAGCAAGTCGTGATCGTTCAAGGGGGCCCAGGAACCGGCAAGTCAGTCATCGCCATCAACCTGCTCGGCGCCCTCCTCGCCCGGAAGCGCAACGCACGCTACGTTTCAAAGAACGCAGCGCCGCGAGCCGTCTACGAGGCGCGCCTGGCAGGCACATTCACGAAGACTCGTATCAGCAATCTGTTCAGTGGTTCTGGCGCATTCGTCAACGATGTCGCCGACACGTACGACACGTTGATCGTCGACGAGGCCCATCGGCTCAACGAGAAGAGTGGCCTCTATCGCAACCTCGGCGACAACCAGGTCAAGGAGTTGATCCGCTCCGCGCGCTGCACGGTGTTCTTCGTCGATGACGATCAACGCGTCACGCTTCTCGATATCGGACATACCGAAGAGCTTCGCCGTTGGGCGCTCGAATTCGGGGCTGAAGTGACCGAGCTGCAACTCTCTTCGCAATTCCGATGCAATGGCTCCGACGGTTATCTTGCGTGGCTTGACGATACCCTTGCCATTCGCCCGACCGCGAACCCGATCCTCGAGACGGACAGCTACGACTTCCGCGTGTTCGACAACCCAGCCGACATGCATGCGCTGATCGCCCTGAAGAACCAGGCAAACAATCGCTCGCGCGTTGTCGCGGGCTATTGCTGGAAGTGGCCAAGCAAGAAGGATCCCGCGGCCTGGGATATCGAGCTGCCTGCCTTCGACTACCAGCGCCGGTGGAACCTCGACAAGGATGGCAGCCTTTGGATCGTCACACCCGGCTCAGTTGAGCAGGTGGGGTGCATTCACACCTGCCAGGGGCTCGAACTCGACTACGTCGGCGTCATCATCGGACCGGATCTCGTCTTCCGCGACGGCGCCATCGTGACCGATGCGACAAGACGGGCGTCCTCCGATCAATCGGTGAAGGGGCTGAAGAAGATGATGGAAGCAGACGCCGAGGGCGCACGTGCTCTGGCCGACATCATCGTCAAGAATACCTACCGAACCCTTATGACGCGTGGCATGAAGGGATGCTTTGTGTACTGCACGGATGCACCTCTCGCTGCCTTTCTTCGGAGCAGGTTGAACTCGAGGCCGGGGGCCCAAGTGATCGTGCCCCGCGATGCGTCTATTCAAGCGGTTCCGGCGGCCGTCTCTAATGTGCATCGGTTGCGCCGGGTCACCAACGAAGAGCGACTCGCAGGCGTATCCGCCGTCCCGATCGTCCATCTGCGTTTCGCCGCCGGAGCCTTTTCAGATGTGCAGGCCCTTGAGGACGGCGCACAGGATTGGGTGGCCCTGCCCGATTGGATCCGGCCTCAGCCCGGTCTCTTCGTCGCACAAGTGCTGGGTGAGTCGATGAACCGCCGGATTCCGAACGGTGCTTGGTGCCTTTTCCGCGGAAATCCAGGTGGCACGCGACAGGGCAAGGTTGTTGTCGTTCAGCATCGAAGCATCTCAGACCCCGAAACGGGAGGAAGCTACACGGTCAAGTTGTATGCGAGCGAGAAAGTTCCCTCCGAGGATGGCGGCTGGCGGCACGAACGCATCACATTGCGGCCGGACTCCGACCAGTCTGGATTCGAACCAATCGTCGTTCAACTGGGTGACGGTGAAGAGGGCTTTGCGGTAGTGGCGGAGATGCTGACCGTGCTGGAAGCGGCGAATGATTGATGATGGAAAGCCGTCATTCGCCCTTCGGAAGGGATCCGTAGCCAGCGACAGACTTTCGGCGGTTCTGGCGACACGAGAGGTTGCGGAGCTTTTCACCTCGACAGGCATCCGATGACGCTGCCAGACGGCCTCTACGATCTGCTGATCACCGACGGCTTGGCGTCGCGATTGGATCTCGAACGCTCCGACGTCTTCGCGTTGAAGGGCGACGCCAGCGAATTCTTGGCCGATGCCCTGAGTCGCCAACTCTCCGYCATCCTCGACGATGTCGCCGGCGATGACGCCGATAGGCAGCGTCGCCAGTTGGAACTGGTCAACGCGCTGCTGGTGTCGCTCAGGCAGCGGCTCTCATCGGATGGACGACCGACTGCTTCTGCCGAAATCATTGACCTCGTTTCATCGCCTCTTCGAATGCTCAAGGCGGTGCAGCGTGATCGCCAGTTCGCACTCGCACCAGAGATTGGCCTAGCCGCGCCCTGGTTATTCACCGCCGGCAAGGGATCGCCTTCACTGCTGCAGGAGATCCGTCGAGAACTTGCATCGGCCGACCAGGTGGACATCCTGGTCAGCTTCATCACCGTGTCCGGTGTCCGCAAGCTTCAGGACGTATTGCAGCAGATCACCGCGAAGGGCGCGAGTGCCGAAGGCGCGACGCGTATACGCATCCTAACCACCACTTACACAGGAGCAACCGAAGCGCGCGCCCTCGATGAACTCGCGCGCTTGCCCGGTTGTGAAGTACGGGTTTCGCTCGATGGCAGACGGACGCGCTTGCATGCAAAGGCATGGCTATTCCACCGAAAGACCGGCTTCGGTTCAGCCTATGTCGGCAGTGCGAACCTGTCAGGTGCCGCGTTAACAGGTGGCTTGGAGTGGACAGTCAAGCTGACGCAGCGGTCGCAGGGGGCGCTTCTTGAACGGGCCGCAGCGCACTTCGAGACGCTATGGGCCGACAACGAGTTTCAACGCTACGACCCGGACAATGTCGAACACCGCCAAGCCCTCGCGGCAGCTCTCGGACGCGAGTCTTTTGGTGGCGAGTCGTCCGCGATGGTCAGCTTCTTCGACCTGCAGCCCAAGACCTACCAACAGGAGATGCTGGAGCAGCTGACCGCGGAACGGGCGCATGGTCGTTGGCGCAATCTTGTGGTGGCGGCCACCGGCACTGGAAAGACCGTAGTCGCCGCGTTCGACTATCAGCAGACCTGTCGGCTTGAAGGCGGCCGACCTCGATTGTTGTTTGTCGCCCATCGCGAAGAGATCTTGCGCCAGGCGCTGCGCACCTACCGCGAGGTGCTGCGCGACCCGGATTTCGGCGATCTGCTGACCGGCGGTCATGAGCCAGAGCGCATGGACCATCTCTTTGCCACCATCGACATCCTGACCAACCGAGCTCTGGTAGCCAATCTCGGCGCCGATCATTGGCACACAGTGGTGGCCGATGAGTGTCACCGGCTTGCTGCAGATCGATTCGACACCTTCATTCGCGCAGTCCGCCCTCGTGTTTTGTTGGGACTGACTGCGACGCCAGAGCGCAGTGATGGACAGCCTATCGGCCACTATTTCGATGCGCGTCTTGACGGCGGTCCGTCTGTCGAAATGCGGTTGTGGCACGCGCTCGATCTGCAACTGCTGGCACCATTCGAGTATTACGCCTGCGACGATGCGACCGACTTCTCGGAGGTCCCCTGGGATAAGCCAGGCGAGCGCGAAGCGGTAAACAACCTAGTCACGGGCAACGACGTTCGAGCGCGGTTAGTGGTCAACGAGTGGCGGAGGCTGGCGTCCGACGCAAGGCGGTCGCGCGCGTTGGTCTTCTGCGTCTCCGTCGCGCATGCGGAGTTCATGACCGATTGGCTAAACCGAGCCGGGCTACCGTCCGCCTGCGTTGTTGGGACGACCTCCCCCGAAGAAAGGCAACACGCGCCGCGACGCTTGCTGAGCGGCGAGCTGTGCGCACTGGTCACGGTTGACCTCTACAACGAGGGTATCGACTTGCCCATGGTCGACACGCTGCTGTTGCTGCGCCCCACGCAGAGTCCTGTCCTTTTCCAGCAGCAGATCGGCCGAGGACTGCGACTGGCACCGGACAAGGAAAGTTGTCTCGTGTTGGATTTCGTCGGCCAGCATCGCAGCGAGTTCCGTTTCGACAGACTGTTGTCGGGTCTGACGGGCTTGTCAAAAAGGGAACTGCTTGAGGGGGTCGAGCACGGTTTCGGCAGCCTGCCGCCTGGCTGCCACATCCATCTGCAGAAGAAGACCCGAGAGCAGGTACTCCAGGGCTTGCGTGCATTGACGGCGCAGAATTGGCGCCGCCTTCGTATCGAACTCCAGAGCTATGCAGCATTGAAGGGACGCACCGCCGTTCGCCTGGGAGACTTCCTGCACGATCAGGCACTTGAGCTCGAGGACGTGTACAGGGCCAGCACAGGCCAGGGCCGTAGCGGCTGGACTGCGCTGAAACGCGATGCCGGTCTCATTGCCGAGGAGCCGGCGCCGCAGGAGGACTACTTCAGTCGCCGCTTTGGCGACCTCCTGCACGTGGATGACCCGCGACGGCTCGATGTCATGTGCAGCTTAGGAGGGGCCATTCGCCTGACTGAGTCACTTGACCAGTCGAGCAATCTCGTCAGACAGATGTTTGCCTATCAGATTGATGGCCGCCACGATCAAGCAGACGGTCACGAAGCCTTCACCAACCGACTCGAGCTGAGCCCCGCCGTATGCAGTGAGCTTGTCGAATTGTCTGAGCTGCTGCAGGCGCGTACCAACCTGCTGGACAACGCCGTGCCCGGGTTGGAGGACACGCCCTTATGCCTGCACGCCGCCTACGGCGTGCGCGAGATTTTGACGGCAGTCGGTTGGTTGACCTCATCGCGACGGGCACCTTTCCAAGCAGGCGTTTTGCCCCTTGCGAGTCGCAAGACCGAGTTGCTGTTCGTCACGCTCGACAAGAGCGAGGGATATCACGACCGAATCTCGTACCACGACTATGCAATCAGTGCCGACCGCTTTCATTGGCAGACTCAAAACAGTGCTGGTCAGAACACGCTAGGCGGCCGTCGCTATCTCGAAAGCTCGAGCAATGGCTGGCAGTTCCAGCTCTTCGTTCGGCCGCGGAAAGGTGAGGCTTACCGCGCTTGCGGTCGAACGACACTTGAGTTTGCCGAAGGCGACCGGCCCATGAGCATTGTCTGGAGGCTTGAGACCCCCCTCCCTGCACATCTCTTTAGGGAGTTCAGCGTCTTGAGGGGGGCATAGCCCTTACAAGGAATGCCCCTCCTGGGTCAACGGTGAGCCTTCAGCTGAAGTCACCTTGGCCCTGACCCGAATTCGTGAAAATCTGATCCTTATGGATGAAGGAGTCCTACATGCTTACAACGAAGCCTCCGTACCCGGTGGTGTTCCGCCGCTAGTCGCTGAGGTCGCTGGCTTGAACGACCTCGCGAACTTTATCCGGCGGACCTTCCTGGGCCTGTGCCGCGACGTCGGCGTCAAGGCAGCCTTGGAGGCGTTCGAGAGCAAGAGGAAGACGCACTAGAGACACGACGGCATTCGAGGCGGAGGAGTAGCCCCTCAAGCTCAGCGCGTGATCATGGCCCCTAGCTGCTCTCGCACCGTGGCTCGCGGGCTCGCGTCTGGATGCAATACGCTGTCTGGCTGGTGGACCTACGGCGCGACCTTCACGCTGTCGGCGTGACAGCCAGACAGCCTACGAGCTTCACCGAGCGCGGCGGCGCTGCCGGCGTCGACCTCGGTTGTAGGCGCCCCTAATCTCTTGCTGAGCCTGGCCGCCGCATCGAGGGCAGCTAGCCACCGAGCGCACAGTACCGAACATAGGATGAGCATAGCGGCCAGCAGCGCAAGCCCCAATCGCTGCGCCCAAATGGCATCCTGTACGAACGCGGCGAGCTCCGAGGCAGCCTTGGCACGAGCGGACGCGTCGCCTCCATCGCCCCCAAACGCCGTGCACAAGATCCTGCGCTCGTCCGGGTTGAAGGAGTCCACCTCCTCCGCGGAACTATTCTTAAAGCACCAAGTTGCAGTCAGCCTTTCGGAACGAAACGGCAGAAGCGACCTGGCCGAATCCGCATCCAGTAGGATCCACCTCCCCGAGTCCTTGAGCTTAGCAAGGGCGCTGCCATACGTCATAAGTAGTGGCACCGGCACCAACAGACTCATCGACATAATCAGAGCTGCGAGCCGCAGGATCGCGAAGAAACGCGAAGGCAACTTCGGTTCAAACTTGTCCACGTCGAAGAACGCCCGGCAGGCGCCCACCTGTCCCATTTCGACCGCGTGCCTCTTGGCCCATACCTGCAGTCGTCGGCATTGGGCCATCGTCTCAACGTTGATACCGAACGCCAGCCGAAATCTCATTAAGTCGTTCTGTTCGTTAATCAGCCTTTTTATCTCCGGATCTTCGATCTCTTGGGCGCCTAGGATTAGTTGCCAAAGTCGGCTGAGCGGGAGATGCAGCGATCGAGTTCTGATCCAGACCAGGAGAAAAGCGACGGCTGGGATGCCCGCCCCTAGAAGTGCGACAACTGAAGATAGTGTGGATATGTAGCTGTTGCTCACTCAGACCTCGTTCTAGACGCTCTCAGGATGGGCTTGATCATTGACGGCGGGTGGCCTCGCACTCGACTGAGTGCTGCGCACGGTGGCGAGCCGACTTGCAAGGCCTTCTGAGCCGTCCTTTCGCCAGGATATCAAGGCAGCGCATGCCATCCGGCACGGCTTCAACCCCAGGTAGCTCGCGAGTCTAGGCGGCAATCGAGGCGGGCCTCGCGATCCCATAAGCGACGTGCGCCTGCGAAAAGAGATTTTTCCCACGAAGTTCACACACTGGCACTGGCCAGCATCTGCATTCGTCCATCGAGGGCCATCTACACTTCAAGGCTTTCGACTGGGTCGTTGCCGCCTTCATCAACAGCTCACGATGTGACTTCGAACACTTTTTACCTAATATCGTACTCGGCATGGGAGACCAATTCCTCCTCGTCGCCGAGACTTCAGAGCGCTGCGGCCCCTCCGGAGGCTATGCGATTCACGTTGCCGCTCCACAGCAGCGACGATGTTGACGCGGGCCTGAAGGTGACGATCGTGATTGGGCCCAATGGGTCTGGAAAGAGTTCGGTCGTAGCGCGCCTTGCGGACGAGCTAGACGCGATGGAGCAGTTGCGCCGGTCCGACACGTCGGACTTGCCAAGACACCGCATCGGAAAGAACACGCATGCGACCATCGAGTACAAGATTGACGATCGTGTCTACAAAATTCATCGATCCGGCGATTCGCTTCACGCGGAAGTTGATGGAACTACCGAGGTCAATAGTCGGCCGATCTCTGCGGCGGACGTGCCGTTCCCCAGTGCGGTGCTCGCTGTCGCTCACCTTCCCGCCGATAAATTTAGGTTCTCGCTCGCGGAACAGGCGTCCTTCTACCGCTATCTTGGCCTGCGGCAGGCCACAAACTTGGCCACAACGGGTTCACTGGAGGCGAGCGTTATCTCGAGCCTTCTCAATGGTCATGGCCTACCACACTATCGCCGGGCTCTCAGCGAGTGGTTGGGCGTTCTCGGCGTTGAGGAGCGTCTTTCGATCGAGCTGGTTAATCTGCGACCGGACGCATTGCAGGTCAATGGTTTTGCCGCGTTGGAAAGAGTCTCAAAGAAGTCGCAGTTGCGAGCACAGGGTATATCCGACTATTTTCTTCGCTCGCCGGTTGAACGCTTTAGGGCAGTCAACGATGAGTCTTTGGCCATCTTCTTTGCGGAGCTGAGAGGCGCGATACAGCCGGTCGGATTGAGCTCTGACGGTCGCAAGCGCCGACACACGTTTGAACTGCGGCTTGACAAGATCGAGAACGCGACGACCTCGGGTGGTCTCTCCTGGGAGACAGGCGTGGAGATCATCCGCAAGTTTCGTCTAGCCGATGCTGTCCGTCTCAACGTCTACAAGAAGGGCAGAGCGACCCCATTCGCGGAATTGAGCTCGGGCGAACGTCAGGTCATCGGTACAGTAACCCGCCTGTTCGAGCATGCGCTCACCAACAGCGTGGTCATCATTGACGAGCCCGAAGTCAGTCTCCATCCATCCTGGCAAGTTCGGTACATTCCAACGCTGCTAGGCGCACTGCGGCACCTTAGGGCGGCCCACGTCATTGTCGCCACGCACTCGCACTTCATGGTCTCCGACGTAGGGCCTGAAGGGTCCTTGGTTATAGCAAAGGGAGGCTCAAATGAAGAATGGCAGTTTGAGCGCTTTACCGGAGATGTCTATGGCAGAGCACCGGAAAACATTCTCTATCGCGTCTTCGGGGTTGCCGGAACGTCGAACTTCTATGTGGAACACGATCTCGCGCGCGCACTTGCAATGGTTTCCGGGTCGCAACCTGCCGATAGGGATGAGCTCCAGAGTATCCGAGCTCGCTTGAGCAGTGTTACTGGACGGGACAATCCAGCCTTTCAGGAGATCCTTTCGAATATCGACCTGTACCTGGATCGCGATAGCAATGCTTCAGCTTAATCAGCCGGCACCAATTGATGGCGATGACCAGGCGGCGCTAGACGGCGTCGCAGTGCCTGAAAGACCCACCCATTGGGATAGGTCCAGAACGCAGATAGTAAAACGTTTCAAGACTGCAGTGCTTGATCACGGGATGGCGGCTCAGCATGGGCGATGCGTGTGGTGCACCTTGCTGATTCGCGAAGGCGGACGACGAACAGCGCACCGGGATCACATCGCGCCCAAGCGCACGTATCCGCAATGGACCTTTGAATCGAGAAATCTTGCGCTCTCATGTGAGTACTGCAATGGATTCTCTGTGAAGGTCGACCTGGACACTGTACGGACCGCGGGTGCTACCTATGAAGAAACAGAGTTCCTAGTCGTTCATCCGTACTTCGACAACGTGGTTGACCATCTGGGCTTCATTGAGCACGCAGAGGGAGGCCCAGGGGTAGCTATTGAGGCTCGCTCGGATCGAGGAACTTGGACCATTACCAACCTCAAGCTCGACACCCCAGGCATGACGGTTGAGCGTAAGCCGTCAATGAACCACGCCCTTGCGCGTGGTGTCGGAACCGATGTGCGCAGGGCGGTCTACAGCGCGCCGAGCTCGATGTTCCAGGGCAGCAGCGCCTCGTAGTCGTCAGCCGTCTGCGCCAGGGGCAGCTTCTTGAACAGGGCGACGAGGTACCGGTT
>NZ_JBFUBW010000017.1:0-157597 GCF_056405555.1 Variovorax sp. P1_G12 | reverse complement strand
CTATCAACTAGCGTGCGCAATAGAGGGAGTTGTAAAAAATCGTCTGGAGATTGCAGATCTAGCCGATCCGCAGGAATATGGCGACTGTCGGTTTCAACCGTCACAAGCACAAAATTGAGCATTCCGTCCGTTGCGCTTTTCACCCATTTATAATTTCGATGGGTATCTAGCCAATGCTCGGCATCATCATGGTTTCCGACGAAGAGAAACGCTCTGGATTTTTCTTTTCCGTCGACCAATTGAACTACCAGTCGATATGCTTCTGGAAGATCATATTTTTCGACGTTGGGTATTCTTGATTCGCCGTGCTTGGTGCGTGGCAGTGATTGAATCTCTCCGTTTGTGCCGGCTTCTGTCATTGAGGCGCGTACTGCCTGAACAACTTTCTTTTGCCCCTGATTCAGCAGCTTTTTCAAATCGCCATGAAATGATTTTGTTACGATTACTTTATATGTCATATCGATTCACTTAATGTGAGCGCTTCTTATTGATTTGGCGGCCGAGAGATTTGGTTGATTGTTCGGCGCGACTGAAGATGAAAAGACCTCATTGGAGGGCAAGGTGCGAATCTGCGTTCATCGTCACAGACGACTGTACTTGATCTTGCGAAGATGTTCGGAAGAGGAAGCTATCAAAGGCTGCAGGTTGTTTAGGGCGAGCTGAAACTGATCTTCTTGCAAAAGCCCATATTTC
The DNA here is from genome assembly GCF_056405555.1 of Variovorax sp. P1_G12. Classification (NCBI taxonomy): domain Bacteria; kingdom Pseudomonadati; phylum Pseudomonadota; class Betaproteobacteria; order Burkholderiales; family Comamonadaceae; genus Variovorax; species Variovorax sp. P1_G12. The sequence goes on along the minus strand of NZ_JBFUBW010000017.1, from coordinate 156,904 downwards.
ACCAGGAGACTAGTTTCAGTGTCTCGATCATCTAGTTGAATGGATTGCGGGAGCGCTTCCTCGATACCTACGATGATTTGTTGCCCTGGAACTCGGTTTCGAAAAATGAACTCAGTGACCATTGGGCGATTGATTTCATCTTGTGCCTTCTGGTGAGGTGAGTCGATGACCAAGGGTGGGAGGATCGCTGGTGAATATTTTGCAGCGGTATGAGCTAGAGCGAAGTAGTAGGCGAGCACAGCGCGGGGGCCACCACTTCCACCTTGCTGTGGTTTGATTTTCACTTCCCCTTTGCGTGTGCGCAGTGATGCGGGGACATTGAGTTGCGTTGCGAATTCACTGTATTGAGCGTTGAAGAAGGCTCGGATTTCTTTAGCTCGTTTAGGGTCATCAAGCGAAGCAAGTCGAGCTTCAAATTCTTCGATTTGGTGACTCGCGTCGCCTCTCGATCGGTCTAGTTGCGCACGCTGCTCTTCAAACGCGTCGAACGCCTTGTCGATGCCCGCGCGGTCTACTACCTCTCTCAGCTTCAGCTTTCCGCGCTCAGTATCAAGCAGCACGTCGATTTGCCTCGCCTGGACATCTAGGTTTGCAAGTGACTTGGAGACGTTGTCGTACTCTCGCTCGGCAACCTTGACTCGGATCGAAAGGGTTGACCTCAGTTGCCGAAGCTCATCTGCTTCGGCCTCCAGATTCAATCGCTCGTGGAATGAGTGTTCGTGTGGTGTGCCACAAGTTGGACAGATGATGTCGTTGCCGACCTCGTAGCCATCCAGAAACACCATGTCCGCTGCGTGTGAGCCCAGCGCCCCGTCAAGGAGGCGAATCTGCACTACTAGTGCGTCTCGCGTTGCGGCTGCCTCTGCTGCACGACTCTGAACGGCGTCTTGTTCAATCGCGAGTTGTCCTGCCTGAGATTCCAGCAGCTTGAGTTCGCGCCTGAACGTCATCGCATCGCGATACCAAGGCGTCCTGGGGAAACGCTCAGCAAGTTTTTTGCGCGCGGAATCCAAGATCTTCTGCTCACGCTCAATGTCATCGAGCTCGCGCCTCTTGCCGGCAAGTTCACTGGATGCAAGCCAGTACTCTGGAGGGCGTATGCCTAAAGCCAGATCCAAGGTGGGCCGTTCCCATTGCTGGAACTCGCCCAGGCTTCGGAAGGTCCGCCAACCAGAGTCCCAGCTTCCATCTTGGTCGACAAAAAACGGCGCGAAGAAAAAAGCTGGTCGTGCTGGACGAATCTCGTTGGTCTTGTTGGCTGTCAGCGTGAGCACAAATCCAAAGAGCCTGCTCAAGTGGTCTCTAAGTTCTCCTGCGTCTGCGGTGGCCCATATCACTGACCGTTCTGAGTCGAACAAGGTATACACACCGCCATGTCTGAGCATGGTGTAGGCTAGGTTTTCGAGGGTGAATTCGACCGCAACGACCGCATCCTTGTCCCACTCGCCCCCGAGGGGCTGGGTGTTGCAGCCAAACGCAGCGAACAGGCTCCGGGAGACGGTCGACTTACCCGTGTGATTCGTTCCCACTAAGGCGTTCGCGTTCGGCTGCAGCGGGACTACCCGAGCCTTTTTCTCCTTTTCGGAGAGCAGCCAGAGCTTGTCGAATTGGAAGCTTTTCATTGGATTTGACCCGGAGACTTCGAACTAGACGACGTAGGTTCTTGGTCGACATGGATGATTGCCAGTAGTGCGATTGCTCTTGCTTCGCGATCGCTTGTTGGCCCGTGCGCACGGGCGTTGACCTGAGCCTGAAGCTCGGCGGTGATCTCATTGAGCGCGCTGATGTACTTTTCAAGATCAGCGCATCGCACGGCTGCGTCAACAGCGACGTCCCAAAGAAGAATCTCCCTGGTCTGGGGTTCTCGAACCATCTGAATCTGCAAACGACTAGCCTCAGACCGAAGCCTGTCGGCGGCCCTTGCCGGCATTCCTTCGACCTTCAGTCCATCGATAACTACATCGAGATGGCCAGCTGCCGTCCGAGTCGCTGCGAACTGTTCGACCAAGGAGCTGAATGCCGTTCGCGTGAAGCCTTTCTTCATCAGGACTTCTTTGAGCGAGGACAACGAGCCAGAGGGGCCCGAGCAGGCGGAGAAAGCCGCCAGCAGTTTTTCCTGTAGCTGCCCCGAAACGCTGGGCAGGGTCGGATACTTCTCGGTAAGGAGCTTGTCCAGTAGCCCACGAACGGTCTCGCGCATTGAGGCCGGAACGACGCTGGACTGTTCAACCGCCAATTTGGCGAGGTGGTCTAACGACGGCTGCTTCAGCTCCGAAGTGAGCTTCCTGCGGATGTATTCGACATCCTCGACGTGAAGATGTTGAATGGCTGCTCTCGAGTAGGCAGGCACCGGACTCCCACTGGCCCCCTTGAGGTCGTTGCCTGCATTTGAAATGAATACACCCTCCGCCTCCACAACATTTGAGAGCTTGTCGACGCAAAGGTATAGCTTGCCTAACGGCGACTTGGCACCAAGCTTGCCATTTCGCTTCTTCGTTTTCAGAGGCGCACATTTTTCTGAGGGCGGCGCCTCGGCACCAGCAACATTTGCGTGGGCCTCGGTGGAGGCCTCGTCCTCGTCCACGGCGGAGCCAAGCTCCTTTCGACACAACATGGCCTTGGACCACTGGCCCCGGGTCCGCTTCTTTACTTGGATAAGCGTTGCCTTGGTAGGAGCAACCGCCGAATCAACAAGCGCAATATCTTGGAGGTATTCGAAGACCAGTGCGTAGTCGGGGAGGTCGCCCTTTTCCATCTCGACCAACAGGGCCATCGCCAGGAACTTAGCGTAGTCGATGCCTTCATTCGTGTGTTCGCCACCAACTTCGCAGATGGCGGGGTCATCGAGAAGAGCGGCCCAAGGGTCACGGGGGAGACCTGCACTCAATCGATCACCTCGAACACACGGTTTCCTCTAGGAGATGGCAGCGCCCAGCCGTACCTTGCTAGTCGCGCATCTGATCGCTCGAGATTCAATCGGCCTCCGTTTCCCATTGCGGTAAAGGCGTGGGATGTGTGTTCCAAATGTAACCGAACAATTCCGAGCACTTTGTGCGCGATTTAAAGCGGTTTCCCGAGGTGCGCGTGGCTGAGGGGGGTACGCTCTTCTCCTCATCTTCTTTTGACTTCCTGCGCGTGATGGACCTGCAGCAGGAGCAGCTGGCGCGCAGCCTCGGCGACGGCCACCGCGTGATCCACGCGCGTGGCGGGCTCCGGCAAGACCATGATCCTGGCTGCACCCGCGCCGTGGCCAGCAGGCCTACGCCGCTTTCGGACGCCGAGACGTCCCCGGGGTCCTGGCCACGCTCACTGACTGTTGGGAGTCACAGTTGTTGGCGCCGGCGCGTTTTTGGCCCAGATGCCGACATTGAGCTGACCCCTTGCGTTACCTCGCAATCCTGGTGCGGGCAAGATTTTCAACGCCCGTCAATGGGTCAGAGAAATTCCGGCAAATGGGGATGCGGACAAAAACTTGGACTACCAGGAGGTAGTTCATGTATTCGTACGAGGACAGGATTCGAGCGGTAGAACTCTTCATCAAGCTCGGCAAACGCGTCAGGGCGACCATTCGTCAATTGGGGTACCCGACCAAGAATGCGTTGAAGGGCTGGTACCGGGAGTACGAGCGGCGGATCGACTTACCAAAGGGCTATGCGCGCTCGAAGCCCAAGTATTCTCAAGAGCAGAAGGAGGTGGCTGTCAGGCACTACCTTGATCATGGGAGCTGCATCGCATTCACCATCAAGGCGTTGGGCTATCCGGCACGCGATTCGCTGCGTTCCTGGATTCACGAATTGCACCCCGAGCTGCACATTCGCGTCGTCGGCCGATCCAACGGGATAGAGCGGCCGCCAGCGATGAAGCAGGCAGCTGTCATCGCGTTGTGCACGCGCCAGGAGAGTGCGCAAGCCGTGGCTCAAGAGCTGGGCGTGTGCAGGCCAACCCTGTACAACTGGAAGAACCAGCTACTCGGCCGCGAGGTTCCAGCATCCATGAAGCGCCAACACGATCTACCGCCAGGCCCGGAACGGGAGGAGCTGGAGCGCCAGCTCGAAGCCCTCCGGCGCGACATCCGACGATTGCAGCTCGAACAAGACCTCTTGAAGAAGGCGAATGAAATCCTAAAAAAAGACCTGGGCATCGACCGGCAACTCCTGACCAATCGGGAGAAGACGCTGCTGGTTGATGCCCTGAGGCAGACGTATACCCTTGGGGAACTGCTCAACGAAGTGGGCCTGGCGCGCAGTTCCTACTTCTACCATCGAGCCCGGCTCGATGCCGCGGACAAGTACGCCGAGGTGCGTCGCACCATCACCGACATCTTCGAGCGCAACCACCGTTGCTATGGCTACCGCCGGCTGCAGGCTTCGCTGACCAGGCAGTGCGTCGGCATCTCGGAGAAGGTGGTGCAGCGGTTGATGAAACAAGAGAGCTTGGTTGTTGCCAAGCCGAAGCGGCGCAGGTACGGCTCATACCTGGGAGAGATCAGTCCGGCGCCAGACAACCTTCTCAACCGAGACTTCCGGGCTGCAGCGCCGAACGAGAAGTGGCTCACTGACATCACGGAGTTCCAGATCCCGGCTGGCAAGGTGTATCTGTCTCCCATGATCGACTGCTTCGACGGCATGGTCGTCAGCTGGTCGCTCGGTACGCGCCCGGACGCTGAGCTCGTCAACACGATGCTGGATGCGGCCATCGAGACGGTGGTCGATACCAAAGACCGGCCCGTCGTTCACTCCGATCGTGGTGCCCACTATCGCTGGCCAGGCTGGCTCTCGCGCATCGCCGATGCGAAGCTCATTCGCTCGATGTCGCGCAAAGGGTACTCGCCTGATAATGCGGCGTGCGAAGGCTTCTTCGGCCGGTTGAAAACCGAGCTGTTCTATCCTCGCAATTGGCAGTCCACAACCATTGAGCAGTTCACACAGGCCGTGGACTCCTACATCCGTTGGTACAACGAACAGCGGATCAAGATCTCCCTGGGCTCTCTCAGCCCCATCGAATACCGAGAGAGTCTTGGACTTACGGCATAAAACCAGTCCAAGTTTTTGTCCGCATCCCCAATGGGTCAACTCTCGTCCGGCCGCAACATGCAGACGCTAAAAGCGATTTGCCGCCCGCCGTACGACGACTTTCTCCTTGTCCGCTGCTTTTTCCGGCTGGGCCGCTGCCTTCCGTGGAGCGCGTTTGGCCGGCTTTCGCCGTCCCTTGAGGGACTCGATCAGGGAAAGGGCTTCCTTGTCGAACTTCGCGTTGTCGTCGGGCATTGCGGCCTCCGGAGGATGCGAGGGCCGGATGGTACGACGATACTGACATCGCTGCCCAAGCCACTCTGCGCTAGCTACTCTTTCGGCTCCAAGGCGACCCCTCCCAGGTGGGCGCCGGGGACCACCGGGTCATCTATACGTCCGACCTAGCGCTTCCCACTCGATCTCCCCTAACATAGACGGATGACTCGAGGAGATCTTCGATGAATTCGAACGAGTTTGGCGCGTCCCCCATCGTTGCGGATGAAAGCAGCACGGTCGTCGACGACGAGGAGGTGATTTCCAGAACTCTGCCATCCGCACCGATGCCCCTGAGTGCAGGGCGACTGCAGGAGCAGGTCGATCACGTCCTGAACGTGATCCGCGGCTGCGTAATCAGACAACCCATTCGAGCGGTACTGGTCGCCGCCGCAGGGGGTGCGGCACTGACCGCGCTGCTGGGTGCCTGGATGCACCGCGACAACATTTGAGGTGGGACCGAAGATCGCTTCGAGTTGAGGTCGGATATTCACATTCGGCCAGGAACCGCCGCCCAATGCTGATGCACGGACGGCAGCGTCAGGTTTCGGACGGCCGCTTCGGTCGGTTGAAGCCATGAAGCTTGCGAAGCCGCTGGTCGAGACGATCGGAAAACAGGGCCGCCAGTTCATTTTCCGCTGACGAGCTCGCCTTGATCTCGGCGAAAGAGAATGCGATCGGTTGCGCCATGCGATGCAATGAACAGCCGAGCGCGGCTGCCGTGGCCGCCGAAAACGGGTCGAGAATGGTTGCGCCGTTTCCCTGAACCACGAAACCGATGACCGCAGTAGACCAACTGGCCTCGATCATCAATCGCCGGTGAATGTCCTCGTTCTTGAAGAGCGCGTCGACCTTCAGGCGCGTCGAGTTTGGCGAAGCGAGCGATACGAAGGGCTCGTCCGCCAGATCGCTCGCGGCGATCACGCGCTTTTGCCGCTTGGGATCCCGAGGCGGAAGCACATACACGCAATCGACCAGTGAGACTGGGGCGACGAACCTCGGTCGCGCGCGATCGGCGTCATCGCGTACCCGAGGTCGAACTGCCCCGTAGCAGAGAGTTCCACCACCTCGGGCGAGTTGTAGGTAAGCAGCGAGACGCTGACGTCGGGATGCTCATGGCGAAAGTCGGCAATGACGCCTTGCAGAAAGCCGGCCGTCAGTGACGGCATCGCCACGATGCGCAGCTGTGACCAAGACCTACCTGCTGATCGATCTGCAGAATCGACGGCCCGCGCCGGAGCGCGTGGCGTCGTGGATGGGTGCTGACGGCGAGGCCTGGATCTTCTTCGGCGAGCAAGAGATCAATGTGCTTCCCCAGTACCTGGAACTGGGCGAGCAGGTCTCCATCGTCGACATCTCCAGGCCCGGCAAGAACTCGCTCGACTTCCACCTGGTGCTCTATCTGGGCTACCTCGTTGGCAGACACGAGCCGAATGCGAGATTCATGATCGTCGCGGAAGACGGCGACTATGACCCAGCGATCGTGCATACCCGGTCGAAGGGGCGAAAGGTCGAGCGTGTGGAGAGTCTGGGTGCCGTGCCTGCGATCGTCGAACCGCCTTCGAAGTCGGTGAGCGTGCTACCGAAGCCCGCATCCGAGCCCACCGCTGGCAAGCCATCGGCTCCCATTCAGTCCGTACCGAAGACCAAGAAGCCGAGATCCGTGAGCTTCGTGTACGGCGAGATACTGAAGGACCTTCGGGAGGCGGGAAAGCCGAGAAACCTGGAAGCATTGAAGCGGCGAATGCAATGGCGCTTCGGACCGGAGCCGGCGCCTGACAAGGTGACTGCCGTGATGGCCAGGCTGGAGACAATGGACATCATCGAGGTCGTCGACGGCAAGCTGAACTACGTTCAAGCCGCAGTGGAGTCCGCAGCCGCCTGAGACCGCGCAGGAAAAACCCACGCCGCAGCACCGGCGATCCACCGAATCGGCGGAATCAGAAGCGTCACGCCGCGCAGCACGGGAAGGATCACCAGCATCGCGGCAAGCGCGATGCCCCACCAACCAGCCAGGATCGCCAACCAGGCCGGGATTCCGAGGAGATTTCCCACTGCGCCGAACACCCCGCTGAGGAGGCTGGGATGACGCACGACGAGGTAGACCGCTGCGACCTTGGCGCCGAGCTTCGCCACACGCGCGCCGACCTTCTCGCCGATCAGAACGCTGTGCCCCATCAGCGTCGTGCGGCGGCCAACGACTGCGGCTTCTTCGGCCACCTTGCCCGAAACCGCGGCCTTGCCAAGATACTTCACCGCCTTGGTCGCGCCAAAGACCGAAAGAACGTCGGCACCCGCCCAGGCAACGTCGGGCAGGGAAATGACATCGCCTTTGCGGTACTTGGATTCCAGATCGGTGATGCCACTCGCGAGCAGATCCTTGAGGACTTCGAGAACGCGGTCCGTCTGTACGCGGTGCGCCTGATTGTTTTTGTCGAAGACGAACTGCCCCAGGAAGCGATGACCATCCGCGCGAATGGTCTCGATCGCGGAAATGCCCCGAAGTCGAGGGCCATAGACTAGCTTCTCCGCGTCGCCCGGCTTGGCCGTCTTTTTTCCAAACAACTGGGTGACGGATTCCCAAGCAGCCAGCACCTTCGACTTTGCCCAGATGGTAGCCACGTCGTTGACCATGAAGTAGTCGATAACCGGTATCACAACTTCGCCATGCCTGAGCAGGACTTCCTGGAACTGCGCATCTCTGCCAAAGGCCTCGAGCACGCTGCGGGCACGGTCCTGATGCTTGACCAGCGCGAGCTCCAAATTGAGCGTGAGCTCGCGATCGCCGGCTGCCTCGACAATGATCTGCTTCAGCACCGGCGACTCGCGAGCGGCTTTGTACGCGGTCTCGGAGAATCCTCGCGCGGCCAGGATATCGATCAGTTGCTCTTCATAGCTCGCGGTGCCTGTCAAATAGGTGACGCCAGTCGACAAAACCAGGGCGATGGATGCCAATGCGCACCAACGGGTGAGGCGCGAAGCGGGTTGCGCCCCGACCGAAAGCTGGCTGCTAGAAGTAGTCTCGTTGACGCTCATTGGTTTTTGAGATTCTTGATGAAATAGAAGATTCGGACGAACACGGTCAAGGCTATCGTCGGAGAGAGCGCATCCTTCAATTGTGCGTGGTCGACAAGCACCAGCAGCGTGAGACAAATCACGTACTGGACCACAAAGGACCAGCACCAGGACGAGAGCCTGCCGCGAGGAAGGGCGGCCAACACGGCCTGGGCTATGTGCTGACTCGCGGCAAGCCCGCAGACGATGACGAAGAGTCCAAGCATCGAGGCTCCTGGGGTGGGGATGCCTGCGAGCTTAGATTTGCACCGCGACGAAATACGTCGCGCCATAGCGCCCGAGATGCCGATCTCCAACCCCACCTCAGTCCACGTAGCGCTTCGATGCTGTGGCCAGCAGCTCACCAATCTCGGACCGCAGTTCCGAAGGCGCGAGAACTTCGATGTCACCGCTCTTCGAAAGAATCCACCATCTGAGCTTCCAGCTGTAGGGCAGCGATGCTTTCAGCAGGTAGCCGCCTTCGGCGGGTTCGAGTTGTTGGCGGGCGTCGAGCTTGGCATCTGCCATCACTGCGCCGAGTTGCCGCGACACCCAGGCCTTGAGGCGAATGCGCCGTCCATCTCCGAACTGCAAGCCCCCCTCGTCGATGTACGCCTGCAACGAAAATCCTGGAGGAGACTTGGCCGGAGCATAGAGGCGGCGCGCCTCGCGAACACGATGCATCGCATAGAGGCGCGGCGATGCATGGCGGAAGGCGGTGGCGACCAGATAGGTCGTGGGGCCGCAGAGCACCAGGCCCAGCGGGTGGAGCGTCTGGGCTTTCGGAGCTTCGGCGTCGGGTCGGAGGTAGTCGACCTCGACCTGCTCGCTCGCCAGCAGTGCCTCTTGCACGACTCGCAACGCGGCTGCATCGATGGGGGCCGGAATGACCGTCAAGCCGGTGTTGACGACAGCCACCTTGCTGGGCCAGTCGCCTATCGGGTTGCTCGATCTTTGCGCGGCGAGCTTTGCCGCAGCCAGTTCGAATGTCGGCTTCAGTTGAAGCCTCACAGCGTCCGGAAGGATGGGCTGCAGATAGCGCTCGAGGAGATGCAAGGACAGCGCATCTGTGGTCGACAGGCCTAGCAGTCCGAAGGCGCCACCCTTCATCCAGTGCCAGTCATACGGTGCCGTCAGGCCATGGGTGATCGGGAACAGGCTGGCAAGCGCCTCAAGATCGCGTTCAACCGTCCGTTTGGTGATCAGATATCCGGCGCCGACAAGTTGCGCCTTGAGATCGGCTGCGCACTTGCCCGGTGCGTTTGACGGAAGGCATCTCAGAAGCTCCCACTGCCGGGCTATGGCGTTGCGGGGTGAATCAGCCGGCATGGATGTTTGAGAGATGAGGTGTCATTCCGCTGAGGCTACCAAGGCAGTTGCCGGCTTGATGTCGATGGAGTTGCTGCGCTCATTCTCAGGCCGGGCGCCCCTGTGACGGCTGCGGACTTCCGCCCTGGTCGAGCAAGACGGAGGACAACGCAAGAACATTCGCCTGAGGCGCCTCCTTTCGCCAGACAAGACAGGTCTTGGCATGACCGAATGTCGAGCGAAGCTTGTGGACGCTCAGGCGGTCGCGCTCCGCATAGATCTGAAGCACGCTGCGGGGCAATAGCGCGATACCCATGCCCACCGCGACGCACCCGAGAATGAGGTTGTACGACGCGACTTCGACGATGCGCCCGGGCGTCACGTGCCCGCGCGCAAACCAGTCTTCGAGTCGTTTGCGATGCGGGCACCCCTGATGAAAAGCGAGAATCGTTGTCGAAGAAAGGTCCCTCGGCGCCGAGATGGTGGCGTGCTTTGACTCGGCCACGATGACCAGTTCCTCGTTGTAGATCACTGTCGACGCCAGTCTGCGGTCCGCGATCGGCTCGGCGATGAGTGCCGCATCGAGTTCATCATCAAGAACCTGACGGGTCAGTTGCTGTGGGTCGCCGGAGTAGAGCTCCAGCGCGACCTCTGGATAGCACTCGTGAAAGCGACCGAGCGGTTCCGGCAGACGCACTGCAGCCGTGCTCTCCATGGCACCGAGCCGCAGCACCCCCGTTGGCCGATCCATCCGGACCGCGCTGGTGGCCTCGCTAGCCAGATCCAGGAGGCGGTCCGCATAGCTGGCGAGGATTCGGCCAGAGGGCGAGAGATGCATCTTTCGGCCCTCTCGCTGGAACAGTTCGACGCCCAACTTCTCTTCCAAAACCTGAATTCGCGCAGACACGCTCGACTGAGCGCGATGAAGCGCTTCGCCTGCGCGTGCCACACCGCCGGCCTCGATCACGGCCTTGAATACCTGCAGGTCAGACAGCTCCATACATCGCCCATTCCGAACTTTTCGTTCTCAATAAGTCGTTTTCGAGAAAGCGGGGTTTTACCTAAAGTGAGCGCAGGGCTTTATTAGATCCGCTAGAGCCTCAAAAGAAAGGTCGCACGTGAAAATTGGAATAATCGGCATCGGCGTGATGGGAGAACCCATGGCCAGAAATCTCCACAAGGCCGGGCATGACGTCGCCGTCTACAACCGGACGCCGAGCCGCTGCGATCCGCTGAGGTCGTTGGGCAGCCAGGTTGCAGACTCCGCTCGCCAAGCCATCGAGGCTTCCGAGGCCGTCATCCTCATGGTTCCTGGCCATACGGAAGTCGACCAGGCATTGCAGCGCACGCCACAGGGGGCCATCTTGGCACCGGTGAGGGGCAAGACCATCGTGTTGATGTCGACGGTCGCGCCCGCCTATTCGGCCGAACTTGCCAAGAACCTCGAGGCCGTCGGCGCGCGCTACGTCGAGGCTCCTGTCTCGGGTTCCAAGCAGCCAGCGGAGATGGCGCAACTGGTCATCCTGGCGTCGGCTGCAGAGGAAAGCCACATCGACGACGTTCAGTCGATCTTCGATGCCATCGGCAAGAGGACGGTGCGCTGCGGGCCAGTTCCGACCGCCATGCGAATGAAGCTCGCCAATCAGCTCCTGCTGATCGCATGCTTCGAGGCGATCTCCGAGGCAACGCACTTCGCGGCGGGCATAGGCCTCGACGTGCCGCTGTTCCTGGAGATGGCTCAGGCGGGGCCGCTTGCAAACGACGTGCTGCGTTCAAAGGTCGCCAAGCTGATCGCCGACGACTTCACCCAGCAGGCGCCCATTCGCCACGTGGCGAAGGACATCGGCCTGGTTTGCGAAGAGGCAGCTCAACGCGGAGTGTGGCTGCCGATCGCCACCGTCAATCATTCGTTGTTCGCCGAGGCCATGGCGGCCGGGCAAGCGCAAGACGATGCCATCGGAATCGTCAAGATTCTGCGCAAGGGAAGATGAAGTGGCTGCAGTTCCTATCTCGCTGGCCGGCTCCGCCAGCCGACGGGCCACAACCCTTGGGATCCTCTGTGGCCTGGCCGTTGCCCTGATCTGGTCGAGCTGGTCGGTCGCTACGCGATTCGCCGTCACCACCACTTTGGGGCCGCACGACGTGACCTTCCTGCGCTTCGGTGTTTCGGCACTGCTGCTGTGGCCGATTCTGATTCGAAACGGCCTTGGGATCGAAAAGATCGGCATCGTGAGACTGCTCGTGATGGTGCTCGGTGCTGGCGTGCCTTTCATGATGCTCGGGTCGGTGGGCATGCAGTTCGCGCCCGCGTCCCACGTCGCCACTCTCATGATCGGAACGATGCCGATCTGGGTTGCTGTGCTGTCCGGCCTCTTCTTCGGAGAGCGGTTCGCAAAGCAGCAGCTGGCAGGCATGGTGGTCGTTGTGGCGGGCGTCCTTTGCATCGGCGGCTATGCGCTGTTCGCGAACCGCGCAGCAGGCGAGTGGCGGGGCGACTTGTTGTTCCTGCTGGCCGGCCTCTGCTTTGCGAGTTTCACGATCGCCCAGCGCCGTGCCGGCGTGAGCCCGTGGCATGCGACCGCCTTGGTGAACGTGTGTTCGGCCGTCATGTTTGCGCCCGTCTACTTCATCTGGCTGAAACCCAACATCTTCTTGGCGCCTCCCGCGGCCGTGGCGTTCCAGGTGGTGGCGCAGGGGATCGCAGTGGCCATCTTGGGGATGTACTTCTACACGGAGGCCGTGCGCCGGCTGGGCGCGCCCAGGGCTGCGATTTTTGGCGCTCTGGCACCCGGCTTTGCTGTCTTGATCGGCATGCTCTTCTTGAAGGAAGTGCCAGCTTGGCTGACCCTCGTGGGTATTGCGCTGGTGATGGGTGGGGTCGCGCTCGTTGTGATGGGCGGACGACGAGAGCCAATTTGAATGGACGATGCGAAACACGCATGAAGCGAAGGAACTAGAAGACCAAGGGAGCCAACAATGGAATTTCTAGAAGAGCATGTGCAGTTGTTCGGCGAAAGAGTAACCAGCCTCGTAGAACCAAGTTCCCAGCTGCGATCGAGCCATGTGCTTCGAGCACTTGAAGCCGGCTGGACCAGCCCGCGAGACAGGGAATTTCTCATGCCCATACTGGCATGGGTTCATTCGGCCTTGTTAACTGCCCCTGGACGTTTGTCGCTGGGGCATGATGGAGAGAACTCTCCTGCATATGACGCCGTCTTCATCGGCGTGAAACAAGTAGAAAGGTACAAGGCCGCTCTGGAGTTGACGGGTGTTTCCGCAGCCGATGAGTTGCAGATGCCGTCGTTCGCCAAGCACTTCGTGAACTCGGTTCTGGCGCTGTACAAAGAAGCGCCTTCGCACACTGCGAGCTCCTTGGTGAAGCGCACCGTGCATCTGTCTGAAATTGCGCTCGATGCGGTCTTCCGCGCGTTGGCAAGGGTTGAGGATGCAGGCGACCTGTCGGCGGGTGCAGCCAGTCAGGATCTGGCCTCCGGGAACCGGGATGCAGATCCTGCAGCCCTTGAGACGTTGATGGTCTTGAATCGCGATTTTCACCATGACCTCCATACCGCCTTGCGCTTCAATCGCCTCAAGGCCTCCATGGATCGAATCCAATCTCGAAGAAGCCTCGAAACTGAATCGGAATCCCCTGTAGCGCTTTACCCAGGCATTGGCGAAATCATGCTGAACGAGATCGACGAGACGCGAAACATCGCATTCTCTGTCGAGCGCTACCCCTGCACGGCAGAAGTGCTGGATCCGCGTGTTGTGAGGATCCCGCCTGGAAAGTACAACAACAGGCACAAGCACGCGCACGAGACGCTTTTCTATTTCGTTTCGGGCACGGGAGAGATCCTCGTCGGCGAAACGTGGGTGCAGGTGAAGTCGGGCGACGCCGTGTTCTCTCCGAGGTGGGCGATCCACCAGACCCACAACACCGGCACAGAGGTGCTGGTGCTCCTTGCAATTACTGACTACTACCTCACGAATAAGGTCTACGTTGGAAAGTACGACAAGACTTGAGATTCGGAAGAGAGCGCGCACGCGCATCCATGCCTATAGGAAACAGGGACGAAATAATCATGCAGGACTTTTGGAAACTAGCTGACGAGAGCAAAATTGAAGCCGAATTTTTAGCGGATCGCAAGCTGCAAACCCTGGCCACGATGCCCTTGGAATCACTTCGGCGGATCTTTGTCCAGTATCGATACTTCACCATCTACTACATCTCGGACATGGCTCAACTGGTCCACCGCTTGCCCTTCGGCAAGCTTCGGAGCTTGCTTGCGGAGTTCTTGAGCGAAGAGCTCGGCGAAGGAAATTCTCAGGACGCCCACCCCAGTCTCTACGATTCGTTTCTTCTGAGCGTCGGCGCGAACCCGGAGGAGTTCGAGGCCATCCCGAGCAATGTAAAACTACTCGAGGAAATTAGCGAACTCATGGTCACCGAATCCTCGACTCAAGGCGTCGGTCTTCGCGGTCTGGGTGGGGAATGTCTCTGCCAGCTCTACCTCTCTGCAATGCACTCCCACTTCAGTCGGAATCCGGAAATAGTGAAGATCGCCGACGAGATCGATTGGCGCTTCTGGGAGATTCACATTGGCGAGGTCGATATTCAGCATCGGCTTCGGCTGCGGGCAGCCATTGACGAAGAGATCACCAAGTCGCCTGAGTGCGAACGGGAAATCCGCATCGGCTATGAGAAAAGCAAGGACGCATGGGATCAATTCTGGACGAATATTTTTGATGCAGAAGACGCTGTCACTGCATGAAAAAGGGGTGATTCCGGGATCTGCTGCTGTACGACGATGCCCAGAGCATCTACGACAAGCGGCGCGGCGGTAAGCCCTTCAGCTTCAAGAGCGGGGGCGTGCAGGTGCAGGGCCGCACCACCATCCTGAAGATCAACTACCGCAACACCCGCCAGATCCTGCAGGCCGCCAGCGCGATGGCGACCGAGCTGCTGCGCCCGCAGGAGAAGGACGACGACGGCATCCCGCTGCTGCACCCCGTGAGCTGGCGAATGCGGTGAGGCAGTGACTCGGACCGGACCCAACGAGGGCGAATCGCGTAGTCGGCTGCGGTTCGCTTCGACGTTCGGCCTGGCCGGGCCATTTCAAATCGGCAACGCTTCGATCCAAATGTGATCGGGCTCGAGTCCATTTCGCCTGCGCTCCGCCATAGCCTCATAGGCGGCCTCGATGTGGCGCGCGAAGCGCGGCGTGTCGAAGAGCGGCATCCGGTCGCGCTCCACGCGCAAGCGATCGCGCAGGCCTGCCCGTTCCTCCGGGTTGTTTGCGAGTCTCCGTGCCGCCGCCTCGTAGTCGGCCACGCTGTGCGTGACCAGCTCAGCCAGGCCGGCCGCATGCAGCAGGCTGGACGCCACGCGTGCAGGGAAGGTGCTCCCTTCCAAAGTCAGCACCGGCAGGCCAGCCCAGAGTGCATCGCTGCAAGTGGTGTGCGCATTGCAGTGGAAGGTATCGAGGAACAGGTCGGCATGGGCGTGGCGCGCCAGGTGATCGGCCAGCGGCGCTCGGCTTGCCCAGACGATGCGCTCGGACGCCACGCCGCGCGCCTGCGCCTCGGCGGCGATCTCGGCCTGCATGCGCTCGCTGCCCGCCAGCAGCCACAGCACACTGGAAGGCACATCGCGAAGCAGGCGCATCCAGACGTCGAATACGTCGGGCGTGAGCTTGAAGCTGTTGTTGAAACAGGCAAAGACGAAGCCTTCAGCCGGAAGGCCCATGGCTTCACGGGAAGGCAGGCTTTCTGCGATTCGCTTGGTGTTGTCGTTCGCCTGGTAGCTTTCGGGAAGCCGCACCACTTTCTCGGTGTAGAGCGCCTCCTCGCCGCTGCGTATCAGGCGCGGATCGGCGATGAGGTAGTCCATGTAGGTGCACCCCATCGTCCCGGGGAAGCCGAGGTAGTTGACCTGCAGCGGCGCCGCGCGATGGGCGAAGATGCCGGCCCGAAAACCCTGTGTGAAGCCGTTGAGATCGACTGCGATATCGATACCCGCCTCACGTGCCATGGCGGCGATCTCAGCGTCACTGTGATCGCCGACCTCGATGAAATGATCGAAGGCCTCGCTGACCCGGCGACCCAGTCCGTCGGCTTCGCCGCGGGCGAGCGAATAGCCGAACCACTCGAACCGAGTGTGATCGTGGCATTCGAAAAGCCGGACCATGAGCTGCGATGTCGCGTGGTTTCGGAAGTCGACGGAGAAGTAGGCAATGCGAAGCTTGCGGGTGGCGTCACCAGGCGGCGCATTCGCCGCTGCCGACTCGTCGTTGTCGCGCGCCGGATACCTGCTCTCGGCGAAGGTTCGCGCGCAGGCCAGCAGCGTCGCAGCATCCGCCGGTGTTCCCATCAACGAGAACGGGGTCGCGACGCGTTCGCCCTGCCCGACCCGCGCCAACAACCCCTGAGTGTCGCGTTCCCAGTCCTGCCAGATGCACTCGTGCATGCGCAGATGCAGCAGGTGGCCGGGCAGGTAGTCGCTGTCCGGAGCCACTTTCGCCAACGCCTCGTAAGCGGCCAGCGCCTCCGGATAGCGCCGCAGCGCGAGCAGGCTGGTGGCGTGATCCTCCAGAACGGCCACGTTGCCGGGGTCCAGGGCCAGCGCGCGGTCGTAGCTCTGCAGCGCTTCGAGCCCCCGGCCGAGGCGAGTGAGCACCGAGCCGCGATCGCTCCAGGCGGCGGCGCGATCCGGTTCCAGCGCCAGGGCGCGGTCGTAACAATCCAAGGCTTCGTTGAAATGCTCCAAACCGGTCAAGGCATTCGCGAGGTTGTGCAACAGCAATGGCGAACGCGGATTCTTGCGCTCGGCGCGGCGAAACGCGGCCACGGCGCGTTCGTCCTCGTGCAAAGCGGCATAGGCGACACCGAGTTCGTGCAGAGCTTCAAAGAAGTCGCCGCCTGCTTTGAGCGAGCGTTCGAATGAAGTTGTCGCCTCGCGCGCACGGCCGCTCTGGAGCTGCACACGACCGAGATAGAACAAGCACTCCGGCGAGCACTTGGACAGCTTGGCGGCCTTCGTCAGGTATTCCTCGCAAGCCTCCGTCTCGCCGCGGTTGCCGCAGATGTAGGCCAGCAGTTCGTAGGCCTTGGACGGAGGGTTCGGCTTGGCCAAGATCTGGCGCAGCAGCGGTTCTGCACTCTTTGTCTGGCCGGCGCGGAAGTAGCGCTCGGCCCAAGCGATCTGGGCGTCCATGGGGTCGCGAGTCTATGGCGATTCGATTTGAACGCCAAGCGTAGAATCACGCCACCTAGTCTGACCAGACTGCCGTGACCGCGTTTCACGGCAACGCCCTCGATGCCAAGCCATAGGATTCGCCGAAATCGCAGGTCCGTGGTCTGGGCAGCGCAGCCGAAAGTTCAGTGGTCCCAATCCAGCTTCTCGACGACGCATGCTTCAAAAACCATTGCTTACCCGGATACCCAGGATATTGCATCAGATCAATACCCAGGCCGCGCTTCCCGCGGAGCTGGCCCAGCACGTCCAGAAGCTTCAGGTACAGAACGTGGGCTGGCGACACGAGTTCTACGATGACAAGGCCTGCGTCGATTTCATCCGCAAGAACTACGACCCCCGGATCCAAAAGGCGTATGACAGGATCAATCCCCGGTACGGGGCTGCGCGGGCGGACTTTTTTCGCTACCTGTTGATCTACAGGGTAGGCGGCGTCTACCTGGACCTCAAAAGCGGCTTGACCAAGAGGCTCGACGACATCGTTTCAAGTCACGAGTATCTGCTGTCGCACTGGGACAATGGGCCGGATGGAACTCATCCAGGGTGGGGCGGGCACTTCTCGAACTTCCCGCAAGGCGAGTTTCAGAATTGGTATGTGGCCGCCGTCCCCCGCCACGTCTTTCTCAGAGCCGTCATCGAACACGTGTTGAACAACATCGAGAACTACACGGTCGAACGGTTCGGCGTAGGCGCCGAAGGGGTCTTCCACACGACCGGCCCGGTCGCCTACACCCTGGCCATCGCGCCTTTGCTCAAGAGCGCGAACTACCATCTGGAGAGGACGAACTACAAGATGGGATTCGTCTTCAATGCGCTGGGGCCTGAGTACAGGAGACTGGTGTACGGATCGCGGCCCCACTACTCGGCACTCGATGAACCGGTCGTCCTGCCGGGTTGAAGCCTGCTGCACCCGCAGGAGAACGGCGACGACGGCATCCCGCTGCTGCACCCCGTGAGCTGCGGCCGCGACGGCGCCGAGCCGATCGTCATCGACCTGCCGACCCCGCGCGAGCAGGCCGACCGCATCGCCGAGCTGATGGCCAGCGCCCACAACGAAGGCCATGCCTGGCTGCCGCACAAGGTGCGCAAGGGCACGCACGACTTCGACCCGCTGGCATCAAGGTGATGACCCTGCACGCGAGCAAGGGGCTGGAGTTTCCGGTGGTGGCGGTGTTGGGGGCGCGGCAGGCCGTGGCGGGCGACTTCGCGGTTGATCGTGGCGAATGCGGTGAGGCATTGACCGCCGAAGGCGTTCTAGTGCCGCGTAGCGGTTGCGAAACTGCAACGCAGAAGTGCCAACCATCGGCCAAATCGCTAAACTTTGCGCCGGTGCCCACCGTACTTGCACACGAGTAAAACAAGGCTCTCCCTCTTCTCAGTCATCAGCAATTTCCTTTTGGCGCTGCCGCGTCGAGGCTTTAAACGTGTGCGTTCGCTTCGTCGCGGTGTTGCCACCACGAAAGGATTGCCATGACTATCAAGAAGCTTGCATTTGAGGCGCAATGCGCCATCAAGGCGGCAGCGGGTTCTTCGTTCTCGCTCGGACACGTCTACCAGGCTCTGGCCGCGACGCTGGGTTTCGACTCGTACGCCGCGTTGTGCGCTAACCATGTCTTCGACGAAGACCCCGACTATCGCGTTCGCGCAAAGAAGCGATCCTTCGGCGACGCCGGCACACGAGCCCTTGAGCTCGGGCTCGCGCCGGAAGTGGCGCTCGTCGCTGCCGCGACGATCAGGCGCGCGGTCGAAGAAAGAGGAATCCGCGTGCGCCATCTCGACGACGTGGTGGCGTCGGCCCGAGAGGGCTACGGCTTCGTCAACGATTTCTATGCGAATCACGAGGGTGAGGAATTCGACGACGAGGATAGGGACGTAGATTTCGATCGGGCGCTTTGGGATGCTGACGCGTACTCGGCTGTTCTGCGAGAGAGCCTGGAGCGTGCCGCTGCCTCGGACGATCACCGCGCGCACTACGCGTTGGCCCTGTTGGCAAGCTCTGACGACGATGACTTCGACGATGAAGCGGAGGAGGGAAGTGCCCATTGGTACCGTGTCCAGCAAGAGGGGACGGTGCTTCATGGCGTGGAGAAAGAATGGGCCGACGCCTACGCGGCGGCCTTGCTTCGAAAGAAATCGCCGCGCAGCCCTGATCGAGTGGCCCAGCAGCATCTCGAACGAGCTGCCGAACTCGGCAACACCGACGCGCTGATGGATCTGGCAGAACAGAGAGAGGACGCGACCTACTTCCATCGGGCCGCCGAGGCGGGCGGCGATCCCCGCCGCCTCGTCGATCTTGCCTATCGCTTCGATCAGCCGAATGTCGAGTACTGGCTGACTCGTGCTGCCGAATCGGGCGACGGCTGGGCGATGCGCACGCTGATCGAGCAGTTCAATGACCACGATCTGCGGACATGCTGGAAATGGATCTACTTTGCGCAGCTGTTGGACGTCGATCTGATGAAGGACAACCTGAATGCCTATCACGATGGCGGCCTTTATGACGGCGAGCTCTACGACGACGACCAAGGAGGGCCTCTGTACGTCGATGGCATCGAGGGCGTCCGCCTCGAACCTCTTGAGCCGATCGAGGATGCGAAGGCACGTGAGGATGCGGCTGAGCTTTTCAGTCGCCTCGGTTGAAAGTTGCCCATGCGTGCGGCAATGAACAAGACCTATCTGCTGATCGATCTGCAGAACCGGAAGCCGTCGCCGGAGTGCGTGGCGTCGTGGATGGGTGCTGACGGCGAAGCCTGGATCTTCTTTGGCGAGCAAGAGATCAATGTGCTTCCGCAGTACCAGGAGTTGGGCGTGCAGGTATCCATCGTCGACATCTCCAGGCCCGGCAAGAATTCGCTCGATTTCCACCTCGTGCTGTATCTCGGCTACCTGGTTGGCAGGCGCGAGGGCAATGCTCGATTCCTGATCGTCGCCGGCGACGGCGACTATGACCCCGCGGTTGCGCATGCCCGATCGAAGGGGGTGGCGGTCGAGCGTGTGGACAGCCTGGATGTCGTTCCCGTGGCCATCGCACCCGCACTGAAGTGCGGACCCAAGGGCGGGAAGCAGAGGTCAGTGGAAATCGTTTGCGACGGCATGCTGAAGGACATTCGCGGCTCCAGCAGACCGCGCAACCTGGCAGCGTTGAAGACACGCATCCAGTCGCGCATCGGCCAGCAGCCGGAGCCCGACAAGGTGGCTTGCGTGATTGCCAAGCTGGAGACCATGGACGTGATCGAGGTCGTCGATGGCACCCTCAACTACGTTCAAGCCGCGGAGGAGTTCAAGGCCGGCTGAGATCGCTTGGGAAGAGCCCACGCCGCCGCGCCAGCGATCCAGCGAATCGGCGGGACGAAATCCCACGCGACCCCGTCGGGTGATTCGGGCGGTATGAGGTCCAGTTCCATGGGAAACGACGAAGAGCCCTGAGAAAGCCCTGCTTCACCGAAATTCAAAGAGCACTGGGCCTGCCCCGAGCGGGCGCGCAGCAGGAAATATTCCTTTCCGATTTCGGTCAACACTCCCCTTGATCGCTCAGTCCATAGGTGCATGCATATGGATCATGCCACTTGTTGTGCTTGTAATAGAGGCTCACAACACCGCCCCTATTAAAGGTAAAAAGCGCAGTTCCGCTGGAATACAAGATCCACTTTCCAAATGAGCCATCACTGAATTTCAATGAGCCTTCCGCGTAGCAAGAGCTGAAACGATCAGTCGTTAGGACGTAAGTTTCAACCGGATAGGCTCTGTTGAAGAATCTTATTACTTGGTCCTTTGTGGGCCTGAATCTCTTGCAGGCTCTTGCGGCATTTTCGTTTTTTATGGACTCAAGGTTCAATCCGACCGTGTCAATTTCTATACTTTTGACGGTCCTTGCATAGCTATGCCCCATGACCGTCAGTGCAAGAAGGATAAGCACTGATTTGATGGTCGATGCTCTGAATTTTTTTGCCATTTGGCGGGACTTCCCTCGCGTTCTTTCTCGCTATCTCGGGATGACGATATATTTCACTCATGGACACACTCAACGTCTCAAAAAGCTTGACGGCGATGTCGGTGATCACAACGGTTGCGCGCCATCACGCGCCCGGGGCTCAAGGTCCCCTTATTGCGCCTGATGGCCGTCGTGGCCGCGCTCGCCAAGGCGCCGCTTGCGGGGGCGGTCGCCAGAAATCAGCTGCGTTGATTGCGCTGCCACATGCGGTTTTTAGTGGCGCTTCGTTTTCAGGTCAGCACTCCCCCTCAGAG
This sequence comes from Variovorax sp. P1_G12, assembly GCF_056405555.1. NCBI lineage: Bacteria > Pseudomonadati > Pseudomonadota > Betaproteobacteria > Burkholderiales > Comamonadaceae > Variovorax > Variovorax sp. P1_G12. The sequence continues at coordinate 135,760 of NZ_JBFUBW010000017.1, read as the reverse complement.
CAAAGGCCGTATGCGCCGGCAAAGGGATCATGCCATCTGTTGTATTTATATAGAAGGTCAACACTCTTCCCACGGTTCCATTCGATGACCGCAGTTCCGCCCGAATAGAGCCACCAATCGCCTTGATTGTTGTCGCTGAACTTGATTGTTCCCTTCGCATAGCAGGGCGAATACCGTTCGGTCGTCAACATGTAATGCTCAACCGGATATGCCCTGGAGAAAAAGCGTTTCACTTGGTTGGCGGTTGGCTTGAATTTCTTGCAGCCTTCGGCGGTGGATGAGTCCAACGTGAGCCCGCTGTCGATTATTTTTAACTTTGTAATGGTTCTTGATGCTGCAAAGTTTGAGAGCGAAATTCCCAAAAAAAGAACGCACCATAGACTGCGCTTTCCTACCATTGCGCGTTGCCCGCCTCTGTCTCGATCTTGTAAGAGACTTCTGGGTGTTTGAACACCTCTTGCATCGAAATATTCAATGTCTCCGACAATTCTTTAATCAGCCATTTTAATGAGAAATTCTGAGTGCCATTGATTTTCTCGTAAACCTCATTGCCTTTCATTCCCGATGACTGGCCCACTATCTCGATGCCTATCGAGTCGGCGTTGGAAGGGTATCTGTTGGGGTGAGATTTTTTGTGTTCATGTCGAGAAAGTAGCGTGTATTTATGGCGCAAACTATGCACCGTTTTGAATTCTGAGGGTGAGCATGTATGAGTTTCTAGGCAGCGTGACCTGAGCTTGCCTACATGTTCGGTGTATTTGTACAGCGATGCTGTTTGGTAAATAGTGCCATCTTTATCAATAAGAAAATGCGCTCCGTGGGCGCCTGCATCGTTATAGCTGTTGAACGTCGCTTGGGCAGTCGGCGAATCGGTTTGATGAACGACGATTCCATTTACTCGATCCATTTGTCGACGTTCGATCTTGGGAAAAATCTTGACCTTGATTCTTTCGGCATCAACATGGCCTGCTCTGGTGATGTAAAGCATTCTTGTCTCCGTTCACATTTCGCGATTCTGTTGAATGTCGTAGCCGGCTGATACCGTGCCCCCGGAACCGCCCTGCTGGTTCTGCATGACGTATTCCTGCTTCACGCGGGCAAAAGCGAGACTGACTACTTCTCGCGGGCGCGACATGGTCGCAGTGAGCGCTGGCGCGACCTTGGTGACGATCACATCGTCCATCGTGATCGTGAGGAACTCCAGCGGGGAGCCCCCGGCCTTTCTAACCACAAGGGTGGCCGTGTCGATGTGCTTGCCCGTCAGGCAATACTTGAGCAGATTGGGGCTCGCTCGATCCACGTAGTGGTCAAAGGTCAGGTCGCTGACGGTGGCCTTGCCTGCGCCGCCACCGCTGCCAGCGTGCATGGTGGATTGCTGGGTGATCTCCCACTCCCAATCCAAGACTTCGATTTCACCCTTATGGCTGGCATCTTGTGATTCACCAGTAATGCCGTTCACCTTCAGAAAAATATCTTGCGACATGTATTTTTGCTCCCTGAATGTCAGGCAAGCGACGTGCGCCTGACCCGCTCCACGGTATCGCATGGCAAGCGCAACCAGGCATTGAGGGCTGCATTTCCGGAACACTCTCCGACAAAACAAGACCTGTCTCGCATCGCCGCCCGAATCTTGGAACAATTGAGCGCGCGCTCTCATTCAGGAGAGTAGGGCTGACCTGAATTTGAGACCCTCAAGATTGCAGGACACCCCCTTTCGACGATGCGGATGAAGCCGCCACCGTCCCCGATTTCCTGCGCGTGCGCGCAGCCTCGGCGACGGCCACGGCGTGGCAGGCTCCGGCAAGACCATGATCCTCGGCTACCGCGCCAAGTACCTGGTCAAGGCCTTTGGCAAGTCGACGCGGTCAAGCCGCCGCATGATTCCCTCAGGCCAGTACCTGGCGGTGCTGGTCGACGAGGGCCACGACTTCGCGCCCGAATGGCTCAAGCTGGTCACGCAGATGGTCGACCCCCACACCAACAGCCTGCTGCTGTTGTACGACGATGCCCAGAGCATCTACGACAAGCGGCGCGGCGGTAGCAAGCCCTTCAGCTTCAAGAGCGTGGGCGTGCAGGCGCAGGGCCGCACCACCATCCTCAAGATCAACTACCGCAACACCCGCCAGATCCTGCAGGCCGCCAGCGCGATGGCGACCGAGCTGCTGCGCCCGCAGGAGAAGGACGACGTGCCTGCGAATGCCTGCAGAGCTTCCTGTCGCCTCGCTACCCCCTGAGAGGCATCGACGAATTTCACATCGAGGCGCCTGTCCGGGCTCGAACTCACGATGTGGCGACGCACCGCTTCACGACGAACGGCGCCGGGTCCGTGCCGAAGAAGGCGTTCGTGCAAGACACCGTCCCCGTGACTGTCYGCTGCACCCAGCGCGTATCGGCKCCGTAGCTGACSAYGGTSGCRGYCGCCACGGTGAAAGTACCTCCTTCGACGGCCAGMGTTGGCCCTGTGGGCGGAGGCGGTGCCGGCGGCGGCGGCGGCGGCGGAGTGCCTGCCGGCGCCACGCAGGATTTCAGCGTGCCCGGCGCCGGGTCCGYGCCGAAGAAGGCGTTCGTGCAGGACGCCGTCCCCGTGACTGTCTKCTGCACCCAGCGCGTATCGGCGCCGTAGCTGACGACGGTCGCAGTCGCCACSGTGAAGGTGCCCCCTTCCACGGCCAAGGTCACGCCGGGTGGTGGCGGGGTCGCAGTCCCGGTGTCCGCAACACAGGACTTGTAAACGAACGGTGCCGGGTCGGTGCCGAAGAACGCGTTGCTGCAGGTGCCGGTGCCGGTCACCATCTTCGTGATCCAGCGCAAACCGGCACCGTAGCTGACCAGCGTCGCGTTGGCCATGTTGAAGCTATTGCCCTCAGCGGCCACCGTCTTGTCGCTGGTCGGAGTCTGGGCCCCCAACGTGACGCCGGAAGCCAGGGGCGAAAGAACATAGCAGCCCTTGGCGATGCTCGGAGCCGGGTTGGCGCCGAAGAACTCGTTCCTGCAACTCACGGTGCCTGAGAAGGTCTTGGTCACCACGTCGCTGCCGCTGCCGTACTGAACGAGCATTGACGACGGCAGGATCAGCGATTGGCCTTGCTGCGCGATTTGGGTCCAACTGGAGTTCACGTTCAGGATCTTGGCAACCGAAGGCACGCCGGCACTGTCGATCACAAACAGCATGTAGTAACCGTTGGGAAGGGCGTTCGGGCTCTCGTTGAACTGGATGTTGACGTTCGTGTCGCCGGGCGCCTGCGTGAACGGCAGTTCCAGGAAACTCTGCCCGAAGTTGATCGAGTGCGTCACGGAGCCCGTATGCACTAGCGTGACGCGCTGGATCGGCAGGGACGACGCAACCGTGATTCCGACGCTGGAGCCCAGATTCACCTGGGCCGGCGCCGTGTTGATGATCGGGCGCGTAGCGGGTTGGCCGGTACTGTCGAACAGATAGGGCGGCGAATAGACCTCTGCATTGAGGTTCACGACGGGGCCGGGCGAGCCGCCGCCCGCCGATAGCACCGTGGCGTCGGGAAGCAGCAGCGCGTTCGAGTGGTATAGGCGCGGCTTCTGCGCCGCCGCGCCGACAGTCCACTGATTCGTGCCCGGATCCCAGATCATGGCTTTGAAGGCGGTGTCGACCAGTTGGTTGTCCGTCGCGGAGCCGCCGGTGACCAGCACCTTGCCGTCCGGCAGCACGGTTGCGGTGCCCCAGACGCGGTTCGCTCCCGGCCCTGTCACGGCCGTAGCCACGGGCGTGTCGCCGTTGACGTTGAGCACCACCGCGGTGCCGTCGTCCGCTATCAGGAGGACCTTGCCGCGGTCGTAGACGGCCCACGGCAACATCCAGTTGATCGTCTTCGGCAGCGTTCCGATCTGCGTCATGCTTTGCGTGCCGATGTCGATGCTGTACAGCTTGTCTGCACTGGCGACCAGCACCTTTCCATTCGGGGCCAGGAAGGCGCGCGGATATACAAAGTCGGCTGGCCAGCTCGTGATCCCCGCGAGGCGCGTCCAGCTGCCTGGCCCCTGCGCCGGCGTGTAGATCTCGGGGATGGGCGAGCCCGAGCCCGTGATGTCGACGCCGGCGAGCGTCAGCACCCGCCCGTTGGCCAGGGGGACTACCGTGGCGTACCAGCGCGCAAAAGACATCGGCGGACCGGCAGTGATCTGGTTGTTGGACGGATCGAAGAGATTGACGTCCGGCACTCCGAAGTTGACGCGGTTCGGGTCGACCCCCCGGCTGTCGCCACCGGCCAGCAGCACCCGTCCCGCAGGCAGCACCGTTTGCGCCGAGCAAAACATATCGGTGACGGGGGTGACCGTCTTCAGAAACAGGCTGTGCGCGTTGGTGGCCGGCGTCCACACGTCATAACACATGGCACCCTGACACAGAGCACCCTGCGCACCGCTCTGGTCGCTGCCATAGCTCATCACCTTGCCGTCGGGCGTCAACACCATATGGATGGCGTTGATCGGCCAGGTCGTGGACACCGACCATTGGCCGACGCTGTTGGGCGCGGGCGCGGGCGCGGGCGCGGGCGCGGGCGCGACGGCCGCTGCCCCGCTGGGCTGCACGCTGCCGTTCGTCGTGCTGGGCAGCAGCCTGCCGGTCGTGCTTCCGCGGTCGATGGGTGCCGGATGGTCTTTTTCGTTCGCTCTTTGCGCGGCGATCTCGGCGGGCGTCGTGACCTTGTGCAATGCGCTCTTCGGCGGGGGCGCTGGCTCGATGGGCGGCAACGGGGAGGCGGCTCCTGCCTCAGTGATCGACGCCGCGGCGGCGGGGGCGCCGGCTACCGCGCCGGTACCCGTAGCGGTCGCGGATTCTTGGGGGCCCGTACCGACAGCCGAGGTGCCGGTGACCCCGCTGCCGTCGCCTCCGCAAGCTGCCAATGCCAAGGGGACGCACACGGCAACCCATCTGAACTCAGGGAGATCGACCGGATGGGTGCGCATGGCATGACCTCAGACATGAGGACTTTAGAATTATCGCAATTGAGTCCGTCTTCGCGCATCAAGCGCCGATTCGTAAAACGATACAACTGAAACTTATTGTTCGTCGCCGCTGCGGCGGCTGATCGCGTCAAATCCCCTGTCGCTCGTCTCAATCCGTTTGCTTCAGCGCTCGCCGCAAGGCATCGCGCAGCTGCAGGATTGTTGCCAGCTCCGAGTAGGCTACGCCCGAGCGCCAGTGCCCGAATCCCCAATTCTGTGGGCGCGATGCCGTTCAGTTGCCCGCAGGCAGAACGGCGTCAGGCAGCCAGGCGCGCTGCCAGCTGCCGCGCGGTTCGCGCGCTGGCGCCCTTGCCGGTCATCGCCAGCGCCGGGGGGTTGGCCAGCATCCGCTCGAAGACCGCCCGCACTTCTTCCGCGCCGATGTCGTCGATCATCGCCATCGCTTCGGCCATCGGCGTCACGGTCCCGCTGGCGAAGAGTTCTTCGACGGCCTGCTCCATCGTTGCGTAGGTCCCTTCCGCTGCGCGCACGCGGGACACGATCAGCTGGTTCTTCGCCCGCTCCAGGTGCACCGGATCGATGGTGGTGGCCTGCGCACGCAGCAGGCCGCCCGTCGCCGTCACGAGCGCATCCAGCTTGTCCGGGGTCGTGACCGCATGCACCACGAAGTTGGCCCAGACGTCCCCGCTGTCCATCGTGGAATCGGCCGTGTAGGCCAGGCCGAGCCGCTCCCGGACGGTGTCGACCAGGGGCGCCGACATCCCGCCTCCAAACAGGTTGGCCGCCAGCGTTGCCGCAAGGCGCCAGCGCTGCTGCGACATCTCCTCCTGCCGCGCGGGCGCCAGCGGGTAGGCGATGTTCAGGAATACCTGCGACACCTGTGTGAAGCGCCGGGCCATGGCATGACCGACGAACTTCGCGGGCGCCGGCTGTCGCGACACGGGCAAGTCGGCCGACGCGGGCATCGCTGCAAAGAGTTCCCCGGCGAGCGCCACCCAGGCTTCGACGTCGAAGTTCCCGGCCGCCGCGACGACGGTCTTTTCCGCGACGTAGTGGGACTGCACGTGGCGGACCAGGTCGTTCCGGGTAAAGCCTTCGATGTTGCCGACGGTGCCGATCACCGGCATGCCCATCGGGTCGTCGCCCCAGATCGCGCGGTCGAGCAATTCGCTGGAGCTGTCCAGCGGATCCTCCTCGTACTCGATGGCCTCCTGGCGGATCACTTCCAGCTCGCGCTGCAGTTCACTGTCGGGAAATGTGCTGTTCAAGACGATGTCGGCCGTCATGCGCAGCAGCTGCTCCGCGTGCCGGCCCAGGCCGGTCATGAAGTAGCCGGTGGTGTCCTTGCCGGTGAACGCGTTGACGTCCGCTCCCAGCCGCTCCGCATCCATGTTGATGGCCTGAACGGAGCGGGTGGTGGTCCCCTTGAACGCCATGTGCTCCAGCACATGGCCGATGCCGTTGGTCACCGGCGTCTCGTCGCGGGAGCCGACACGCAGGTACACGCCCACACTGGCGCTCTGCACATGGGGAATGTGAATGGCGAGCAGCCTCACCCCGTTTGGAAGCGTGTGGAGGACCGTGGTGGTGCGCTCCGCCTGCAGTTGGACCATGGGTCAGCGGCCTTCCGGCTGTTGCAGCCTGACGCCGATGTCTGCCGAGATGCGCTTGCCTTGAGTCATGGGTGCATTGTCGCTGCGCCCGCAGGAGAAGGACGACGACGGCATCCCGCTGCTGCACCCCGTGGGCTGCTGCCGGTTTCAAAGACACCTTGTCAAGGTCCGGCTGGCCGTGCCTTGCGGTTGAAATCAGGAATCGGTCGACCGGGCGCCGAGAAACAGGCGTCCGACGTCCGGATTTTCAAGCAGTTCGGCGCCCGTGCCCGCCATGGCCACCGACCCCGAAACCAGCGCGTAGCCGATGTCGGCGAATTGCAGGCCCTTCTTCGCGTTCTGCTCGACGATGATGATGGCTTTGCCTTCGTTGCGTTGCAGGTCGGACAGGATTTCAAACACCATGTCGATGAAGCGCGGCTCCAGCCCGATCGAAGGCTCGTCCACCAGCAAGATGCTCGGATTCATCACCAGCGCACGCGAGATTTCGAGCAGGCGCCGCTCTCCGCCCGATAGCACGCGCGCCGGCTGGCGGCGGCGATGGGCCAGGTTGGGGTACTTCGCAAACACGCGTTCGACGGCTTCCCTGGCCTGGTCGGGATGCGCCAGCAGAAAGCCTCCCATCAGGAGGTTTTCCTCCACCGACATGTCGGGGAACACCGAGTTGTCCTGAAGGACGTAGGCGATGCCGGAATGCTTGAGCTTCTGGTTCGGCGGCAAGCGCGTGACGTCCTCGCCGTTGACGCGGATGCTGCCGCCGGTGATGCGCGTGAAGCCGTAGATGGAATGCAGCACCGTGGATTTACCGGCGCCGTTGGGGCCGATCATGCACAGCGACTGACCGGCGGCCACCTGCAGGTTCACGCCGTGGAGAACCTCCATCTTGCCGTAGCCCGCATGGAGGCTCTCGACAGACAGCTGCGGCTTGCCGCCGGCCAGCTCGGCGATGCGCTCGCGCGAAGGCCCCTCGCCGACCAGGAGCGCAGCCTCGCGCGCGACCTCATCGACCGAGAGCCAGTCTTCGTCCAGATCGGCGTCGTCGCGTTGCCCGTGCTTCTGGGTCGCCATCAACGCGCCCCCAGGTAGGCGTCGATCACCCGCTGATCATTCTGGATGACCTCAGGCTGTCCCTGCGCAAGCAACTCGCCATGCGCGAGGCAGTAGATGTATTCGGCCAGCCGCATGATCACCCGCATGTTGTGTTCGATGACGAACAGCGTGACCCCGAACTCGCGGTTCACTCGGCGCAGCTGGCTGATCAGGCCGTTGATCAATGTCGGATTGATGCCGGCCGTGGGCTCGTCGAGCAGCAGCATCCTGGGTTCGCTCATGAGCGCCATGGCGAACTCGAGCAGCTTCTGCTGTCCGAAGGAAAGTTCGCCCGCTTGAAGCTGGCGTTTGGCGTACAGGCCGACGAACTTGAGCAGATCCTCGGCCTTGCCGGTCTCGGCGGGCGAAACGCGGCGAAACATCGAGCGCCATCGATCGCCGGACTGCGGCACGCTGATGATCATGTTTTGCATGCAGGTCATCCTGCGGTAGATGCGCGTCTGCTGAAAGGTGCGCAACAGACCCAGACGGGCGATTTCGGGCACGCGCAAACGGGAGATCTCGCGCGCCTGAAAGCGGATCGAGCCGGCGTCGATCGGGTGATAGCCGACGATCGAATTGAACAGCGTGGTCTTGCCGGAGCCGTTGGGGCCGATCAACCCGATGATCTTGCCCTCGGGCACGTCGAGACCGATCCCGTTGTTGGCGACCACGCCGCCGAATGTCTTGCGCACGCCGCGGATGCTGAGGATCGCCGTCACTGATGGACCTCCGATCCTTCGATCCGGTGACCGAAGCGCTCCGGCCAGCGCTCGTGCACCCACCCGAGAATCCCGCGCGGGAAGAACACCACGATGATCACGATCAGCAAGCCGAGCGCCACGCGCTGCCAGCCGAGCAGGTAGGTCCAGAACGCCTCCTTGGTCAGATGGAAGATCACCGCACCGATCACGGGGCCCCAAAGCGTTCCCTTCCCGCCCAGGATCGCCATCAGCACCATCCACACGCCGAAGGTCGTGCCGGCGAACGCGACCTCGCGCGCATCGATGAAGCCGATCATGTTGCCCACGGCAGCGCCGGAAAGTGCCAGAAACAACGCCGAGATGCACCACGCCGTGGTCTTGTACCGCGTCGTGCGCAGGCCCATCGCTTCGGCCTTGTCTTCATCGTCGCGGATGGCGTTGATCGCAAGGCCGAAGCGTCCGGCGTACAACCAGCGAAGGAACGCAAAGGTGATGGCCGCAAGTGCCAGGCAGAGGTAGTAGAAGAAGCTCTCGCGCCCGCCGATCGCGCCAGGGAACAGCGGCGGGACCATGCCCGCGCCGGCGCCGATGAAATCCCAGCCGCCGGCAAGTTCGCCCGCGGCAATGCCAAGACCCAGCGTGCCGATGGCGAAGTAGTGTCCGCGCAAGCCGAGCATGCCGGACCCGAGCAGTGCGGCCACGGCGACTGCAAGCACGGCGCCCCCACCCATGCCAAGGAACAGCGCCGGAAAATAGCCGAGACCCGAGTCCCGCTGCACCACGGCACAGGCGTACGTGCCGATGCCGAAGAACAGGATGTTGCCGAAAGAGTTGTAGCCCATCTGGCCGCCTTGCAGGTCCCAGGTGAGCGCGAACACGATCATCACCCAAAGGAACGCCAGCTGCGTGCGGTAGCCGGGCACCAGGATCGGCGCCAGCAGCGCCAGCAGCGCCAGGACCGCCACGCCGGCATAGAGGGCCGCACGCGTGAACGCCGAGTTCATCGCAGGACCCTCCGCTGGCGACCGAGCGAGAATCGTCGCCACACGAGAATGACGACCAGCAGGCCATAGACAAAGGCCGCCTGGTATTCCGCACCGAGGATGAACCCGGCGAAATTCTCGGCCGCGCCGAGCCCGAGCGCTGCGACGAACACGGCCATCACATTGCCGAGTCCGGCGAGGATCACGATCATGAACGAGCGCACCGTGTACGGCAGGCCCAGGTACGGATGCACCACCCAGGTCATCGCCACCAAGGCCCCGGCCGCCCCGCAGATCGCCGCGTTGATGCCGAAGGTCCAGGCGTACACGGCGTCTGTATCGACGCCCATGATGCGCGCGGCACGCGCGTTCTGGGCCGTGGCCCGGATCGCCCGTCCCATTCGCGAACGCTTGAGAAACCCCATCAACGCAGCCCCGACCACCAGGGCCGCCACGAATGAAACCAGCTTGATCTCGGCGACAGTGACCAGCCCGCCGAACAGGAACAAGGTTCCGAAACCGGACTCGGCCGTGCGCAGATTCGCGCCGAACAGGCCGTTGGCGAGTTGCTGCAAGAGAACGCTGAGGCCGAAGGTGGCGAGGATGGAGACGAACAGATCCTTGTCCACGACGCGGAAGATGACGCTGCGGTACAGCGCCCAGCCGAAAAGGAACATCAGCAGCGCGGCCAGCGGAATTCCGAACAACGGGTGGATGCCGGCGGCATACAGGAAGAACGCGACGTACCCCCCGAGCATGACCAACTCGCCCTGGGCGATATTGATCAGGTTCATCACGCCCCAGACGAGCGCCATGCCGTAGGCCGGAAGCGCAAAGATCGCTCCGATCCAGATACCGTCGAGCAGCAACTGCACCGACAGCACGGGCGCGTCGAACAGCAACTGGAGGTTGTTCATCTCGCCATTCACCTCTCCCAGTCCCGGGCCGCCGGACCGGGGAACGGAGCGCCGCCGCTACGGCGCGACCTTTCGCGGCCAGACCAGCTTGGCCTCGGCCCATCGGGTCGGGGCCACCACCTTGTAGTGTCCGTTCTGCACTTGGTAAAGCACCATGGGCTTGGCGGTGTTCTTTCCGCTCGGGTCGAACTTGATCGGCCCGTAGAAGGTCATCATGTCGGTGCTGGCGATGGCATCGCGCACCTTCTCGGGATCGAAGGACTGGGCGCGTTCGAAGGCGTCCACATAGACCAATACCGACGCCGTCGACTCGGCCGCCTGGTACGGTGCTTCGTAGCCGAACTCCTTCTTGAAGCGCTGCGCATACTGCTCGGCGGTGCCGAACCACTTGTCCCGATAGTTCAGGGTGCGGTCCCATTGCGAAGCGCACAAGACCGACTCGGCGAGCTTGCCCAGCGTCTCCGCAACCTGGGCCGAGTCGCAGTGCGTCGTGGCGATCATCGGGACGTCCACCTTCATCTCCGCCGTCTGTCGCACCACGAGGGTCGCGCCCTTCTCGTGCCCGGACACGATGAGCAGATCGGGCTTGAGGGCCCTGACCTTGGCGAGCGTCGCCGCCATGTCGTTCAGGTCGGGCGGCAGCTTGTCGTCGATGACGACCTTCATGCCCTGACGCGCGGCGTCCTCCACCACGCCGTCGCGCACGTCCAGGCTGAACGGATCGTTCTCGAAAGCCATCGCGACCTTGAGCGTCTTCGGGTCGCGACCGTTCTGCCTGGCGACTTCGGCCGCCAGGTTCACTGCATCGCGCAAGTAGTAGTCCGAAGTGGACAGGACGGCAAACAGGTAGCGATAGCCTTGGGTGAACAATTCGCGCGCCGCGCCGTTGCCTTCGACGTGCGGAACCTTGTATTTCTCGGTCACCGGCGCGATCGCCTTGGTCAATCCCGAGCTGTAGGCGCCGAGCACGAACTTCACTCCGTCCTGGGCAATCAGGCGCTCGGCGAGCTGCGCCCCGCGCGCCGGCGTGGATTCATCGTCGTAGTAGACGATCTTGAATTTGTAGCTCTTGTCGCCCACCTTGACGCCGCCGTTTTCGTTGGCGCGCTTGACCGCAAGATCGTAGCCGTCCTTCGTGTTCTTGCCGTTGACGGAATACTTGCCGGTGATCGACACCGCCGCGCCGAGAACGATGGAATCGGCTTCGACCTTGTCGGCGCCCTTCGCTGCCGTCATCAACAGCAGGGCGCAGGCGCCCGCGGTCGGCAGGAGTGTCATGGCGGATGTTTTCGGCATGATTGCCTCCTCATGCGTCCTCTCCGATGGAGCGTCGGTGCGGCACGTTCAATATAGCCCTTCGATACCCCCAATGGGGCAGTGGGCGTATCGGCGCTGCGGCTCGTTGTGCCAGTGGCTTGCCATCGCGCCCGCCGACTCGCAGAATTCTTGTCTGCACAGCACTCTAGCTGCTAGAGGATGTGATGAACTTCGACCCTGTCCCTCCTGTCGCGCTGGTGGTGGACGATGAGCCGGTGACCCGCCTGATGGTGAAGCGGGCACTGGAAACCCTCGGCTGCGCGCCGGTCCTGGAGGCTGCCGACGGAATCGCTGCGCAGGAGGTCCTGCGCCAGCACCCGGACGTCGCCCTGGTGCTGACGGACATCATGATGCCGCGCATGGACGGCCTGGAACTGCTGCGCTGGGGACGCCAGGCGGTGCCGGACGCCATGTGGATCGTCCTCTCGGGGCTGGAAACCTTCGACTCGGCGGTGGCCGCGATCCGGCTGGGGGCGTTCGACTTCCTGTCGAAATCGCCGCACTCCGAAGAGATGGGGGTCGCGGTGCGCAACGCGCTCGAGCGGCGGCAGCTGCTGGCTGAACGCGAGGGGTTGCACCGGGAGCTGAAGCGCAAGGTCTGCGAACTTGAGCAGACGTCCGAAGTGCTGCGCCGCGATCTCGAGCGGGCGGAGGTGATCCAGCGCGCCTTGCTGCCGCGCAGCCCGCCCCCGATGGAGGGCTATTGCATCCAGGCGGTCTACCGCCCGGGACAGCATGTGGGCGGCGACCTCTACGACGTGGTCCGGCTGGGCGAGCAGCACCTCGCCTTCTACCTGGCCGACGCCACCGGCCACGGGGTGACCTCGGCGATGCTCTCGGTGCTGTTCAAGCAGCGGCTGGTCCTGGTGGACCCGGCGACGGGCCTCGCGCTGCCGCCGGCGGAGGTCTTGGCCGCGGTGAACCGCTCGATCTGCGAGGCGCACGCCGCGCCGGGACTTTTCCTGACGGCCGTCTTTGGCCTGCTGGATACGTCGGACGCGAGCCTCACGCTGGCATCGGCGGGCCATCCGCCCGTGCTGCACGCACGTCACGGCCGGGAAACGCGCCTGGTCCGTCGCACGGGACCCGCGCTCGGGCTGGCGCCGGACGCGCACTTCCAACAGGTGCGTCTTCATCTCCTGGCGGGCGACCGGATCCTCCTCTACACCGACGGGCTGCTGCCCTCCGGGTCGGAGCGCGAGCTGGACCTGCTCAAGCAGGTGCTGGCCAAGCCGCTCTCCAGTGCGCAGGAAGCGATGGCCCACCTTCACGGTGGCGCACCGGCGGGAGCGGACCGGGATGACGTGACCATCCTGCTCATCGACGCGCACGCGGGCGCCTCCTGGTTCGACAATGGCGCCGAGCTCCCCGCGGCCGACGCGTCAGCCGCCTCTGGCGCGCCGCGGTCCGAGAGTGAGGCGGTGTTCTATGGCGAAACCGACCATGCCGCCTACCTTGCGCTGCGTGGCCGGGCCACCTGGATGCATTGCGACGCCTTCCATGAAACGGCCCTGGCCGTGCTGGACGGAGGACGCTCCCTGGTGCTGGACCTCTCCGGCTGCGAGTACATGGACAGCACCTGCCTCGGCACGGTGCACGAGCTGGTCGCCCGGGGCGGTGTGGTGCTCGCGGGGGTGACGCCGGCCGTGCGCGCCCTGTTCGAGGAACTGAGCATGCAGCAGGTGCTGGCCGCGATCCGCGAGGACCACCCCGCCGCGCCCGAGCTCTACGCGCTGGGCACGGGGGGCGGCCAGGGCGCGATGCGCAAGCGGATCCTGCAGGCGCACGAGGCCCTCTCCGCGCTGAGCGAACGCAACCGCGAGGAGTTCAAGGAAGTCGTCGAGTCGCTCCGTGGCGAGCAGGACGCGCCCAGATGACCATCCGAGTGCTGCATCTCGAGGACGACCCGGCCGATGCGCAGCGCATCCGGGACAGGCTGCAGGGCGGGGATCTTGACTGCGACATCGTGTGGGTGCCAACCAGGGAGGACTTCGTCTCCGCCCTGCAGCGGCAAGCCTTCGACCTCGTGCTGTCCGACTACGAAGTCGGCGGCCTGGAGATGCTGCGGCACGTGCGGCAGCAGCACCCGGAGCTGCTGCTGATCGTGATTTCCAAAAGGTTGATGACCGAGGAAGAGGCGGTGGATTGCATGAAGGCCGGCGCCACGGACTACGTCCTCAAGGAACGGGTGCAGCGGCTGGGTTTCTCGGTGCGGCGAGCGCTCGACGAACAACGGCAGAAGGTGGCGCTGCGCCGGGCGGAAGAGAACCTGCGTGCCCTGAACGTCGACCTGGAGGCGCGCGTGCACCTTCGCACGGCCGAACTGGAAACGGCCAATGCGTTCCTGAACTCGGTGATCCACCACATCCCCTATCAGGTCATGGTCAAGAACGCCGATGACCTGAAGCTCGTCCGCGTCAACCGCGCGCTCGAGCAATTGACGGGGCGCAGCCAGGAGGAGTTGCTCGGCAAGACGATTCGCGATTTCGTCAGTTCCCAGGAGGAAGCCGATTTCTTCGCGGCCAAGGACAAGGAAGCGCTCACGCTGGGCCGGGAAGTGGACATCCCCGAGGAGACCCTGCATGCATACGATGGCAGCGTGCGCGTCCTCCACGCGAAGAAAATTCCGATCCTCGACAACGCCGGCCGGCCGCGCTACCTGCTGACCATTTCGGAAGACGTGACGGAGAGAAAGAAGAAGGAGCGTGAAATCGAGCAGCTGAATGCGGCCCTGGCGCAGCGCAGCGCCGAGGTGGAAGCCGCCAACCGCGCCAAGAGCACCTTCCTGGCGACCATGAGCCACGAGATCAGGACGCCCATGCACGGCATGCTGGGCATGCTGGAACTCCTGAGCCTGACCGAGCTGGACGCCGAGCAGCGCGAGACGCTCGGGCTGGTGCGGGAATCGAGCCGGTCGCTGCTGCGCATCATCGACGACATCCTCGACTTTTCGAAGATCGAGGCCGGCAAGCTGGAGATCCGACCGGAAATCGTCTCGATCAAGCGCCTGATCGAGGAGGTGCAGAGCATCTACCTGGGCAATGCCAGCAGCAAGGGCCTGATCGTCCGGCGGATGGTCGACCCACGCGTCAGTCCGGCGCTGCGGGTCGATCCGGTGCGCCTGCGCCAGATTCTCAACAACTTCGTCAGCAACGCGATCAAGTTCACCTCCGAGGGCTGGATCGACATCAACGTGCAATGGCTGGGACGCGCGGAGGGACAGGAAAGCCTGCGGTTCGAGGTGAAGGACACCGGCATCGGCATCTCCCCCGAGGACCAGCAGCGTCTGTTTCAGCCGTTCAGCCAGGCGGACGGTGACGAGGCACGGCGGCGGCCGGGCGGCACCGGACTGGGGCTGGTCATCTCCCGGCAGCTGGCGCAGATGATGGGGGGCTCGATCCGCCTGGACAGCGAGGCGGGGAAGGGCACGACGATCACCCTGGAATTGTCCCTGCCTGTCGCCGAGACCCTGTCAGGCAGCGGCGCCGACAACGCACGCGCGCTGCCTGCGGCCATGGCCATGCGCCGCACGGCGCCCGGCACCGCGCAGGCCGAGACGGAAGGAACGCTGGTGTTGCTGGTGGACGACCACCCTATCAACCGCATGCTGCTCATGCGCCAGGTGCGAGCGCTGGGCTATGCCGGCCAGACCGCCGACGACGGCGTCCAGGCCCTGGAGATGTGGAAGTCGGGTCGCTTCGGGCTGGTCATCACCGACTGCCAAATGCCCCACATGGACGGCTACGACCTGACGCGCAGCATCCGCCGGCTGGAATCCGACGCGGGGCGCGAGCGGGTGCCGATCATCGCTTGCACAGCCAACGCGCTGCAGGGGGAGGCCGAGACGTGCTTGGCCGCCGGCATGGACGATTTCCTGGTCAAGCCGGTGGAACTGGCGCAGCTGACCGAAAAGCTCGATCGATGGCTGCCGCTGCCCCAGGCCTCCTCGCCGCCCGCCGCTGCGGCCAGCCCGGGTCCCGAGGCCGCCCCTTCCATCGGCCCGATCGACGAGGCGCTCCTCACGGCGCAATGCGCTGGCGACGCATCGATGTTGGCCGAGGTTCTGGCAGCCTTCCGGCAAACGTGCGAGGACGACTCGGCCGGACTCAGCCAGGCGGTGGCCGCCGCCGACGTCGCCCAGGTCACCCAGTTCGCCCACCGCATGGCGGGCGCCAGCAAGATGGTCGGCGCGCTCGCGTTCGCAGCCGCGTGCGAGCGCATCGACCGCGCCAGCCGCAGCGGCGACTGGAAGGCGGTTCTCGCCGGCATGTCGGCCTTCGAGCAGGAACGGATGCGCCTGGCTGCGTATTTCGAAGGTCGCAAGGCAACGGCTTGACAGGCAAGTCCGTCCCGTTGGGAGGCGGTCGATACCGCTGGGTCCCACGTGGTCATTCACGGTTGCCCGGAACGGGTCGAGAATGACGGCGTGTTTTCGCTGTCCATCGTCCAAGATGCAATGCGGCGTGCCTTGGCAGACGGTGCACTGCAGCCGATCGAGACTCAAACCATCCTCCTCGACAGCGATGGCGTCCGGTTCGTCTTGCGCACGGTATCGAGCCTCGCGCGCAAGGACGAGGCGCGCCATGTCGCGGCGGCCAGGGATCCACTCGGCGACTACGACCGTTCTCTGTTCGTCGGCGACCTCGCGCCCTCGCACTACGTCCTGCTGAACAAGTTTCAACTGCTCGCCGGCCATGTGCTGCTCGTCACCCGGAGCTTCGAACGCCAGGAGCGCCTCCTGACCGTCGAGGATTTCGCGGCGCTCATCACTTGCCTGAGTGAAGTCGATGGGCTCGCCTTCTACAACGGGGGCGTCGAAGCCGGGGCCAGCCAACGGCACAAGCACCTGCAGCTTGTGCCGCTCCCGCTCACACGCGAAAGCCCGGATGAAGTACCGATGGAGCGAGTGTTCGCCAGCGGCTCGCGGCTGCCGTTCAGGCATGCGTTCGCACGTCTGGCGCCGCAAGCGACGGCTCCCGAGTTGCATGCCCTCTATCGCGAGTTGCTTCATCGGTGCGGCATTTCCGCTGTCGCCGCCGAAGAGGGCGAAGTTCAGTCGGCACCTTACAACCTGCTGGTTCGCCGAGGCTGGATGCTCGTCGTGCCGCGTTCGCGCGCATGCTTCGAATCGATCTCGGTGAACGGCCTCGGCTTCGCTGGCTCATTGTTCTTGCGTTCGCAAGAGGAACTGGACCGCGTCCACGCCATAGGGCCGATGCAGGTGCTGCGCGCGGTCTCTGACACTTTTGTTGGTTGATCGTGACATCTGCCCTTGGAGGCGGAGGCGCATCAGCGGTCCAATCCGACCACATCGAAATTGCCACTGCTTCGATGGGGGCACCGACACCGCGTGGCTCCAAATTCCGTCCTACTCCATCCAAACGACTCATACGTTCGTACGCGTCGCCCCTTTCGCCACCGTTGCCATGTCCCTCCTCAGGCTTTCCGCGCTCCTCATTTCGCTCGTCTGTCTGCCGCTCGCGGCCCAAGCCGATGCCGTCTCCGTGTCCGGAACGGGAGCAACCTTTCCGGCAGAGGTGTACGCCGAATGGGCGAAACAGTATTCGCACGACACGGGCATTGCCCTCACCTACGTGCCCAGCGGCTCCTCGGCGGGCGTCAAGCAGATGATTGCTCGCGCCGTCGATTTCGGCGCGACGGATGTTCCGTTGAGCGCCGCCGATCTCGAGAAAAACCAGCTTTTCCAATTTCCCACGCTGGTAGGCGGCGTGGTGCCGGTCGTGAACCTGCCGGGGCTGACATCCGGATCATTGCGACTGAGCGCGGATGTGCTGGCCGGAATTTTTGCGGGCGGGATCTCACGCTGGAACGACAAGGCGATCAGCGCGTTGAATCCGGGTCTCTCGCTGCCCGACTTGCGAATCTCGCGCGTGGTCCGTGCCGACGGATCAGGCACCACGGAGGTGTTTGTGCGCTATCTCAAGCAGACCGCACCGACCGTTGCCGGATCGATCGAAAGCCAGGGGAACCTGGCCAAGTGGCCCGGCGCGACTGTCGCGGTGGACGGCTCCGGCAAGCTCGCCCAGGCTGTCAAGGCAACCCCGGGCGCTATTGGCTACATCTCGTCCGACTACGTCCTGCGAGATCGGCTCATCGCGGTCAGCCTCCGAAACAAGCGCGGCGAGTGGGTCGCGCCGACCGTGGAAGGGTTCAGCGCCGCGAGTCGCGCCGGTGCGCTTTTCAAGACCAGTCTCGAAGCAGCGCCGTTGCTCGACATCGACGGGGCGGGGGTCTGGCCGATCGTCACGGCGACTTACATCCTGGTGCCGCGTTCGCCCGCGTCGGTAGAACGGGCCGGCCGCGCGCTCAACTTCTTCTACCGCTCGTTCCTGCTCGGTGACAAGGCAGTGGCCGGTACAGGCTTCGCGCCGCTCCCCATATTGACTCAAGCAAGAATCGTCGGCCTGCTGACGAACTTCCGCGCGCTGGATGGTCGGATGGTTCCTGTGCTGAGCCAGGGAGCGCCCGGTGTGCCTGTGGCGCTGCGGTAGAGCTATTCCTGCGTCAATGCAAAGCAATCAGCATGGCATTCAGGAACGTCGATTCTTCGTCGTAGGGGTTGGCGGCAACGTATTTCGGGTCCGATGAATCGCAGCAAGTCGGGTCGGGCTTGTCCCAGACGGACCATTGGACAACGACGAGATTCTCTTTCTGGTTGATCGCAATCATCTGGCCATAGATTCCAATTGCGGCGAACGTCCAGTCGGACACTGAGCTTGGCTGGCCTTGGATTGCCGCGCGTCCTTGAACCGGAACTGCGCCTGCCGGATTGGTCGTGTTTTGCTGCGGGGCGCCAATATCGGCAAACGTGGGCGCAGGATCGTGGACCCCATCATCGTACGCGGGGCTGAACCACCACATGTACCCGTAAAGGCCATTTTCCGCATATGACGACAAGGCTGATGCCGATGTCCACGTTGTAGCGTCTTGAACCCAATTGTGCGGAAGCACCGCAGTGCCGTTGGACAGTAGTCCGTTATTGAGGATGAACAGCCCGAAGCGGCCAAAATCCCTCAGCGTGGCGTTGAAGCCGCCCCCGCCAAACGATACACCGTTCGTGGTCCACCAGTTGCCGTCGCCCTCCATGCCAAACGGCTGCCATATTTTCTGTTCGAGGTACTTGGCAAGACTCTGCCCAGTGGCGCGTTGAACAACCAGGCCACTCAAGTAGGCTTCGCCTGTGCTGTAGTTGAAGACGTCCCCCGGTGCGACGGGCTTTCCAGTGACGGGGTCAACTGTACGCGTCAGCGTCTTCATATGGTTGAGCAGGCATCCCGAGGGGTCAGCATTGTTGTTCTGACAAGTCAACAGCGCCACCACGTCTGAATCTGGGTTCAGATAGTTTTCGTCCCAGACTACGCCTGATGCCATGCGCAACATGTCGCGAAGGGGTACGCCTTCGTAGGCCGACCCATTGAGTTCCGGGATGTACTTGTCGACCTTTTCGTCCAGGCTTGTGATGTAGCCATCCTTGATGGCCACTCCCATCAACGTGGAGGTGACCGACTTGGAGACCGATTTGCCGTCCCACAACGTTGCGGCGTCCACACCCATGGCGTACTTTTCCAGGACGATGGCACCATTTTTGATTACCAAGAGACCTGTGGCCTGGCTGTGAGCCATGTAGTCATCGACGGTGTTGCCACGCTTTGGCGTGCCATCCGCGTTGCTCCCGTACTTGTAAGTAACGGCCTGTGCACTTGTCTGCAGGGCGCTGCTTGCCGAGGGAAGCGGCAGGACGTACGGCCCGTGTCGAAAGGGCTCGGTACCGAATAGGTCGGCGCTATGACTGAATCCCAAAACCTTTTCTTGAGTCGTCCAGGAGAAGAGCTTCTTCGGGTCGGGGAGCGAGGACTTCGCCGCGGGAAGCGCCGGCCGAGTGTCGCTGTTGCCACCCCCGCAAGCGCTGAGCGCGCCGATTGCCACAATCGACGCAACGCAAAATGTCGCGACACCACGGGCTCCAATATTTTTCATCGCTTGCTTGTTTCCTGTGTTGATTTCAAATGCTGTCGGCGCGCCCAGCTCTGTGGGCTTCCGCACGGTGGCAAGTTCATCAGGTAATCGGCGCGGCGGAAACCCTGCAAATGCAGTGGGCAATAGCGTGCATGGCGGCCCGGCATCAGCTGCGTAGAATCGAACTGTGATCCTGCCGCTGGCTTGCAAACTGCTGCTGCAGGACCCACTACAACGTGCAACTCGCAGCCCTGTCATCCCTGCTACTCGCCTGGCACCAGCTCTCCGGCCAATCGAGCCTCGAGAACTTTCGCATTGGCGCCTTGGAGATGCTGGAGGCCCATCTGCCCCTGAGTGCCGCGTGGTGGGGTCTGGGGCATCTAAGAGGCCGCTCACCCCTGGTGCTTCAGAGCTACCTTCATCGGCTCCCGGCGGCATTCGCCGATGAGTGGCTCTCGATCGCCGATATAGACGAGCTGGCACACGCCATTGGCGAGCATCCCGGTGTCACCAAGATCTACATCGGCAATGAAGCGCCGGAGCGCTTCGACTCGCGCTACGGCATCGTGTCTGCGCTGTCGACGGCGATGCCTGCCGAAGACACCGGGCTCTCACACTTTTTTTCGATCTACCGCGACGACTCGCTGCCGTCATTTACAGAAGAAGACCGTGCACTGGTCGAACTGCTGGTGCCCCACCTGTTCCTGGCCGAAGAGCAGCAAGGGCGCGCAGCCCTGCAAAGGGAGCTGGCTAACCGGCGTGAACTGTCGGCGAAGGTGAACGAACACGCGTGGTTGGAGCAAGCCTCGCCAGCGTTCTGCCAAGTGCTGATGGCGGAGTTTCCCGAGTGGGCCGGGGGGCGGCTACCCGAGGTGTTGCACGGCTTGATTCTGACCGGCGAAGGGCAATGGCAAGGGCATACGCTCGACGTGTCGGTGTCCCGCGGCGCAGATGGCGGCTGCCACGTGAGCCTGAAGCTTCGCATGAGCCTTGGGCTTACGCGTCGAGAGGAAATGGTGGCGCGCGCCTACGCAGGAGGCATCTCGCACAAAGAGATTGCGCGTGAACTCGGGCTTACCCCGGCGACGGTCCGTAGCTACCTTCAACAGTGCTACCTGAAGCTCGACGTATCAAACAAGATATCGCTGGGAGATGCGTTGCGAGGGGGCAACGTATCGCGAATGCACAACGAAGGCCATGCATGAGGCGACATGGCGGTGCTGTGCCACGTGTCAACCAAGCCGTGCCGCGTCAGCAAGGCGCTCCTCAGCCATCGCCCTCAGCGCAGCGCGTTGAATCTTTGTCCCGTTGGCTCCCTCGGTGGTCGGAAATTCATCGACCACCCAGACGCGAGCAGGAACCTTGAACGCGGCCATGCAGCCCGCCGCGTGGGCGATGACATCGGCTTCGGTCACCGCCGTTCCTGCTTGCGCAAGCACGAAGGCGACGCAGCGGATCTGGCCATCGATGCGAGCGGCGACCACCTGCGCGACGGCCACGCCCGGGCACGCTGCCAACGTCGTTTCGATCTCGGTCGGACTGACGAGGAACCCTGCCAATCGGATCGCATCGCCCCTTCGCGTCTGGTAGACGAATGTTCCGTCTGTACGCAAGTAGCCAATGTCCCCCGTGCGAAAAAAACCTTCTGCGTCGATGGCGCTTCGGGTCGCTTCGTCGTCGTTGAAATAGCCGACAAAGCGGGTGTCGGCGCGTATTTCAATCTCACCGCTGGCTTGCGGCGCCAACAACTCGGAGCTGTCGACATCACGGATCCGGATCTGTGCACCCTCGCCGGAAGCCGGACGGCCCCCGCCTTGTATCTGTTGCTCGGGCGGCAATGTCGTCGGCTGCATCGCAAAGAGGGCCTGCACTTCGCTCGATCCATACAGGCCGGCCAGCGGAAAGCCCCGCTCCCGGGCCGGCAACGCGAACTCCTCGGCGCTATAGCTGAATGAACTGAATCCGAGCGTGCGGATCGACGGCAGTGAGCAAGGGTCGGCAACGTGATCGAAGATGCGCGCGTACATTTCGTCGCTGCCAAACACATGCGTCAACCGATGCCGCCGTATCAACTCGACGGCAAGCGGGGCGTCGAATGTATCCATGAGGCAGGTGGGCGCGCCGGCGGCAAATGCCGCCATGGCCGCGTTGAAACCGAACACGCCGCAAAAGGGCAGGGCGCCCAGCAGTCGGGCGTCCGGTTCGTCGAAGCCGTAGGCGACTGCTGCGCGCCGGCTGTGCAGCAGGAGGGTGCGCTGCGTGTGCATGACGAGCTTCGGGCCGCTGGTCGTCCCCGAGGTGGTGAACAGCATGGCCAGTGCATCGGGGTCGAGCTGGGCGGGTGGGGCCGCATCGCTGCTGTGCCGCGCAGGGTCGAAGGCGACGGTCGGTTTGCCGAGAATCAGCGGCGGCAGATCGACGGCGTCCCCCAGAACGGCAACGCGTTGCAGCGAGCGAACCGCGTCGGGATCGACGTCCCGCAGCACCAAGGGGAAGTCGATCTTTCTGAAGCCGAGTTCGAGCACCAACATGCGCGCGCCGGACTTCTGCAGGATGCGCTCGAGCTCGCTGGCGCGGTAGCGCGTGTTGACCGCCACCACACTCGCACCGATGCGCGCCGCGGCAAAAACCAGCGCGAGCCATTCGATGCGATTGACCAGCCAGACCGCGATTCGATCTCCTTGGCCGATGCCTTGCGCGGACAGCCATGAAGCGGTTTGGCGGCACAAGCCGTCGAAGCCGGAAAATCGGATCTCCCGACCTTCCTCGATGAAGGCGATCGCGTTCGGCCGCATGGCGACATGGCTTGCCAGCAGTTCCGAAAATGTCAGCAATGGGGGCATCTCAGTACAGCTCCATCAATTTGGCGTGGTCGGTCAGTTCTTCCGGATGTGCCTCGCGGATGATGGCACCGGACTTCATGACGATGACGCGATCCGAAATCTTGAGCGCTTCCTTGACGTTCTGTTCCACCAACAGGATCGACATGCCTGTTTGCTGTTGCAACTGGCGAATGGGGCGCATCAGGTCCTGAAAAAGTTTGGGCGCCAGACCGATGGAGGGCTCGTCCATCAGCAGGCAGCGCGGCCGACTCAACAAGGCGCGACAGATCGACACCATTTGCTGTTGTCCGCCCGAGAGCGTGCCGGCCCGACGGTGGTAGAAGTCGCGCACCACTGGCAAGATCGACAGGACCCAATCGAGGCGCTCGCCGCGCTGGCTCTTCGGAACGCCGGCGGCCCACATTCCGAGCTTCAGTGTCTCGGCGACCGTGAGCCCCGGAAAGATGCCACGCCCTTCCGGCATCAGGGAGATGCCTGCGGCCGCCAGTGCCCGCGGCTCGGGGGACGAGACCAGCCGGCCATCGATCAGCATCCGCCCCGCCTGGCAGGGCACGAGGCCGAACAACGATTTCAGCAAGGTCGACTTGCCGGCGCCGTTGTGGCCGATCAGGCACAGCACTTCGTTCTTGCGCAGATCAAAATCAAGACCGTCGAGCACGGGTCTTCCGCCATAGCCGACGATCAGGCCTTGGGCTTGCCAGAAGGAACTTGTCATGGGGTTTGTTCGCCAAAGTAGATGGCCGCGAGTTGCGGATCTGCAAGCACGGCGGCAGGTTCCCCATCCGCCAGCAAACGCCCCTGGTCGAGGAATGCGATGCGGTCCGAGATGCCGACCACGATGTCGAGGTTGTGTTCGATGATGCAGACCGTGACGCCCTTCGCAACCTCGCTGCGCAGCAGCTCCAGGAAGCGGTCGTAGGAGCCGCGGTCGAGACCCGAGGCGGGTTCGTCGAGCAGCCAGATCTTCGCGTCGGAAGCCATGACGCGCGCCATGCTCAAGAACTTGCGCTCGGCATAGGAGAGCCTGATGGCGCGCGTCTGCGCCTTGTCGCGAAGGCCGACCCTGTCGAGAATCGCCCCAACCCTGTTCTTCCGTTCGCGGCGAGTGGCTGCATCGCCGGGTTGCCATAGCCACGCGCTGCGCTCCATGACGACCTGCACGTTTTCTTCGACGCTCATGTGATCGAACATGCGCAGATCCTGAAAGGTACGCGCAATGCCCAGCCGGGCAATCTGCCAGTGTTTTCTGCCGATGATGGATTGCCCATTCCATCGAATGTCGCCACCGTCGGGCGCCAGGTGGCCCGTGATGAGATTGAACAAGGTGGTCTTGCCCGCGCCGTTGGGCCCCACCAAGGTCGTGACGATGCCCGCACGCAAGTCCAGGCTGACATCGTTGGTCACGCGGAGACCGCCAAAGCTCTTTTGGAGATGGCGAATCTCGAGCAGGACATTCCCATCA
This sequence comes from Variovorax sp. P1_G12, assembly GCF_056405555.1. Classification (NCBI taxonomy): domain Bacteria; kingdom Pseudomonadati; phylum Pseudomonadota; class Betaproteobacteria; order Burkholderiales; family Comamonadaceae; genus Variovorax; species Variovorax sp. P1_G12. Next base: position 111,914 of record NZ_JBFUBW010000017.1, on the reverse strand, counting down.
GCCGCGCTCATTTCCTGTCTCCGTGGGCGCCGACGATGCCACCCGGCCTGAAGATCATCAGCAAGACCATCGCCGCGCCATAGATGATCTGCTGGATCGAACCGATTTCAGTCTGGGGAAGGAAGGAGATGTAGCTCGAAAAGCTGGGTATCAGCATCAGCAGCAGGGCGCCGACGATGGGGCCCAGCACGGTTCCGGTTCCACCGATGATCACCATCGCCATCAGCAGCACCGAGGTGTCGAGCGTGAAGCTCTCGACATTGATGAAGCTGAGATAGAACGCATACAGCACGCCCGCCACCGCGGCCAGGGACGACGACACGACAACCGCCAGCGTCTTGATGGCGGCCACGTTCTTTCCAAAGGCGTAGGCTGCCGATTCGCTGTCCCGGATCGCCTGGAGGTTGCGTCCGAAACTCGATCGCAACAGCGTGCTGGTCGCGGCGATGATGAGGGCAAGAACGACAACCGTCATCGCGAGGAACTCGGCTGGGTCGGTGAGTTCGCGGCCGAACAGGCTTGCAGGCGGTATGCCGATCACGCCACCGATGCCACCCGTGACCGACTTCCATTCGGAGAACACGGTGACGCCCAGCACCTGGAGTCCGAGCGATGCGGCGACAAAATACTCGCCGCGCACCCGCAGGGCCGGCAACGCGAGCGCCAGCGACAACACCCCCGCGATGAGCATCGCCACCGGCACTGCCACCCACAGGGAAGCACTGAAATGCAGCGCGCAGTAGGCGGCGGCGTATCCCCCCACGCCGAAGAAGATCGCGTGCGCGAGCGAGAAGATTCCCGCGTACCCCATGATGAAGTTCAGCGTGATGGCCAGGGTCGCGTTGATACAGACCAGGATGGCCAGATTCAGCAGGTAGTTGAGCACGTGCGACCTCAGGAAGTGATGGCGCGGCCGAAGAATCCGGAGGGCCGGAACATGATGAAGAGGAACAGCACGATGAAGGTCACGGCCTCGCTCCATTGGGGGTCGAACAGCCACAGGGCCAGGCTTTCGGCCAATCCGAGCAGGAGGCCTGCACAGGCGGCGCCGCGCAGGCTCCCGATGCCGCCGACGATGGTGGCTGCGAGGCTGATGAGCATCAGGTGATGTCCCATCGCCGGGTTCAGTCCTGAAGAGGCGGCCGTGAGGATTGCCGCAGGCACGACCAGCAGGGAGCCCAGCGCGAACACGATAGTCGACAACCGGCGCGGGCTCATGCCATAGGCTCGCACCAACTCCGGGTTGTCCGACAGCGCGCGCAGCGCCATGCCGACATGGGTACGCATGAGGAACAACTGCAGGCCGGCGAAGAAGGCGATGCCGCAGAGTATCGACAGGCCTGTCAGCGGCGACACGATCAGGCCGGCGCCGATGTCGACGCCACGACTCAGCGGTGTCGCGACGGAAATGAAGGTCCGGCCGAAGATCATGCCGATCACGTTCTGCACCACGATCCCCACGCCGAACGCGGCCACGAAGACCGTGAAGAACGAGCCTTCGTGTCGCTGTATGGGCGCGTACACCAAGCGGTCCAGCAGGACGCCGAAGACAACGGCCGCGGCTGTGGATCCGGCGACGGCTGGCGCCCAGTGCAGGTCGGCGGTGGTGTACAGAAAATGGAAGACGTACCCCGCAATGGTGAGGGTAGCGCCGTGCGCGAAGTGGAAGATCCGGGTCGAGCCGAAGATCAACGAGAAGCCGACCGCGGTCAGTGCGTACAACGCCCCGAGCTGAAGTCCGTTGGCGAAGAGCTGGAGAAACATCGGGAGGCTCTGCTCGCTGCTATTTCGCCGGCACGATCTCGACTTGCTTGCCGACACCGACGCCATCCATTTCGTTGATCTGAATCGGCGTGGCCACGGTGCCGTTGGGTTCGAACGAAACCTTGCCTCCCACGAAATCGAAAGTCCTGGCGGCCATGCGACCTGCCTGCAGGTTCTCGCCGCTCAGCGGCTTCCCTTGTTTTTGCAGGTTCGCGGCGAGTTGGGCGAAGAGCCGAACCGCGTTGTAGTAGTTGGCCGCGTAGCTGCTGGGCGCCTTCCCGTATTTCTTCTTGTAGTCGTCGAAGAACCGCCGGGTCGCAGGGTCGTTCGAATTCCAGTCGATGTGTTGACTGGTGTAGAGAGATCCCTTCGCTTCGGGCGAGGTCTGGATCTCGGGTACGGAGAAAGACGAGTAGCTGGCAATGGGTTGCGTGACACCGTTGTCGCGCAGCTGCTTGATGAGCTGGTACTGCTGCGATCCGTAGGACGCCAGATAGATGGCATCGGACCTGGTTTCGCGGACCTTTGCGGCAATGCCTCCGAACTGCTGCAGCGAGGCCGGTACCGACAGCGCCTCGGTCAGCGTGCCACCGCTGGCGGGCAGCGCGGCTTCGAGCTCCTTGCGAACCGACTGGCCCAACGGGTCGTCCACATAGATCAGCGCGACCCGCTTGAGACCTCGGACCTTGACCATGTGAGGAACGATGGCGCGCACCTCGAAGTTGGCAAGCGGGATCACGTTCCAGAAGTAGGGGCCGAGTTCCGCAAGGTCAGGGCCCACGCCGCCGCCATTGACCGAGACGGTCCGAGTGCGTTGGCCAATGGCCGAGATGGCCTTGGAGACACCCGTGAATGCGCTCAAGACATAGGGAACCTTGTCGACGTTGACCAGCTTGTTCATGGCGATCACGCCCCGCTGCGGCAACGCCTGGCTGTCTTCAAAGACGATGGACAGCTTGCCTTTCAGCATCTGATCGGCATTGACATGCTCGACCGCGAGATTCGCACCGGATGAAAAAAGATCCCCGTAGCTGGCGTTGGGCCCGCTGAGTGGAAAGATTGCACCGATCTTGATGTCCTGTGCGTGAGCCGCTGCGCCCATCAGAAATGCGGCGCACAGAAATCCCTCGCCAATCAGACTGTTGAGTTTCTTCATTGACTCCCTTTCAGACAACTTCCAATGACACCAATCACTTCTGCGAAAGCGTCGGTAGCTTGGTTGCACCCTCTTCGCGGTGCAATCAGTCTTCCTGAAGGGGGGCATTCGAAGCCTAGAAAGCGGGGATAACCCCGTGCAATTAATTCGTGAGTGTCAGCTTTGTTGGCGGATTGTCAGGAGGGGGCATGCGGCGCATCGACTGTGGGGAGCGATGGCTTGGACTGAGCGCGGTGCAGTGATGGAAGAGGTGCTGCACGACGTGCCGCTCGCACCGCGAGTTCGCCAAAATCCTGGAGACCAGGGACTGGCGCGGAAGAATGCGCCCGCGCGTTGAACCGCCGCCGCCTGCCGCACAAGGTGCGCAAGGGCGCGCACGAATCCATGCTTTTAGCGACAAATGTCACCTGCGCAGAGGCAAACCCTTGGAAGGCTGCCACGAACGGTCGTAGATGCTCTGCGGGCCTACTTTTGGGCGAGGAGAAAAGCATGAAGAGATTCGTTGTTGCGATCGCGGTATTGATGATGAGCGCTGGAGCTTTTGCGCATTCCGGCGGCACGGACAGGGCCGGTTGCCACACCGACCACAAGAGCGGTGGGCGTCACTGCCACTAGGAGCGTTCGAAACTCGCCCGCAAACCGAAGTCGTCGCTTGACCTTGCAGGTACAGACATGCCGGTAGGTCAACCGCGCCCTTCCCAAACCCGGATGACGCGCGACACTGGATCGCCCCGGCTGCGTTCAATGAGGTCCGCGCGCGATACCCGACATAGAGCCCGACCAGGATGATCAACTCGGTCGACCCTCTTGTCAGCACGCCACGCCATGCACTCCCCGGCGACGCCGTGAGCGGCGGGCCCTTTGACGGTAGGAATGCTCACTGTCCGTCGAGCCGACTGCGGCGCATAGCGCGCCACAGTGTCAGGTCGTAGGTGATCTTGAGCAAGCCGCACACGATGAGCGGCAGCGAGATCCAACCGGCAGCGAACATCGCCCCGCTCAATGTCGGGCTGATCGCCGCTGCCAAGCTGCGAGGCACGGCCGTGAAGCTCGCGGCTGCGCTGCGCTCGGCGGGGGTGACCACGGCCATCACATAGGCCGTGCGCGTGGGCACGTCCATCGACGACAAGGCGCTGCGGATCATGAGCAATCCCAGCGCGATCGGCAGGCTGGGTGCCAGGGCGGCCAGCACCAGGCAGATATTCGCGGGCAGGTGCGTGAAAACCATGGTGTTCAGCAGCCCGATGCGCTTGGCGACCACCGGCGCAGCCAACTGGGAGGCGGCGCTGAGCAACCCGGTCCAGAAGAAGAACGTTCCGGCCTGCGTCAGCGAGAGGCCGTAGCGCTCCAGCAGCCACAACGACATCAACGCGTTGACCGTCAGCCCGCCGGCGAAGGCATCGACGCTGAAGAGGGCCGCCAGTCGCACGACCACACCGCGCGAAGGGCCCAGAGGTGCCGGCGCGGCAGGCACACTGGACCCGCCATTCGCTCCTGCCTGCGCCGGAAGATTTCGATAGAGCCAGAGAACAGCCAGGCCGATCGCGGCGTAGACCAGGAACATGCCCCGCAGCGCGTCCGCGCGCGCCAGTTCGCTGTGCCGAACCAGCCAGTCCGGCACCGCAGCTGCCAATGCTCCCAGCGCCGCGCACAGGGCGCCCAGCAGGCTGTAGCGTGCGAACAGGGCGGTTCGGGCATGGCCTTGTGCTGCTCCAGCCAGGCGGGCGTGCTCCAACGGCAGGAAGACGCTCACGTCGCCCGAGCTGGGGTTGAGCGTGCCCACGAGTGCGACGATCAGCAGAGGCCAGAACGACGACACGCTCGCGAAGCCCAGGCCCGTGGCGGCCATCAACAGGGCCGCGCCGCGCAGGAGGTTCCCGCCGGCGAAGCGGTATCCCCAGGCGCCGACCGCGAGAGTGGCCAGCGCCGAGCCCAGCATCGTCGCAGTACTGACGATGCCGACCTCCAGCGTGCCAAGTCCGATCGAAAGCAGATAGGCCGGCAGCAGCACGGCCATGTAACCGTCACCGAAGGCGCGCAGCCCCCGTGCCACGAGGATGGAAACGGCGCCGGCATCGACCCCCGATGGCAGCAGAAATCCGAACCCACGAAGACGACGAGGCAAGGGTGCTGATTTCATCGACGTACTTGCAGGATGGATTCTGTTTGTAGAGATAGAGACACGTATGTATTATTCGCTACATGTCTCGCCTCGATGCTTGCCCCGATACTGCCAAGTGGTTATTGCTGATCGTCTCGCTGCCGACGCAGGGCGCGACGGCGCGCATGCGGATCTGGCGGGCTCTCAAGGCGATGGGGTGTGTAGCGCTGCGGGATGGTGCCTATCTGCTGCCCGAGGACGGATCGCGCCGGAATGCGCTGCAAGAACTCGCGGATGAATGCATGCGCGAAGGAGGCAGCGCCTGGCTGATGGCGGTCGCGCCGGCCAATATTGCCGACGCCGGTGCCTACCCGCAGCTCTTCGATCGCAGCACCGAATACGCAACGCTCATCAAGGGCTGGAAGGACGCTGCGGCTGGCTTGCCCTCGCAGGGCGTTGCAGAACTGACGCGCCTGCAAAAAAAGCTGCGCCGAGACTATGAAGCACTCGTCGCCACCGACTTCTTCCCCGGCGAAGCGAGCCTCGAAGCCGAGGCCGCGTGGATCGACTTCAACCGGCGCATCGATGGCGTACTGTCGCCGGACGAACCGCACGAAACCGAAGGCCAGATCCCGCGCCTGAGCATTGCTGACTACCAAGGCCGGGTGTGGGCGACTCGCCGGCGGTTGTGGGTCGATCGCGTGGCCAGCGCATGGCTGATCCGCCGATTCATCGATTCGGACGCGCGTTTCCAGTGGCTGGCCAAGACGAGCGACTGCCCGCGCTCGGCGCTCGGCTTCGACTTTGACGGCGCCGCCTTCACGCACGTCGGAGAACGGGTCACCTTCGAAACCTTGCTGGCGAGCTTCGGGCTCGAAGGTGACCCTGCGCTGATGCGCATGGGCGCGATGGTGCGCTCGCTCGACATGGGCGCCGGCTCGGTCGCGGAAGGCGCCGGGTTCGAAGCGGTGCTCGCCGGTGCGCGCGAGCGCCTGCCCGACGACGATGCCTTGCTCGCTGAGATCGGCAGCGTGCTGGATTCGCTGTATTCGCACTTCGAACGCGAAGCTGCTCGCGCCAAAGCTTGAAGAGGACGAGGGAAAGATGAACCGAATCGGCAGGGCTATGCCATTTCTCTGGGGTTGTCGCACACGTTCGCAAACGATCACGAGATTCTGCGGCACGGTCTCGTGATGTACGACGCGCCGTACGCCTGGTGCCAATCGCACCGGACTCAGGCAAGCACGTGACCGCGAAACCCATCGAGCACACAGCTCGGACGGAGATTCAGATGAATCGTGAAGCAAAGCCCACACGCCGAGATTTCGTCACGACGGCCGCCGCAAGCGCGGGAGTTCTCGCCCTGTCGGGCACCGCCAGCGCCGAAACCGCCCCTTCGAAGGAGATGTCCATGAGCAATGCCCCAGCTTTTCAGAGCAGCGACGCCTTGAAGCCCTTGCCGTTCGATCCCGCGAAACTGAGCAATTTGTCAGAGCGGTTGATGCGCTCACATTGGGAAAACAACTACGGAGGTTCCGTAAAGGCCTTGGCCGTGGTGAAGAAGCGCCTCGGCGAAGCGCTGGCCGACAAAGACCTGCCTCCTTACGTCTACAACGACCTCAAGCGCGAGCATCTGCTGCGCACGGGCTCCGTCGTCTTGCACGAGGATTATTTCGACAACCTCGGCGGCAATGGCAGCGCGGGCGCGTCAGAACGCCAGGTGATCGCGAAGGCCTTTGGCAGCTTCGACGTCTGGGAGACCGAGTTCCGTCGCATCGGGGCCGGCCTGGGCGGTGGATCGGGCTGGGTGGTGCTGGGCTTCAACCAGCACACGAGGCAACTCGAAAACTACTGGATGGCCGACCACGCGCACGGCCCGGCGGCCACCACGCCGATCCTGGTGATGGACATGTACGAGCACGCCTATCAGATGGACTTTGGCGCGGCGGCGGCGAAGTACATCGACGCCTTCTTCCAGAACGTTCAGTGGGAGAAGGTTGCCGCGCGCCTCACGGCGAGCGGTGCAGCCAAGACGTGAGGCCGTCATGAAGCGAAGCATGGTGGTCGCTGCAACTTTGCTCGCGGCCGGCTCGCCCTTCGCGCAGACCGTGGGCTTCGACACAGATGCGGTCGGCAGTCCACCCGCCGGCTGGACCTGCGGCGTCACGGGGCGCGGCAATCCGAGATGGACGATCGAGGCAGACCCCGGCGCGCCGAGTCTGCCCAACGTACTGCTGCAGTCGGGATCCGGTACCTTCCCCTGGTGCGTTCGCGCCGAGGCGGCCATCGCCGATGGCTTTGTCGAAGTGAAGTTCAAACCGATCAAGGGCCGCGAGGACCAGGCCGGCGGTGTCGTCTGGCGCTGGAAGGATGGCAACAACTACTACGTGGCGCGCGCCAATGCGCTGGAAAACAATGTCTCGCTTTACTACACCGAGGGCGGCGTGCGCAAGACGCTCAAGTACGTGGATGCGCCGGTGTCGGCGGGTACGTGGCACTTGTTGCGCGTGGAGTTCGTCGGAAAACGCATCGCAGTACTGCTCGACGGCAGGGCCACCATCGACTTCGAGGATGCGCACATCGAAGGCCCAGGTGCGGTTGGCGTCTGGACGAAGGCAGACAGCGTCACGGCGTTTGACGACTTCGGTTTCGGGCCTGCTCGAAAGCAATAGCCCGAGTCGACAACTGCGATCCGCGTCATAGACATCTTGCGCGGGGCGCTCTGCGGGGTGACAGGACTGCGCCGTGAAGCGGCGTCGCGTGCTCACAGCCGGCGACGAAAGCCAAGTTGAATGTGCCTTGGGCGGCATGGCGGTGCTGTCCCGCAGCCGGGCGCCAGCTGGCGAACTCCGATCAGGCGCCCGCCCCGTCGCGGCGAAATTCGAAGGTGTACATGCTGTCTGCCTCGGTCGGCGCCGCGATGCAGCGCCAGCGCATGCGTTCGAAGAAGCGTCTGGCAAGTTCGTTGTCCCGCATCACGCAAGCTCGCCAGCAGGAGACGCCGGCGAAGAGCGAATTCCGAAGAAGGGCATCGACCACCTGCAACCCGATGCCTTGTCGCTGCAGTCCCGGCTTGACGGCTATGTCGGTGATCACATGGAAGGGATGCTCCGGCGTCGGCGAACAGAGGCCAGCCACGGCGACCAATTCCCCGTCTGCGAGAAAGCTGAACTGATGACTGGCGGTATCAGTCAACACATGGCGCAACCACTTGTCATCCATGGGGCCGAGTTGTTTGTTCAGCCAAGGATCGTCGAACCAGGTGCGATATTCATCGAAATCATGTTCCTTGAAATGCCTGGAATCCATATGCATTGCCTCCCTATCGCGAATGCAGAGTGCGCAAAGGCCCAAGTTGACTATCGACTTCAGCCGCGAGGCTAGTGCACGCTGCCGCTCCAGCAGCGGCGAGAGCCAAGATCGGAGGATTCCTGGCTGATCTTCGGACGACGGTTGGCCACGACTTCGCGCCCGAATGGCTCAAGCAGGTCACGCAGATGGTCGACCCGGTCACCCACAGCCTGCTGCTCTGGGCGCTGATGCACGCGTGAAGCTGCTGCCCGTCCCGACCCTGCCGCCGGCAACCCTTGTCATCACGTTGTCATTCCGAAGGATTCACATGGTCGGGCCGTCGGGCGCGCCGAAGCCGCCATTGCTGTCCTTGTTCGTGAGGCCGCATCCGCCAGGCCCTGGCCGTCCGGGCCAGGCCTGCGCGTCGCAGGACCATGCCGCAGGCGAACGCGAAGGAGTGACATGACTGCGAAACACGAAAAGTACCAACGCCTGATCGACGCCTGCAAGTCGATCGCGCCCACGCCGACGGCCGTGGTGCACCCGTGCGATGCATCTTCGCTGGAGGGGGCGATGGAGGCGGCCCGGCTCGGCCTGATCGTGCCGACCCTTGTCGGCCCGCACGAGCGGATCCTGGCAGTCGCCGCCTCGGGCGGGATCGATCTGACCGGCGTCCAGATCGTCGACGCGCCCCACAGCGAGGCGGCCGCGGCCATGGCCGTGCAGCTGGTGCGCGAGGGCAAGGCCGAGGCGCTGATGAAGGGCAGCCTGCACACCGACGAGCTGATGGCCGCCGTGGTCAGGCGCGACACCGGCCTGCGCACCGCGCGGCGCGTCAGCCACTGCTTCGTGATGGACGTGCCGGGACACGAAGATGCCTTGATCATCACCGACGCGGCGGTCAACATCGCGCCCACGCTGGAGGCCAAGGCCGATATCCTGCAGAACGCGATCGATCTCGCGCACGCGATGGGGGTGCCGCAAGTGCGAGTGGCCATTCTCTCGGCGATGGAGACCGTCAATCCGAAGGTGCCGTCCACCGTCGAGGCCGCGGCACTGTGCAAGATGGTGGACCGCCACCAGATCACGGGCGCGCTCGTCGATGGTCCGCTGGCATTGGACAACGCCATCAACCTCGAAGCCGCGAAGATCAAGAAGATCGATTCGCCGGTGGCGGGCGGTGCCAACGTGCTGCTGGTGCCCGACCTCGAAGCCGGCAACATGCTCGCCAAGAGCCTGTCCTTCCTGGCGGGGGCCGATGCCGCGGGCATCGTGCTCGGCGCGCGGGTGCCGATCATCCTGACCAGCCGGGCCGATTCGGTCCTGACCCGGCTCGCCTCTTGCGCGGTCGCGGTGCTGGTCGCCAAGGCCCGTCGCGAGGCCGCCAAGGCCGTGGGGTGACCGCATGGCCGATGTGATCCTCGTTCTCAACGCCGGCTCGTCCAGCGGCAAAGCCCTTCGAGGTCGTTGTGAAGCTCGTTCCCGACCTACCCCAGGTCGGGCGGGCCGCGGCTCAGCGCAGCGGGCAGCAAGGTCTCGGTGTGGGTGATACCCACCAACGAAGAGTTGATGATCGCGCGCCATACCTGCAAGATCGCGTGCCAGCCGTCGGAATAGAGACCCATTCACCGAATACGCAAGGAGCCTCATCGTGAGCATCGAGATCCCTCGCCCGATCCTGAACGGCGCCAAGGTGCTGGTCTGCGGCATTGCCAACGAGCATTCGATCGCCTATGGCTGCGCCAAGGCGTTTCACGAGCTCGGCGCAGACCTGGCCATCACCTACCTCAACGAGAAATCGAAGGGCTACGTGGAACCGCTCGCGCGGCAGCTGGAGGCACCGATCTTCATGCCGCTCGACGTCTCGCAACCGGGCGAGCTCGAAGCCGTGTTCGCCCGGATCGAGAAGGAGTGGGGCCGGCTCGACGCGCTCGTGCACTCCATCGCGTGGGCGCCCAAGGACGACCTGCAGGGCGGCCTGCTGGACTGTTCGGCGGAAGGCTTCGCGAAGGCGATGGATGTGTCCTGCCATTCGTTCATCCGGATGGCCCGGTTGGCGGCGCCGCTGATGAAGGACGGCGGAACGATGATCGCGATGAGCTACTACGGCGCCAACAAGGTCGTTTCGAACTACAACGTGATGGGGCCGGTGAAGGCGGCGCTGGAGGCATCGGCGCGCTACCTGGCCTACGAACTGGGCCCGAAGGGCATCCGCGTGCACCCCGTCTCGCCGGGGCCGCTGAAGACCCGCGCCGCCTCCGGCCTCAAGGACTTCGACCTGCTGCTCAACGAGGCGGCGCAGCGTGCGCCGCTCGGCGAACTGGTCGACATCATGGACGTGGGCTTCACCTGCGCGTTCCTGGCCACGCCCTATGCGAGGCGGCTCTCGGGCGAGACCGTCTACGTCGATGGCGGCGTGCACATCATGGCGTAGTGGCTCGACAGATTCACCAGCAAGTCCCAAACTCCGTTTCGGCGGGGGCGGCCTCCCACCTTTCGTTCTGCGGCGAAGAGCCAACATCTGAAGGAAGTCAACATGTCCAAGACAAGCAGCACCACCACGCGTGCCACGCTCGCCAATCCACCGTCTGGCACCCCGCCGTCGATGTCCGCCATGACGGGCCTGAACCCCGCCCTGCAGGCCTGGGGGGAGTACATGACCGACGCCGCGCAGCGCACCATCCTGTTCTGGGACACGCTGCGCCAACGCAGCACCCAGTACTACGCGCAGAAGAAGCAGGAAGTGCCGCATGTGCTGAGCTTCGACGCCGAACTGGTGCTGGACGCCCGCACTTTCGACAAGCCGGTCAACTATCTGCTCGTGCGCATCAAGCCGGCGCAAGGCGTGGTGATCGATCCCCTGAAGCGGCCGTTCGTGGTGGTCGATCCGCGAGCCGGGCACGGGCCGGGCATCGGCGGCTTCAAGGCCGACAGTGAAATCGGCGTGGCCATGCGTGCCGGCCATCCCTGCTACTTCGTCGGTTTCACGCCCGAGCCGATGCCGGGCCAGACCATCGAGGACATCATGGACGTCGAGGCGGTGTTCCTGGAACGCGTCATCGAGCTGCATCCCAAGGCAGAGGGCAAGCCCTGCGTCATCGGCAACTGCCAGGCGGGCTGGGCCGTGATGCTGGTGGCCGCGGTTCGGCCTGAGCTGTTCGGCCCGATCATCGTCCCCGGTTCGCCCCTGTCGTACTGGGCCGGGGTGGAAGGCGAGAACCCCATGCGCTACACCGGTGGCCTGGCCGGCGGCAGCTGGATGACGGCGCTGACCAGCGACCTGGGCAACGGCAAGTTCGACGGCGGCCACCTGGTCGAGAACTTCGAGAACCTGAATCCCGCCAACACGCTGTGGACCAAGAACTACGACCTGTGGTCGAAGGTGGACACCGAGGGGCCACGCTTCATCGAGTTCGAGAAATGGTGGGGCGGCCACGTCAACCTCAACGGCGAGGAGATCCAGTGGATCGTCGACCAGTTGTTCGTCGGCAACCGGCTGGCCACCGGCGAGATCGTCACCCGCAAGGGCGAGCGGATCGACCTGCGCCAGATCCGCTCGCCGATCGTCTGCTTCTGCTCCAAGGGCGACAACATCACCCCGCCGCAGCAGGCGCTGGGGTGGATCGTCGACCTTTATGGCAGCGACCACGACATCCTGGCCTGCGGCCAGACCATCGTCTATACCGTGCACGAAACCGTCGGCCATCTCGGCATCTTCGTCTCGGGCGGCATCGCCAAGAAGGAACACCAGGAGTTCGCCTCCAACATCGATTTGATCGATGTCCTGCCCCCCGGGCTGTACGAGGCCGTGCTGACCCCGAAGACCGCCGATGCGGCCCACCAGGAAGAGATCGTCGGCGACTGGATCGTTCGCTTCGAGCCGCGCACCCTGGACGATGTGCGCGACATCGTGCGGCCCGACCCCGCGAACGAACGCCGCTTCGCCACCGTTCGGCGGGTGTCCGAGATCAACCTCGGCCTGTACCGCACCCTGTTCCAGCCCTTCGTGCGGGCGGCGGTCAACGAACAGACGGCCGGGTGGATGAAGAAGATGAGCCATGCCGAGCTGCCGTTCGAGATCTTCTCCGAGCGCAACCCGCTGATGCAGCAGGTGGCCCAGCTCGCGGAGCAGGTGCGCCAGCAGCGCCAACCCGTTGCGCCCGACAACCCGTTCCTGGCGTGGCAGGCCAGGATCTCGGACGGGATCATCGCCGCCCTCGACGGCTATCGCGATCAGCGCGACCGCCGCATGGAGAAGACCTTCCTGGCCATCTACAGCTCGCCGGTTCTTCAGGCCATGGTGGGGCTGGGCGCCTCGGACGAGCCCGTGCGCCGGAAGCCGGGGCGGGACCCGGAGCACGTGGCGCGCATCCAGGAGCGCATCGCCGAGCTCAAGGCGCGCATTGCCGAGGGTGGTCCTCGCGAGGCCGCGATCCGCGCCCTGGTCTATATCGGGCTGGCGGGGGCGGGCGTCGACGAACGCTCGTTCAACACATTGCGCGAGATTCGCGCCGAACACGAAGGGCTGACGCTGCAGGCGTTCAAGCAGATCGTGCGCGAACAGTATTTCAATCTGCTCGTCGACTGCGAGGGAGCCCTCGCGGCCATTCCGAAGATGTTGCCGGCTGACCGGGCCCTGCGCACGCGCATGCTGGAGGCGCTGCGCCGAACCGTCCAGGCCACCGGCGAAGTGACGGGCGAACGCGCGCAGCGGCTGGCGCAGGTCGAAAAGCTGTTCAGCACGGGCCTGCCCACCGCCCCGCCCCAAAAGGCAACCCTCAAGGCCGTCCCCAAGGCAGTCCCCAAGGCCACCCGCAAGGCCACCCGCAAGGCCACCCGCAAGGCCGCCTGAGCCATGAGGTCCTGGCGCCACACGCATGGAACGCCAACCGTCGCTTTGTCTGTGGGGTGGCATGCTCGGCATCCATGAGACAGCAGCATTACTGGACACTGTGTTCCCTACTGGCGATAAGCAGCCTGTCGGGCTGCGACCTGCTCTCGTCGGAGCCCTCGGACCCCTTGCTCAGCAAGGAGGCGATCGCCACGCGTGAGGCACCTCCGGAACTCGTGTTCCAGGGCCAGCTTGCCGGGGAGTCCCAGTTCTTGCTGGTTCACGATTGCGAAGTGTTTCGTGTCGAACGCGGCGACCTGGGTCGCGTGAAATGGACCAGCGTGCTGGCGCCGGATTTCTACCCGAGCTGGACGTCGTGCGAGCGCCAGTCGCTGTCGTTCAAGGCAGGTGCAGTGACCGTCACGCTGGGTCGCCAGGCCTTTGGCGCCGGGGGATGCTGTGCCACCGGCGGCACCTACCGCTCGGTCGATGGTCGAACCTGGAAGAAGCTCTGAAAGGGGCCGTTCCATCGCCAAACGCGCATCAGCTCAGGCCGCCTGCACGGCAACGAGCCATAGCTGCGCGCCTTGCTGTGGCGTCGAGGTCCAGGTCACGTTGTAGGTACCGGCCGCGCCAACCTGCCTCACGGCCACGGCGCACTGCACCAATGCACCAGATGCCAGTACCGAATCGATCACCGTGAACCCGTTGTCGGGCACGGCCGTCTTGTCCAGGTCGACACCCGCGTCCCCCCACCACCATGCGACGAGCAGTGCAGGGCCGGTGGTGGTGACACTGGCGCTGGTCAAGGGCTGACCAGACAGCACCTCGCGCCACTGCACATCCTGCACGGCGCCACCATCGGTGATCTCGACAACGCTCAAGGTCGTCTCGTCGGTGACGGTGGGCTTGGCCACGGTGAGCACGTGACCGACCATGCCCCGGGCCTGCTGGCAGGTATGCAAGACCGTCCCCGAATTGGGCCAGAGGGTGTAGATGTGCGCCGCATCGAGCTGGACGAAGAGATTCCCCGCGTTGTCCGTCGGTGCGATGGCAGAAAGAACACCCCGCCCGACGCAGGCCAACAGGGTGCTTCCGATCGTGCGCGTGGACATGCCGGAAGTGGACAGCGATGAGGACGACACGCCATCACGGTTGAAGACCAGCGCGTGGGCGCCGAGGGCTGGCGCCGCTGTTGCAGGTGGAGGTGGAGGTGGAGGTGGAGGTGGAGGTGGAGGCGGAGGCCGAGGCGCAGGTGCAGGTGCAGGGGGAGGTGGAGCAGCAGGTGGAGGAGCTGCAGCAGGTGAAGGAGCAGCCAGTGTTGTCTGGCCGCCGGAGCCTCCGCCACAGGACGTGAGCGCTGCAAACCCGGATGTCATGCAGACCGCCGCAAACGCCCACATCCGGCGCAACAGGCCGCGGCGCTCGTTGATCAGTGACGCGGCCGGGTCGGAATCGGCCGCTTGTTGCTCGGCTTGCTGTTCATTCATTGAGACCTCCATAAACATGTGGTTTCAACCAGGCGAACGCGCCAGCGCCTGTCGGCGTGAAAAAAACTTGGATCGTCCTCGCGCCTTGGCTGTAAGTCAAACTGCCCCATTTTTGCTGAAGGGGTGCTTGCGGAGCGCGAGCAGGCCGACCGCACCGCGCGCCGGGTTGAATTGAAGAATCGCGTGACTAAACTTTGAGGTTCCCTGTTCAGCATGGAGACGCGACATGAGCACCCCGACCGAAGTCGCCCAGCAGGCCTACGCCGCTTTCGGGCGCCGCGACATCCCGGGAATTCTGGCCATGCTCACCGACGATGTGGACTGGCGGTTCTACGCCAGCCCCAGCACCGGTATCCCGTACGGGGGCAGGTACACCGGCAAGAAACCCGTGGAAGCCTGGTTCGCCACCCTGGCCGAGAACGAGGACATCCAGCAGCTCGAACCGCGTGAGTTCCTGGAAGGACCGGATCACGTGACGGTGCTCGGCTGGAATCGCGCGAGGCCGCTTCCGAACGGGACGGTGTTCGACAGCGAGTGGGTCCATGTGTTCACGCTGAAGGGCGGAAAGATCAGCCGCTGGATCGGCACCGCAGACACGGCCGCTCGGCAGGCGGCCGCGAAGTAGCCGTCCTCCGATTGCCTTGAAGGCGAAATCTCTCGAGCGGGCCGGCGCCGACCAGGCTTGCTCCACAACAGCAGGAAGACCACCATGACCATTGCAGGTCCGATTCCGACCCTCTACGGCGATATGCAGCCGCTCCTCGATTGGCAGGCGGCCTGCGCAGAGACTTTGCTGAAGGCGCAGAGCTTCCAGCTCCAGATGCTGGGCGTCTGTCAGCAGCCTTTTGTCGCGGCCAACCAGGAACTGTGGGACCAATGGGTGGCCCGTTTCGGGGGCGGCGTGCCGTTGGACGGCTGAGCCCTCGCGATAGCGATGCGCTGGCGTTCGCGGCGCCTACCCTTTGGCGTCGCGACACCGTGACAGACTCGGGCAAACGCCATCTCTCGTGACAGAGAGGTAGCCTCCATCGTGATAGACGAGCGGCGCGGTCTCCGAGCGCGCACCGTTGAGTACGCGGCCAACGAAGATCGTGTGCGTGCCGACATCCATCTCTTCGACTGTTTCGCATTCGAGCGTCGCGAGCGCGCCCAGCAACATTGGAATCCCATGCTCGCTGAGCTCATGTGCGACACCCTCGAATGGATGGTCATGCTTGCCGGCGAACCGGTTACTCAGATCGACTTGATCCTCGGCCAGCACGTTGACTGCGAAGCGCCGGCTCGCATGGACGAGCGGGTGAGTTCGAGTCGATTTGTTGAGCACGACCAGCACTGTCGGCGGGTCAGCCGATACCGACGAGAAGGCCGTGGCCGTCATGCCGTGGATGCGACCTTCACGCGACGTCGTGATCACGGTGACGCCGTTGACCAAGGTGCGCATGATCGAGCGAAAGTGCTGTGCATCGATCATGAGGCTCAAGGGCGATGCGACCCCGTCGCCTCCCGGCATGGAAGTCACGGCGACGGCGGCGGCGCCAGGGGTCCTTGCCGCCTCGGATTGTCTGGCTTCGATCATGGCATGTCCCTTCTTTGCTGCTACTGTTCGTCCGAAAGCGCGAGCGCGCGATAGCTTCCCCTGTAGGCGACGAGCGGAGCGTGCGCCTGGCTGCTCGCGCAGTGCTCGATGCGTCCGACGATGATCTCGGTGTCCTCATGGACAAAGACCGCGCTGGTGCGGCACTCGAGCGCAAGCACGGCATTGGCGAGCACGGGGGCGCCTGTCTTGAGGTGCGTCCATTGCCCGACGGAGAATCTGTCCGAGCCGGACAGGCCGCGCCTGCCCCCGAACACCTCGGCGATCTCGTGCGAACCCGCAGGCAGGTAGCTGATCGCAAAGCTGCCGGCAGCCTTGATCGTCGCCAACGCGCTGGTGCTACGCCCCACGCAGACCAGCATGGTGGGTGGAGCAGCCGCGACATGGGTCACAGAGAGCGCCAGCAGGCCGGCGGGCATGCCTGAATGGCTCGCCGCCACGACGGCGGCGCCAACCGGACGCATGCTCATCAGGCGCCAGAACGTTCCAGGATCGATCCCGGTGGCCGGTGTGTCGAGCGTCGACATTGGCTCAGACCTCCGTCAGATGCGCGACGGCATCGATCTCGAGCAAGTACTCTTTACGCAGCAGCGAGTGCACGGTCACTCCCGAACTTGCCGGACCGTGGGGGCCGAAGTAAGCCGCGCGGATGTCGAAGTAGGCTCGCACCGCTTCGGCATCGGCCTCGGGCGTCAGGTAGGTCGTCAACTTGACCACGTCGGCCAGAGTTCCGCCGGCACGACCGAGCACGTCACGAAGTTTCTCGAGGCAGCGCTCGGCCTGAACCTTGAAATCGCCCAGCCCCACGGGCCGGCCATCGATGTCGGTCGCCGTGATGCCTGAAACGTAGATGACGTTGCCGGCCCGGACGCCGGGCACCCAGGTCGACTGCCAATTCTCGCTCGGCCATTTCTTGGGAAGCCGCACGATTCCAGTTGTTGTCATTCAATGTCTCCGGTTGCGAAACGTCCGTCCAGAATCCGGCGGCTGACAGGCCGCGGACGGCAAAGGATTCGAAAGGTGAGCGGCGCTCAAGCCGTCGCAAGCGCGTGGCGCGCCGCATTCGTTTCGACGCCGAGTTCCGCCATGCGTGGCAGAACCTTGTGGCCGAAGGCGCGCAAATCCGCGTCGTAGTCCGCCAGCACGACCATGACGCCGTCCAGCTTGGCTGCGCGAACCGTGCGCGCGATCCGCTCGGCCAGCGAATCGGCAGAGCCACTCAAGGTGTTGGACATGAGGGCCGACGCCGCCTTGGCCTGCTCCATGAAGACCTGCGAGCCTTGGTTGCTGGCCACTTCCTTGTCGTCGTTGTACTCGTCCATCATGCGAGCAACTGCGACGCGGTCGACGCCGGCATTGTAGAAATCGACCTTCTCCTGCGCCTCTTTGTCGGTGTCGCCGATGACCAGATTGAACAGTCCGAAGGTCTTGAGGCCGGGGTTCTGGTACTCCGCTGCAATCTCCTTGGCCCTCAGCGCACGGCCGATGAACTTGTCGTTGTCCTGGGCCGCCATGAACGCGACGTTGCAGTTCTGCGCGGTGAACTTGAAGCCGCGGTCGGACATGCCGGCACAGATGACTGTCGGCATCTTCGAAGGCTTCGGAAAGATCTGGCAGTCGTCCGTTTCGTAGAACCTGCCTTTGTGGGTGACGCTCTCCTCCGTCCAGATTCGACGGACCAGGCTGACCCACTCGTCTGCCAGGTCGTAGCGCTCGTCGTGGGGAAGATCCCGCCAGAGACCCATCTGACGCATCAACTGCGGCCTGGAGCCCGTGACGACGTTCAGTCCGATCCGTCCGGGGGCGATCTGGTCGAGTGTCGCGACGATCTTCGCGACCACTGCCGGCGGAAACACCATCATGTGGGCCGTGGCCCAGATGCTGATCCTCGACGTTGCCTGAGCCAGTGCGGCCATGCAGGTCAGCGATTCGAGGGAGTACTTCATCGCATTCGAGTCGCCGCCATAGCCGCGCCAGGTCGCCGGGCTCATTGCGAAGTCGAATCCCATTTCCTCGGCCGCAAGCGCGATGGCGAGGTTGCTGCTGTACGAGCCGGTCAGTGCTGGAGAGTTCGTCGACTTGATCCAGCCTCCGCTTATCACGGGAAGAAAGACACCGATTTCCGTCGAAACGGGGTTCTGATTCATAGCGTTCATTCCTTGCAAGAAACGCAAGATGCCGCAATCAGAGTCATGTCGATTCGTTGCGATCAGGCGTTGAATTGCATGATAGGTATGCCCGAAGATTGCATCGATACCAACGTTTGAACGCGAGGTTCGCAAACTCTCAAACTAAGGCAGCGAGCCGGCGTGTGTCGAGCCTTCAGCGCTGTGCTCGAACAGTTCTCGTGATGCAGTCGATGAACGCCTTGACTGCAGGCGACAGTTGACGACTTTGCTTTACCGAAAAGCCGTACTGATAGTCGATGCGGTACAGGTCCTTGCGCAGCGGACGCATCTCGTCGGTCGCGACCCAGTGGTTCGCGAAGTGCTCGGGGAGATAGCCGACATAGTTCCCCGAGAGAATCAGGTGCGCGGTGGCTTCGATGTGAAAGGTCTCGACCTGCGCAATCTCCAGATTCTGACCGAGGAGCGCCGGCGCCGGGTCGTACCAGCGAGACGAATACGAGGTGTTCCTCAGATCGCTTTCCGAGATCATCTCGTCCTTGATGCCGAAGAGCTTGTGCTTGGCCCCGCAGTACAGGTAGCTCGAGCGGCTCAGCAGGGAGATGTAGTCGAACTTGCTCGAGTACTCGTGCACGCTCGTGATGCCGATGTCGAGCTTGCCCTCGTCAATGCGTCTCTCGATCTCATCCGGATGGAAAACGTAAAGCTCCAGGTTCACGTCGGGGTTTGCCGTGGTGAAGTTCCTCAACCCCTCGCTGAGTCGAAGCTCATCGACCCAGACGAATGAGTCGACGACTGCAACCCGAACGCGGCCGTGCACAGACTCGCCCAGCGACTCGACTTCGTCCTGGAAGGTGTTGAGGGACTTCATCAGCTCGGTGGAAGCCCGATAGACCTTCACGCCATCGTCGGTCAACTCGAAGCCGCGGCGACCTCTTTCGCACAGGCGGACTCCCATCCGTACCTCGAGGTCGGCCAGATAGGTGCTGATCGTCGAGCGGGTGATGCCGAGCCGCAGTTCCGCGGCGGCGAGACCGCGGCATTCCGCCACCGCCTGGAATACCCGCAGCAGGCGAAGGTCGAGGTCACTGATCCGACCGAGTTTGGCGCGTCGTCGTCCCATCACATCTGGCGCGAAATGCCACCGTCAAGGATCAGGCGCAGCAGCGCTTGCGACAGGACGGAATCTTCCGATGCGAGGTCGAGAATCACATCGAAATGATTTCGGCCTGCCACCTCGAGCAGCGTCGAAGGGAAGCCCGCTTTCCGCCAAAGTCGATGGAACTCGACGGACTGGCGCTTGAAGCCGGCCGCATCGGCCTGCGCGTAGGCCATGACCATTGGACAGCCCTGCCGCGGCATGTTCACCATCGGACTCAGGGTCTGAACGGCGTGGTCGTCGAGCGGCATCCAGTCCTGGACGAAGGAGTTGGCGATCGGTGCCAGCTGGAACAGGCCGCTGATCGGCAGCGCACCCTTGACGATCGTCTCGGGCACGCCGCTGCCGTGGTGCCACCCGCCGGCAGTGAGGGCCGCCGCCAGGTGGCCGCCGGCCGAACTGCCGCCTGCGTAGATCCGTTCGGGATCGATGCCGAGGCGCGGCCCCTCGCGCCAAAGAAAAACGATGGCGGCGCGCACCTGCCGGACGATCTCGGCGAGCGTGGCTTGAGGTGCGAGTTCATAGTCCACCGCGACGGTGGCAATGCCGTGGCGGTCAAGCATCGCCGCCATGAAGGCCGAGTCGCGCTTGGAGAGCGTGCGCCAGTATCCGCCGTGGATGAACACGAATACGGGGCGCGGCTGCCTGGAGGTGCCATAGACGTCCAGGCTTTGCGCACTCAACGGGTCGTAGACGACATCGAGATGTGTGGCGCAGGGGCCGCCGAACCGCTCGGACAGGGAGCGGTAGCGTCCCATCTCGGCGTCGAAAACTTCGGGTGTGACCGTGGCGCGCGCGCCGTAATCCAGATCGATGCGCTGCCGCGGCCAGCAGCCCTCGTCGGCAAGTGGATGGAGGTGCGGCGTCATCGGGGGGCGCTGATCCTGTCGCTCTCAGCTGCTGCGCGACAGATCGGCCGCCGTGTCCGTCCAGAAGATCATCCGGCGGGAAATCCGGCGAACGACGGCATGCAATCCGATGCCGATCAGGCTCAGAACGATCAGGATCGCGAAGACGCCGGACGTATCCATCGAGAAGTTCCGCTGCAGGATCAGGTAGCCGAGCCCGGCCTGGGCGCCGACGAACTCGCCAACGATCGCGCCGATCACGGCCAGGACGATGCCGATGTCCAGGCCGGCGAAGACAAACGGCAAGGCATGCGGCAGTCGAATCATGTGGAACACCTGCCAGCGCGATGCCGTGCAGGCGGTCATCAGGTCGATCTGATCGCGCGGAACCGAGCGCAGGCCGACGATGGTATTGACGACCACCGGGAAGAACACAATGGTCGCCGTGATCACGATCTTCGAGGCGGCACCGAAGCCGAACCAGACGATGAACAGGGGTGCGACTGCCACCTTCGGCATGGTCTGGAAGGCCACCACGTAGGGATACAGCACGGCTTCCAGGAGCGAACTTTGACCGATGGCCGCGCCGAGCACAAAGCCCAATGCCGAGCCGATGACGAAACCAGCCAGGATTTCAGTCAGCGTCACGCCGAGATGCTGCACGATCTCGCCCGAGGCCAGGCCGTTGGCCAGCGACGCGATGACCGCGCCGGGAGAGGGGAAGATCAGCGGCGATACGTCGAACAAGCTGACGGCAGCCTGCCATACGGCCATGACGCAGACGAACACGGAGCCGGTCAGCAGGCGCCGGGTCCACATGCTCATCCCGAGCTGGCCGTCGCGCGCAGGGCGCTTGGGCACTTGCCCCTTGCTGTTCGTCGCGGTCTCTGCGGACCGTGCAGCGGCGCTGAGCGAAGCGGGCGCCTCGGAGGCGATGGCGGAGATGGTCGGTGATGTCATCAGTCGATTCCTCCCGACGCCTGGAGGTCGTTGCGGATGCCGCGCACGTAGACTCCAAATCGCTCGGTGTTGATCAGGTCGAGGGTGCGAGGGCCGGGCAAATCCACGTCGACGATGCGCGTCACGCGTCCCGGGCGCGGGGACATCACCACGACGCGATCGCCGAGGAAGACGGCCTCCGGAATGCTGTGAGTCACCAGCATGATGGTTGAGCCCGTGCGCTCCTTGAGCCGCAGGAGCTCGAGGTTCATCGACTCGCGGGTCATCGCATCGAGCGCACCGAACGGTTCGTCCATGAGCAACAGCGAAGGGTCATTGACGAGGGCGCGGGCGATTCCCACACGCTGTTGCATGCCGCCCGAGAGTTCGCTCGGGTATTTGGTCTCGAAGCCTGACAGGCCGACCATGTCGAGATAGTGGCGAGCACGTTCGAGCGCGCTTGCGCGGTTGCGCTTCTGTATCTCTGCAGGCACAAGCACGTTTTGAAGCACGTTGCGCCAGGGCAGCAGCACGGGCGCCTGGAATACCACGCCAACGTCGCGTCCCGGTCCACTGACGATGCGTCCGGAGACCGCCACCTCGCCGTTGCTGGCCCGTGCCAGACCGGCCAGGATCCGCAACAACGTGCTTTTGCCGCATCCGCTCGGACCGACGACGGTGACGAACTCGCCCTTCTGAACTTCGAAGCCGATGTTGCTCAGCGCAGCGACATCGCCGCCATCCTTGGATCGATAGGTCTTGTTGACCTTCGCGAACCGGAAGGCTGGCGGGACGACGGGGTTTATGGAAATTGAAGCTTGCATGGGGAAGTGATTGGTTTCATGACCTTGGTTCGGCACCGCTGCCATCAAACGCCCTTGCAGGCCTTCGCTGCGGCGATCACCGCGTCGTGGTCGAACCGATTGATCGCCGCGGCAAAGCCTGGCGTCGAGATCAGCATCGACTCCGGCGGCAGCTTGCGCTTGATCAACTTCTCCTGGAACATGAAGTCCTGCATCCGCCCGTATGCGGCGGCATCCATCGCGCCGATCCACTTGCCGCCGCGCAGTTCATAGCCATCGCGCATCGCCTTGAGTTGAAACTCCAGCAACGCAAGATCCCATTTCGCCAGCGTCGCCTCGTCGGCGCCGGTCGGCTTGCTGGAGGGGAAGGTTTTCCAGTGGACGCGACGTGCGCAGTCTGGGTTGGTCTGCGCGAACAGCGTTGCCATCGCCGAGCCTCGGGCGATGGCCTCGACCATGGCCGGATCGCTGTCGATCGTCTTCTGCATGGTAGCGAATGTGAAGTCGGGCATCGTCGCCCACGACGGATCGCGCAGGATGCGCAGTGGCATACCGGCATTTTCGAAACCCACTAGTGCCTGTCCCCAGAACATCAGTGCCTGCACCCGGTCGTTTTTCAGCGCTTCCAGGGCGGGCGCCCCGGCACCGGTCGCAATGATCTGCACGTCGGTGTCCGGGTTGAGGCCGTTGCTGCGCAAATAGCCTTTCAGCAGCGACGTACCGCCGGTGCCCAGGCTGAAGATGCCGATCTTCTTGCCCTTGAGATCCTTCACATCCTGGATGCTGCTGTTCTTCGGAACGCCCACGCCCCAGTCGACCGGGGCCGTCTCCATCAGGCCACGCACTGCAATGCTGTTTTCGGTGTTGGCCTGGATCAAGGCGGTCGAGTTGACTTGCGCAAACTCCGCGCTGCCAGCGACCATCTGCTGGACGCCAATAGGAGAGCCCGATACGGCAACCAGCTTGACGTCGTACCCGGCATCGCGCCAGTAGCCGAGGGCAATCGGCAGCGTGAGCCACGGATAGCCCACATTGATGACCTGCGTGCCGACGGTGATCGTGACCGGCTTCAGAGCTTCGCCAGCGGCGTGCGCGGTCACGGGGAACGTACCTGCGACCAGCGCGATCGATGTGACGAAGGACGCTGCACGCAACATCCATTGGCGCCACAGCGACGATCGTTGAAGACGCGCCAGGGGTCGAAGAGAAATCTTGAAGTCAGAGGTCATTGCAACTCACTAGCTGGGTTGAGGGCCGCAGGCATGGTTGTGCGTGATCGCTAGCACAATCCATACCGACACGATTTCGGTGGCGCCATCGTATGGATGTACTGCTCGACGTTCGATCACTAGGTTTGAACGCATGGTTCGCCTTTTCTCAAACTGAGTGGGCCCGCAGGCCGGCGAATGGTCGTGCTGCCGAGCGGCTCGTCTGCTGGGCGACGAACCCCGCGCTCGCCAGCAACGCCGGGCCTAGTCGGGGAGCCGTTCAAGTACCGACCACGAAGCGCGCGCCTCGATGGCCTCGCCCGCGGCCAGGCAAAGATCTTCCCGGAACCGTCCGGCTGCGAGTTGAACGCCCATTGGCACGCCGTCCACCAGACCGACGGGTACGGACAAGCCGGGAAGGCCAAGGATGGCAGTGGACACCAGGGGGCTCTGCGCACGAATCATCCGGCCCATCACGTCGTCGCCTTGCTGATCCTGGTCGACCTTGAACGGTCGGTCGAACGACACCGGCATGAGCAGGACAGGGAAGCGTTCGAAGAACATGCTCCACGCCCGCAGAAGCGTCGTCCGTCGGGCCAACGCCTTGATGAAAGCGTCCTTGTCCAGCGTTGGCGTATGCGCCAGCATGCTTCGGTACGCACGCTGAATCGCCCTGTCCCCGACGCGTTCGATCTCCAGCTGCATGGCCCCCTTGGCTTCGTTCATGAGCACGCTGAGCCACAGCTCGGCGGCCTCGTCGAAGCTGGGTGGCGCCGCTTCTTCGACGACGTAGCCGGCATCCTCCAGCCAAGCGGCGGACTGCTGCAAGGCCGCCAGAACGGCGGGGTCGGGCCTGAGCGATGGCGTGCCCGTGAACAACGCGACGCGCGGGCGGTCGTCCCTCGGGCGCATCTCGAGTGGCGCCGGAACCCACCAGGGATCACGGGGATCCCCGGACGACATCGCGGCCAACCCCAGGCGGAGGTCGGCGACGGTTCGGCCCAGCGGGCCCTGGGTCGCCGCCATCTGGGATGCGATCGGCCGCTCCGAATTCTGGCTGGCGTTGTACGCAGGCACGCGCCCGTGCGACGGCCTCAATCCCGCGACGCCGCATGCGTAGGCGGGATACCGGATCGACCCTCCCTGGTCGCTGCCGTGCGCAAGAGCTCCGACACCCAAGGCGGCGGCCACAGCAGCGCCGCCGCTGGAGCCACCCGGCGTGCGCGTCGCATCGAAAGGGTTGACCGTGCGCCCGTGCAAATCGTTGTCCGAGAACCAGCGCCAGGAGAACGCCGGAACGTTCGTACGACCGATGATCACGGCGCCGGCCTTCAGCCAGTTGTCGACCGCCGGATTGTTCTCCGAGGCGATGACGTCGCGGTACGCGACCACCCCGTTGGTCGTTGCCGATCCGGCGACATCGACATTGGCCTTGATCGTCACCGGCACGCCGTGGAGCATTCCGAGTTCCACCTTGTCGCGGACGGCGGCGTCGGCGGCGTCGGCGGCCCGGGTGGCCTGATCGGCATGGATCTCCGAGAGCGGATTGAAGGTGGGGTTGACCTGATTGGCTCGTTCGAGACAGCTCTGCACGGCTTCCCGGCTGGACACTTCCCGCGTTCGGATGGCCTTTGCAAGGTCGAGGGCGTTCCAGTGCCAGAGTTCGTTCGTCATGGTGTCTCCGGGTCGGGGTCGGGAACGTTGGCCGCGGTCAGTCGGCCGTCGCGCCGGATCGCTTCACCATCGCACCCCAGCGCGGGATCTCGGTCGCAATGAGACTGGCGAATTGCGCGGGCGTGGAGGGCGTCGCATCGACGGAGAGCGTCGCGTTGAGCTTGACGACCGCCGGGTCCTGAAGCGACTTCGCGATAGCGGCATTGAGCTTGTCGATGACCGGCTTGGGCGTGCCGGCAGGCGCGACGATCCCGCCCCAGGAAACCACCTCGAAGCCCTTCAGGCCGGATTCATCCACCGTCGGCGTATCGGGAAGGACGGGCACGCGCTTGAGGCTGGTGGCGCCCAGCACCTTGACCTGGCCCGAGCGGATGAAGGGCAGGACGCCGGCGACGTTGTCGACCATCACGTCCAGCTGGCCACCGGCGATGTCGACCACTGCCTGCTGGCCGCTCTTGTACGGAACGTGGAGCATGAAGGTGCCGGTCTCGCTCTTCAGTAGCTCGCCGGCCAGATGGGCGCTCGATCCGATCCCGAGCGAGCCCACGCTGATCTTGCCCGGATTCTGCTTGGCATAGGCGATCAGCTCCTTGATGTTGTTGGCCGGAAAGTCGTTGCGGGCGACGAGCACCAGCGCATTGCTGATGGCGAGGCTGACGGGCGCGAGACTGCGTTGCGGGTCATAGGGCAGCTTCGAGTACATGCTCTTGTTGATCGCCAGCGTGACCAGGTTGCCGAAACCGATCGTGTAGCCGTCCGCGGGCGATGTCGCCAGCAACTGGGTACCGACGATGCCTCCCGCACTGCCGCGGTTGTCGATGACGACCGGCTGGCCCAGTTCGCGCCCGAGGGCGTCGGCGATGGGCCGCAATACGACGTCGGGACCGGAGCCCGCCACATACGGCACGATGAGCTTGATGGGTCGCTCGGGCCATTCCGCGTGGGCGGCACCGGCGCACAGGCCGACGAGCAGCACGAAGGACGATGCAGCGGCGGTGCGGGCACGACTCAAGAAATTCGGCATGGGCATTCTCCAGAAGAGTCTTCGCGGAACCAGGCTTTGGATGGCCATCGGTCTTGATGTCATTCAGCTTAGACATCGCCGGCGCTGCGCGTAAGGCTATTATTTTGTTATGGTGACAATCTACAGTTGTCACCATCGCACAGGCGGCCGCACATGAAAGATCATCACCTTCGGGCCTGGTTGAAAGTCGCCGAGCTCGGCAGCATCAGGGCGGCCGCTCGCAGTCTTCATCTCAGTCAGGCCGCGGTGACCAAGGCCATCAAGGAGCTGGAAGGCGAGCTCGACGCGCCGCTCCTCACGCGCAGTTCGAAGGGCATCGCGATCACCGAGTGCGGTGAGCATCTGACCGTGCGTGCGCGAATCGCGGAAACCCAGTTGAATCTTGCGCGACAGGACATCCGGCAACTTCTGGGTGGCGCCCGGGCGCGCGTGTCGGTGGGCGTGACGCCGATGGTGATGCTGAGCGTCTTGCCCGATGTCCTGAGCGACTTCAGGCGAAGCATGCCTGCGGCCAGGGTCAGGGTGTCGGAAGGTTTGCTGCCGGCGGTCCTGCCCGCACTTCGCAATGGCACGCTCGATTTCGCGCTGGCCGTGCGCATGCTGATGGCGAAGGACGACGAGTACGCATTCGAGCCGTTGCGCCCGCTCGAATTCATGATCGCCTGCCGGCGCGGCCACCCCCTCGCTCGAGCCACGCGCTGGGCGGACGTCGTCGACTGCGAGTGGCTGCTCAACGTTTCAACCGGCAGTCAGACCGAGGCCGTTCTGAACGGTCTGCGCGCGACGGGTTTGGCCTTGCCCGAACGCGTGGTCGAATGCGACACCTTCGGTGTCATGTGGAATCTGATGACGCGAAGCGACGCCTTGCTCATCTGTCCCTCCGCGATGCTCAAGGTCAAGCCCTACTGCGATGAAGTGGCACGAATTCGAGTCAAGGCGCCGATGCCCCCAGCAACCATCGGCATCATGACGCTGCGAGGGACACCGCTGTCCTTGGCGGCCGCGACCATGGCGGATCTGTTCAGGCGCCGCGTGGCGAGTGCGAGCGCCGTGCTGGCGGCGTAGCGCGGGGACGTTCATGCGATAAGTCGCCTTGCGGTCCAGCGGCAGGCCGTTCCACAGTGTTGTCACAACTGCACTGCAGACTTCACCCCTTTCAGCCACCGTGTAGCAAAGAAAAGAGGGGTATCCATGCGTCGCCGTGATTTAGCAACCGCCGTGACCACCGGCATTGTCCTGCCCGCCATCGTCGGCTCGGCGTCCGCGCGGGCGGAACGCCCATTGGCCAAGGACGGACTTCAGCAGCACATGCTGGCCGCGTTGTCGAAGGAGATTGACGACAGCGCCAGTGCGCGCACCCTCGTCCCACACATCGAGGACGTCGGGTTCGACTGGCAGCCGGACACTGCTCCCGTGGCGCAGCTGGACTTCATCGTCGCCTACGCGTTCGGCAACCGGCTGCCCGCCGGTGGCGGCGACCCGTCGAAGGTGCTCGCGGACCCGGGCCCGACGAACGAAGCGCTGGCAGATGCCGTGGCCGCGGTCCTGGCGCGGCGCCAGGTTCATGTGTACGCGCAGTGGGAAATCGCCCGCTGGCTGAAGTCGAAGTACGGCATCTCCAACCTGACGTCCGTCGAGCCGGTCATCGCCGCGGACGGCACGATCACCTACCTGAGCACCGACGGCGTGGCCGCCCAGGTCCTCGCGGCCCGTGCCAAGCTTCCCGGTGGCATCGGCACCGCCGCGGTCGTTGGTTTCCGCGATCACATCAAGCGCTGCGTGCAGACCACGCGCGATCGCGGCATCGCCGCGTTCGCCCCCGCGGGAATCCCGATGCCGGGCACGTATGACCCCCAGTCGGGCCAGCCGTGGACCCGCCGCCGGGATCTCTACCTGGTGCACGACATGTACGCTCAGTGGGCCACCCTTCGCGCGAAGCTGATCGCCCAGGCGTACCCCAACGGCTGACGCGCGCCCTCGAGCTCCGAACGGGGCCTGGCAGGTGATCGAGCTCGCTCCCGCCAATTGATGCGTTGGCGAGCCGCCTGGCCTTGCGCGTGAATGCGCTGATTCGCGAGTCAGAACCCTCCGCGAAAAGCTCCTTGGAGGCGCTGCATCGTCGTGCCGGATTGCATGGCGAACAAGGCCGTTCTATAAGAGAACAAACAAGGGCGCAGCTCGAAGGGAGTGTCATGAGTGCAATCAATGCCTTGGGCCGGAGTATCCGCAGCCACCGCATCGCCGCGTGTTCGCCACCGTGCGAGCCGATCACTGGGGTGGGGGCACCCATGTGCTCGCGTTTCGCCGGCCACTTCCTCTTTGATGCCTGATGTGATCCGCGCCCTTCTGCGAGGCCTCGTCGCCAGCCTCTCCATCGCCGTCGGCTATCTGCCCATCGCCTTCTCATTCGGTCTGGCTGCGGTCGAGGCCGGCCTGTCGCCGAATGCCACGCTGCTGATCTCGGCGGCCGTGTTCGCGGGGGCCAGCCAGTTCCTGTTGATCGCGCTGCTGGTCTCGGGCGCCGCGTGGTGGACTGCGGTTCCCACGGTGCTGTTGATGAATGCGCGCCATCTGTTCTATGGACCCGCGCTGGTGAATCGATTGCCGGCGCGGACGGCGCCGCTGCCTGCTCCATTGTTGGCATTCGGGTTGACCGACGAAGTCTTCGCGACCGCCTTGAGCAAGGTCGACCGCGTGCCTGCGGCGGAGCGCGAGACGTGGCTGGTCGGGCTGCAACTGGGGGCCTACAGCGCCTGGTTGCTCGGCACCTGGCTGGGGACGCGCCTGTCGGGCCGGATCGACCTGTTGCCCGACTTTGCGCGTGATGCGCTCGGCTTCGTGCTGCCGGCCTTGTTCCTTTCGCTGCTGCTCGAAATCGGCGTCGCGCGCTGGAAGATGCCGATCCTCGTCGCCGCAGCGTCGGCCGCAGTCTTGCTGGCGGTGTTGCCGGCCCACCATGCCCTCGCGCTGGGCATCGTGGCCGGCGCGCTGGCCAATGCCATTGCGAGGCCAAGGGCATGAACAGGTCCGTCGTCACGATCATTCTTCTGTGCGGCCTTGGCACCTTCCTGCTGCGCTGGCTGCCGCTATGGCATGCGCGCCGCGCGGCCGACCGTGCGTCGACCCGCGCCGGGAGATGGCGCCGGCTCTTCGAAGGAGTGGGGCCGGCGGCCATCGCCGCATTGCTCGCGGTCTCGCTGGCTGGCTATTTCCCGCAGGCGCTGGCACCGGCGCGAGCCGCCGGGCTGATCCTCGCGCTGGCGGCGGTCGCTGCGAGCAAGCGCTGGATCGGGGGCATCGCATGGCCCACGCTGGTGGGTGCCCTGGCCTACGGGGTGGCGATGCGCTGGGTGGCCCCTGCACTGCCTTGAGTGTCGAGCCGACGCGTCATCGCCTGCCATTGTTCCGGGTCTGATCTCGAACGGCCCTCGACGCCCGGCGATAGATCAGGACCATGGCGACCAGGCCGACGAGAGCCGCCAGGTTCGCCGCCAGGGCGAGCGCGAACAGGAGGCCCGCCACTTCCGCCATGAGAAGCGCCACCGCCAGCGAAGCCGCCCACAGCCCGCCCCACCTGAGGATGTACAGGTCCATGTAGGTCTTGAGCCAGACGTCGTTCCTTCGTGCGATGGCTTCGGCCTCTTCCGCGGACGCCTCGGGCGCAGCCTGCTCGAGGAAGCTCTTCGGGGACCAGAAGCGATTCCAGACGGATGCGGGGCGAGGTTCTGAGGGGCTCATCGAGACAGAGATTACCCGCAGCAGGCGCGGGCCTGCCGCGCTCGGTCCGGTTCGCAGATCGACAGGATTCGTCGGCCGTGCGTTCAGCCGCCGCCGCCGTCGAGGGTGCTCACCAGCAACTGCCCCAACTCGGCGCGCCGCGCCGCGCCCATGCGCGGCTTGATCGCCGCAATCGAGATGGCGGCGAAAGGCGCGCCCGCATTCGGAATCACCGCGCCGACGCCGCCCACGCCCTGCGTCACGGTGTCCACCAACTCCGCGTAGCCGGTCCGGCGCGTGCGCGCGATCACCTTGCTGATCTGCGACGGGGTCAGCCCCGCGGCATCGAAGGCCGGCGCGTGCTGGGTGCGGATTCGCGCGATCTCGTCGTCGGGCGCGGCCGACAGCATCGCCAGCCCGCCCACGCCGATGCCCAGGGGGCGGATGTCACCGACGCGGGTGCTGAAGATCTTCACCGGGAAGGCGCCGTCCTCGCGCGCGAGGCAGACGGTGTAGTCGCCCTGGCGCGCCAGCAGGAACACGGTGTCTTCGGAGATGCGTGCCAGGCGCTGCAGCATCGGCTGGTACGACCCCAGCAGCGGCGCGCGCTTGAGCGACGCGAAGCCCAGGCGCATCGCCTCGAGGCCGAGCCGATAGCGGCGCGTGGCGGCGTCGCGCTCGGCGAACTGTTCCTCGACCAGGCAGGTGAGCAGGCGGTGCGCCGTCGATCGCTCGAGCTGCGTGAGGGCGACCACTTCGTTCACCGCCAGGCCTTCCTCGTGGTGCGCGCCCAGCACCCGCAGGACCTGGAGCGAACGCCGCATGTTCTGGGCCCCCGGGGTTTCCATAGGTTTGCTCACGATGTGGGATTTCTCGCAGTTGTTGATCGCAGGATGAGCATACCCGTCCGACCATCGGCGCTTCCCCGTACGCAGGAACTTCGATGACTGAACCCCTTCTCCTGATCGAGCAGACCGGCGCGGTGCGCCGCATCTGGCTCAATCGCCCGCAGGCGCGCAACGCCCAGAGCCAGCAGATGCTCGACCAACTCGACGCTGCCTTCGAGTCCGCGCGCACCGACGAGGCCACCCGCGTGGTGGTGCTTGCCGCCAAGGGCGCGCATTTCTCGGCCGGTCACGACCTGAAGCAGGCGCAGGCGGAGCGCGCCGAGTTCACGGTGGAGGAACGCTGGGCCTATGAGGAGCAGCGCTACTTCAACTACTGCATGCGCATCTGGGACTTCCCCAAGCCAACCATCGCGCAGGTGCAGGGCGCCTGCGTGGCGGCGGGCTTCATGCTGGCCAACATGTGCGACCTCATGGTCGCGTCGGAGGACGCCTTCTTCTCGGACCCGGTGACGCACACCATGGGCGCGGCGGCGACGGAAGTGCTGATCCATCCCTGGGTCCTGGGCTTGCGCCAGGCGAAGGAACTGCTCTTCACCGGCGAGCGCCTGTCGGCGGCGGAGGCCAAGGCGCTCGGCATGGTGAACCGGGTGGCTGCCAACGACCGCCTGGACGAGGAGACGATGGCGCTGGCCCAGCGCATTGCCAAGGCCCCGCCCTTCGCGCTGCAGATCCTGAAGAAGTCGCTCAACCGCTCGGTGGACGTGCAGGGCATGCGCCACGCACTGTCGGCGCATTTCGACGTGCACCAGCTCAGCCATGTGAGCGAGGAGTACCGGCAGACCAAGGAAGCGGGCCTGGCCAACGCGATCATCAAGGGAGCGCGGGCATGAGCGTTCACTCGCGTCACCGACTTGGCCCGCTGCTTCAGCCGCGCTCGATCGCCATGGTCGGCGCCAGCAACCAGGCCGGCCGGATCGGCGGCATGCCGCTCGATCTGCTGCGTCATTTCGGCTATGCGGGCCAGGTGTTCCCGGTCAACCCCAAGTACCAGGAGGTCTTCGGCTACACCTGCTATCCCGACATCGAATCGTTGCCCGAGACGCCCGACCTGGTCGTGCTGGCCATCGGCGCGGAAGACGTCACCGCCATGCTCGAGCGCTGCCACGCCAGGGGCATTCCGGCCGCCATCGTCTACGCGGCCGGCTTCGCCGAGGCGGGCGCGGCCGGGGAAGCCCTGCAGCGCACGCTGGAGGACTTCGTCGCGCGCAGCGGGATGGTGGTGGCCGGCCCCAACTGCATGGGCTTCGCCAACCTGAACCTGCAGGCGCACACGGCCTTCGCCTCGGTGTTCCGCAACGTGCCGCCGCAAACGCAGCCCGGCCGGGTGAGCGTGCTCACGCAGAGCGGCAATGTCTGCTCGGCGGTGTTCGCGCTGATCCGGCGGCTCGGCGTGCCGGTCAGCCAGTTCATCAACACCGGCAACGAGGCCACGCTGGAGTTTGCCGAGTACCTCGAATTCCTGGCGCAGGACCCGGAGACCGATTGCGTGATCGGCTACGTCGAGCAGTTGCGCAACGGCCGGCGCTTCATCGATGCCGCGCTGTCTCTGGCCGCGCAGGGCAAGCCGCTGGTGATCTACAAGGCGGGCGAAACCGAGAAGGGCTCGGAGGCGGTGCGCTCGCACACCTCGGCGCTGGCCGGCGACCTGGCGCTCTACCAGGCGGGCTTCGAGCAGCTCAACGTGATCCGCGGCACCGACTTCGCGCAGATGGCCGACCTGGCCTACCTCAGCGGCTTCCGCCGACGCGAGGGCGGCCGCCGCGTCGCCATCGTGACGATGTCGGGCGCGCTGGGCGCCATCCTGGCCGACAAGCTGATCGGCGCGGGCCTGGACGTGCCGACGCTGCCGCCCGCGCTGCAGCAGGCGCTGCGCGACGGCATCCCCGACTACGGCATGGTGTCGAACCCGGTCGATGTGACCGGCAACGTGGTGAACCAGCCCGACTTCGTGCGGACCATCTTCACCGCGCTGGCGGAAAGCGACGCGATCGACACCGTGATCGTCTATGCGCCGGGCTACCTGCTCGACCGCATGGCCGACACGCTGGTCGACGTCTGCGCGCGCTTCCCGCGGCTGTTCGTCGCCATCGACACGGGCGCCGCGCAGTGCCGCGCGCGGCTGGCCGATGCCGGCGTGCCGGTGTTCGACGACCTCGGCCGCGCCACGCAGGCGCTGGCGCCGTACTGCCTGTGGCTGGCGCGCCGTCCGGCCGTGGCGCGCTGGGCCGCCTTGCGCGCCGCACCGCCGCGGCACGACGCCGCGCCGGCGCTGCCCGCCCGGCTCAACGAGCACGACACGAAGGCGCTGCTCGCGCGCTACGGCGTGCCTTCGCTGCCGGAGCATGTCTGCGCCGATGCCGACGCTGCCGTGCGGGCGGCCGGGCAGATCGGCTGGCCGGTGGCCCTGAAGATCCTCAGCGCCGACATCGCCCACAAGACCGAGGCCGGCGGCGTGCGCCTGGACATCGGCGATGCGGCCTCGCTGCGCACGGCCTGCGCCGAGGTGCTCGCCGCCGCGCAAGCGTACGACCCGTCCGCGCGCATCGACGGCCTGCTGGTGCAGCCGATGGCGCGCGGCGGCGTGGCCGAACTGATCGCGGGCGTCACCCACGATCCGGTCTTCGGCCCCGCGCTCACGGTCGGACTCGGCGGCGTGCTGACCGAGCTCTACCGCGATGCCAGCCACCGGCTGCTGCCGGTCGACGCGGCCATGGTCGGCGACATGCTGCGCTCGCTGAAGGCCTGGCCGCTGCTCGACGGCTTTCGCGGCCGGCCGCTGGCCGACGTCGAGGCCGCCTGCGCCGGCATCGCCGCGCTGTCCGATGCCGCCACGGCGCTCGGTGCGCAGGCCGAGGAGGTCGAGATCAATCCGCTGCAGGTGCGCGCGCGTGGCGCCGGTGCGGTGGCGCTCGATGCGCTGGTGCTGGTTCGCCCCGCTCTTTGAAAATCACTCCAGGAGACCCCCGATGAAAACGTCCTTGATGAAGACCGTGTCCGCCGCGGTGCTGGCCGTCGCGGCATCGCTGCTGGCGCCGGCGGCCGCGCTCGCGCAGGCCTATCCCGACAAGCCGATCCGCATGGTGCTGCCGTTCCCGCCCGGCGGCGTGACCGACCTCCTGGCGCGCGCGCTCGCCGAGAAGCTCTCGCCGCGCCTGGGCCAGCCGGTCATCGTCGACAACAAGCCGGGCGCCGGCACGGTGCTGGCGTCCGACTACGTCGCGCGTGCGCCTGCCGACGGCTACACGCTGCTGCTGGCCGCCTCGTCGCTCGGCACCGCGCCGCTGCTCTACGACAAGGTCGGCTACGACGCCATCAAGAGCTTCGCGCCCGTGACGCAGGTCGCGTCCGTGGTGCACGTGCTCGTGGTCAACCCGCAGCTTCCGGTCAAGTCGGTGGCCGAGCTCGTGGCGTACGCGAAGCAGAACCCCGGCAAGCTCAACTACGCTTCGACGGGCATGGGCACCTCCACCCATCTCGAAGGCGAGCTCTTCAAGAGCATGGCCGAGACTTTCATGGTGCACATTCCGTACAAGGGCAGCGGCCCGGCGTTGACCGATGTGGTGGGCGGCCAGGTCGGCGTCATGATCGATGCGCTCGGCTCCTCGGGGCCGTTCATCAGGTCCGGCAAGCTGCGTGCGCTGGCGGTGACGACGGTCAAGCGCTCGCAGTCGATTCCCGAACTGCCGACCGTCGCCGAATCCGGCCTGCCCGGCTACGAGGCGATGCCCTGGCTGGGCCTGGTGGCGCCGGCCGGCACGCCCCAGCCGGTGATCGACCGCCTCCATCGCGAGATCGTCGAAGTCCTGAAAGAGCCCGAGCTGCGCGAGCGCTTCAAGGGCTGGGGGCTGGACATCATCGGCAACACGCCCGCCGAGTTCGCGAGCTTCCTGCGCCGCGACATCGACCAGTGGGCGCGCGTGATCGCCAGCGCCAGGATCAAGGCCGACTGATGCAGGGGTCTTGCGAAACGGAGCGCGTCGAATGAGGCTCGCGCTCACCGAAGAACAGACGCTGATCCAGTCCAGCGCGCTCGACTGGCTGGCTGGCCGATACGACTTCCGCCAGCGCGAGGCCGGCCTGCATCGCGACGGCGGCTCGCCCGTGGCCTGGGCTGCGTTCGCGGAGATGGGTTGGCTGGGCCTGCCGATTCCGGAAGGCGCCGGCGGGCTGGGCCTGGGGCCGCTCGAGGCGGGCTTGCTGATGCAGGCCTTCGGCCGGCACCTGGTGGTCGAGCCGTGGCATGCGTGCGTGCTGCAGGCCGCGCGGCTCCTGGCCCTCGCGGGCACGGCGGCACAGCAAGCCGAATCGCTGCCGCCGCTCATGGCGGGCGAGCGACGGCTGGCCCTGGCGCACGCCGAGCCTGGCGATCGGCTGCCCTGGGCGCCGCGTCGCACGACGGCGGTGCGGACCGCGTCCGGCTGGCGCCTCGACGGTGCAAAGCGCCAATCGATGGCTGCGCCCGGCGCTGCGGGCTGGATCGTCTCGGCGACGGTCGATGGCGGCACGCGGCTGTTCATGGTCGACCCGCCCGCGGACGGGGTGCAGGCGGACGCCTACGACACCAGCGCGGGCGGACGCGCGGCCGACATCGTCTTCGCCGGCACGCCGGCGATCCTGCTGGGCGACGAGCGCGAAAGCGACATGGATGTGCGGCTGAACCGGGTGCTGGCCGAAGGCCTGGTCGCGCTCGGCTGGGAGGCCACGGGCGCCATGCAGGCAGCGCTGGCGCAGACCACCGCGCATACGCAGCAACGCAGGCAGTTCGGCCAGAGCCTGTCGCAGTTCCAGGTGGTGCAGCATCGGCTGGCTGAGATGGCGGTGCACTGTGCGGAGGCGCAAGCGGTCTGCGAGCTGGCATCGATGCGGCTCGCGCTGTCGCCCGACGCGGGCCCCGAGCTGGCGGCCCTGGTGAAGAACAAGGTCGGCCGCGCCGCCCGCTTCGTCGCGCAGGAGGCGGTGCAGCTGCACGGCGCGATGGGCGTGTGCGAGGAGCTGCCGATCGCCGCGACCTTCCGGCTGCTTCTGGCCTTCGGGCAGCAGGGTGGCGATGCGGCGTCGCATGCGTTGCGGCACGGTCGGGAACTCATGGCCAACGGTGCCTTCGGCTGCAGCCAGACGCTTCACGATCGCGCGACGACGATGGAAGGACACAGCGCATGAATCTCGAACTCGAACCCGCCGACCGGGCCTTTCGCGAAGAAGTGCGCGACTTTCTCGCCGCCAACCTGACGGCTGCCCTGCGGGACGGACAGCGCAGCACCACGTCGATGTACCCGGCGCCCGAAGTCTCGACGCCGTGGCAGAAGGCGCTGCAGGCCAAGGGCTGGCTCGTGCCGCTCTGGCCCGTGGCGTGGGGCGGCACCGGCTGGAGCGCACTGCAGCGCTTCATCTTCGAGACCGAATGCGCGCTGGCCGGCGCGCCGCTGGTGCATCCGATGGGCGTGCGCCTGGTGGGGCCGGTGATCCTGCGCTACGGCACCGAGGCGCAGAAGCGCCGCTACCTGCCGCGCATCCTGTCGAGCGAGGACTACTGGTGCCAGGGCTTCTCGGAGCCGAATGCCGGGTCGGACCTCGCGTCGCTGTCGCTGAGTGCGCGGGCGGACGGCAGCGACTATGTGCTCGACGGCACCAAGATCTGGACCAGCTACGCGCACAAGGCCAACCGCATGTTCGCGCTGGTGCGAACCAGCACCGAAGGCAAGAAGCAGCAGGGCATCAGTTTCCTGCTGGTCGACATGAACCTGCCGGGCATCTCGGTGCGGCCGATCGCCACGATCGGCGGCGACCACGAGGTGAACGAGGTGCACTTCGACGGTGTCCGGGTGCCGCAGGCCGACCGCATCGGGGAGGAGAACGCGGGCTGGGATTGCGCCAAGTACCTGCTCGAGTTCGAGCGCGGCGCCGGCATCTTCAGCCCGCGGCTGCGTTTGCAGCTCAAGCGTGTGGCCGAGGCGCTGCGCGTGCCCGGTGCCGTCAACGACGAATTGCTGCGCCGCTTCGGCGAGGTGGCGTCCGATGTCGACACCTTCGAGTGGCTGGAGCTGCGCACCATGGGCGGCCTGGCGCCGGGCGCCAACCCCGGACCGGTGTCGTCGATCCTCAAGCTGCGGGCCAGCCGGCTCAAGCAGGCGATCGGCGAACTGGGCGTGGAAGCCCTCGGTGGTGACAGCCTGCGCTGGCGCAGCGACCCCGCCGATGGCCGCAACGCCACGGCGACGCTGGTGCCGGAGTACTGCAACAGCCGGGCCTACACCATCTTCGGCGGCGCGGCGGAGGTTCAGCTGGGGCTCATTGCACGCACTGTGATGAATGCCTAGGCCCGAGCAGCCTTGCCGCCCGTCCGCCGTCGGGTGAGCGCCAGGTTGGCCGTCATCATGGCCGCG
Organism: Variovorax sp. P1_G12; assembly: GCF_056405555.1. Taxonomy (NCBI): domain Bacteria; kingdom Pseudomonadati; phylum Pseudomonadota; class Betaproteobacteria; order Burkholderiales; family Comamonadaceae; genus Variovorax; species Variovorax sp. P1_G12. The sequence goes on along the minus strand of NZ_JBFUBW010000017.1, from coordinate 74,898 downwards.
ACCAGCGTGACCAGCCACGAGAAGTACACCCATAGCAGGAACATGGGGAGCGCGGCGAACGCCCCGTACAGCGCCTTGTACGTGGGCACCTTGGCGAGGTAGGCGGTGAAGCCGCGCTTGCCCAGCTCGAAGGCCACGCTGGCGATCAAGCCGCCCGCGATGGCGTCGCGCAGCCGTACCTGGGTGTTCGGCACGAGGTAGAACATGCTCGTCAGCGCGATCACGCCGAGCATGAACGGCCCGAGGTCGAGCACGAAGGCGAGTGATCGCGGCAGCGCGCCGATCAGCCCCATGGAACTGCCCAGCAAGTAGGACGTGGCCCAGAGGCTCAGACCCAGCACGGGCGGCCCGACCGCCAGCATCAGCAGGTACAGGCCGACCCGCCTGAACAACGGCCGATTCTTGCGGACCTGCCACATCTGGTTCAGTGCGTTTTCCACGGTCAGCAGCATCGCGATGGCCGCGCCCAGCAGGAACAGCGAGCCGACCCAGGTCAGGCCGCTGGCGTTGGCGGCGAACTGGTTCAGGTACTTCAACACCGTGCGCGCGATGTCCGCCGGAAGCAGCCGGCTCAACAGGATCTCCTGAAGCGCGTCCTTGAAGCGCCTGAAGATCGGGAAGTGCGTGAACAGCGCGAAGCTCGCGGCCAGCAAGGGCACGATGGACAGCAGGGTCGTGAAGGTCAGGCTGCCGGCGACCTGGGGCAGGCGCTCTTTCCTGGCGCGTTGGAATGTCAGGCGGGTCAGGGTGAACATGGATCGCTGAAAGAAAATCGACTGGCTTCGCGGGCCAAGGGTTGCCGCCGCCGGATGGCGATTGTGACGGCTGACTTCGATCGCTTCGGTCGCGAGCCCGGCGGACCTCGACAGCCGTTTGGCCGCGCAGCATACTGGCGCGGGCCTGGCCATCGCCTCATGGGGAGTTCGTTCCGGTGGCACCGGAGTCGTCGACGCCCCACGGGACTGGAGATCCGCATGACCACGCAAGGCTTCACCGAATCGCATGCGCCGCAGGCGCTGGACCTGCTGATCGTCGGCGCCGGCTTCGGTGGCCTCTGCATGCTGCGCAAGGCGCGCGCGATGGGCCTGTCGGCGCTGGTGCTCGAGGCCGCGCCCAGCGTGGGCGGCACCTGGTACGCCAACCGCTACCCCGGTGCCCGCGTCGACATCCAGAGCCTGGAGTACTCGTTCTCGTTCAGCGAGGCCCTGCAGCAGGAATGGCAGTGGAGTGAGCGCTATGCCTCGCAGCCCGAACTGCTGCGCTACGCCAACCACGTGGCGGACCGCTTCGACCTGCGCGGCGGCATCCGCCTGAACACGCGCGTGACGTCGGCCCGCTTCGACGACGACGGGCAGCGCTGGCAGATCGGCGGCACCGGCGCCGATGGCGCGGCGCAGGCCTGGCACGCGCGTTTCGTCGTGCTGGCCAGCGGGCCGCTGTCGACACCGAACACGCCCGCCTTTCCCGGCCTGGAGACCTTCGCCGGGCCGGTCCTGCACACGGCCGACTGGCCGCATGCGCCGGTCGATTTCGGCGGCCGCCGTGTGGGCGTGATCGGCACGGGTTCCTCGGCGGTCCAGGTGATCCCGCGCATCGCGCAGCAGGCGGCGTCGGTGACCGTGTTCCAGCGTACCGCCGCCTACGTGGTGCCGGCCCACAACGGACCGCTCGATCCGGCGCACGAGGCCCGCGTGAAGGCCGACTACCCGGGCTTCCGGGCCCGCAACCGCCAGATGCGCACCGGCTTCGGCTGCGAGCTGCCCTCGAACCCGGACTCGGCGCTGGCGGCGAGTCCCGAAGAGCGCGCAGCGGTGTTCGAGGCCCGCTGGCGCTTCGGCGGGTTCTCCATGCTCAGTGCCTTCGCCGACCTGATGACGGATCTGCGGGCCAACGCACTGGCGGCCGAGTTCGTGCGCGGCAAGATCCGCGAGAAGGTCCGCGACCCGGCGACGGCGGCGCTGCTCTCGCCGCAGCAGCCCATCGGCTGCAAGCGCATGTGCGTGGCCGACGACTACTACGAGACCTTCAACCGGCCGAACGTGCACCTGGTGGACGTCAGCGCGCAGCCGATCGAGGCCATCACGCCGGGCGGACTGCGCACCGGCGGGCGCGAGCACGCCTTCGACACGCTGGTGCTGGCCACCGGCTTCGACGCCGTCACCGGCACGCTGATGCGGATGGACCTGCGCGGCCGCGGCGGCCTGCGCATCCAGGACAAGTGGCGCGACGGGCCGCTGAACTACCTGGGCCTGACGGTGGCCGGCTTCCCGAACCTGTTCAACATCGCCGGCGCGGGCAGCCCCGCGGCCTTCACGAGCGTCATCCTCTCGATCGAGCACCACGTGGACTGGATCGCCGAGTGCATCGCCTGGCTCGACGCACAGGGCCACGCCACGATCGAGGCCACCGGCGAGGCCGAGAGCGCCTGGGTCGCGCAGGTCAACGCGATCGCTGCCCACACGGTGTTCCTGAGCTGCAACTCCTGGTACCTGGGCGCGAACATCCCGGGCAAGCCGCGCATGTTCATGCCGCTGGCCGGCGGATTCCCGGCCTATGCGGAACGCTGCGCGGCGGTGGCCGGCCGGGGCTACGAGGGCTTCGCGCTGGGCTGATCGCGGCGCCGTCGTCCAACGCGGCGAGGCGAGTTCACTCGCTTAGACTTGAACCATGCCGCGCCATTCAGAACGTCACCGCAATCATCGGATCGGCTGGCTGCGCGCCGCCGTGCTCGGTGCCAACGACGGCATCGTTTCGACGGCCAGTCTCGTCGTCGGCGTCGGGGCGGCCGGCGCGAGCCATGCCACTGTCGTGATGACCGGTGTGGCGGGCCTCGTGGCTGGCGCCATGTCGATGGCTGCGGGCGAATATGTGTCGGTCTACTCGCAGGCCGATACCGAGCGGGCCGATCTGGCCCGCGAACGCATGGAGCTGGATACGGACCCTGCCGCCGAGCAGCGCGAACTGACTGCCATCTACGTCAAGCGAGGGCTCGAGCCTGCCCTGGCGCGGCAGGTGGCCGTCGATCTGATGAACCACGATGCCCTGGGTGCCCATGCACGGGACGAACTCGGCATCTCCTCGGGTCTCGGGGCGAATCCGGTGCAGGCTGCCCTGGCCTCGGCCGCCAGCTTCGCGGTGGGTGCCGCGCTGCCGCTGGTCGTCGCGATGCTGGCGCCCGAACGCAGCCTGATTCCCTGGGCGGCGGGCACTTCGATGGCCTTCCTCGCGTTGCTGGGCGCCATTGCCGCGCGTGCAGGCGGGGCAGGCGTTCTCCGGGGGGCTTGGCGCGTTGCTTTTTGGGGAGCGCTGGCGATGGGGGTTACCGCAGGCGTTGGTCGCCTGTTCGGTACGCCCGTTTGATGACTCTGCGGCGGCTTGACCTGGCGTCGAAGCCGCTGCGCCCGGCATGATGGCCGGCCGTCGCCTGGAGCCCCCATGGAAAAGATCGATCTCAGGAAACAACTGAAGCATCTCTATCAACCGTCCGCCAAGGCGGTGGTGCAGGTCGATGTGCCGAGCTTCAGGTTTCTCATGGTCGACGGTCGGGGCGATCCCGGCACGTCGCAGGCGTATGCGCAGGCCGTCGAGGCCCTGTTCTCCGTCTCCTACACCGCCAAGTTCATGGTCAAGAAGGGGCCGCAGGCGACCGACTATGCCGTCATGCCGCTCGAAGGGCTCTGGTGGGCCGATGACATGTCCGCCTTCGTCGCCAACGACAGGGAGCAATGGAACTGGACGATGATGATCATGCAGCCCGACTTCGTCGCCGACGAAGTCATCGAAGCGGCGATGGCCGAAGTGCGACGGAAGAAGGCACTGCCGGCCATCGACAAGCTACGGCTGGAGCGCTTCCCGGAGGGCCCGTGCGCCCAGGTGCTGCATCTTGGACCCTTCTCGGATGAAGGCCCCACGGTGGAGCGGCTGCACGATTTCATCGATGCGCGAAGTGGCCGGGCCGGCAAGCATCACGAGATCTACCTGAGCGACATCCGGCGAGCCGATCCCGCGAAATGGAAAACGGTCATTCGCCAACCGATGAAATGATCCTGCTGCGGCATTCCGCTGCGGAGCCAAAAAGCGCATGGCCCCCGTGAATTCGCAAGTCAGTCCAGGTAGTCGAGAAACAGCGGCGTCACTTCCTGGAGAAAAGAAATCTCCGTCGCGGCGATGCTTCGGGGTTCCAGGTCGAAATGAATGAACGTGCCATAGGGCGTCCCGCACTCGCGCGTCAGCAGCCGCCCGTAGTACGACTCGACGAGACCGACATAGGGGCGGTAGCTCATCAGGGCCTCGTCCTTGGAGACGTGGTCGGTCACGAATTCGCCCTGTTCCATCGCGTGCTTGCAAAAGCTCTTGTCCAGAGGAACCGCTTTCAACCAGGTGCGGTATTCGGAATTGCGGTCGAAGACGTGCTCCGCGCGCATCGCGTCGCCGCTCAACTTGTAGATGGCCGTGTATCTGTAGTCCGTCCTGTCATTGAGCAGCGCCAACGCAGGGCGAATCCCATGGGTGGCAAGGACGCTGCGAACCGCTGCGGTCTGCGCGGAATATTCAAGCTCGGGCATAGGGGATCACGGGTTGGGCGAACTGGGAAAGTCTTGGCGGGGGCGCGTCGGCACGGATTCTATTGACGCCCCCCAAAGCCCGGGATGCAGGGGACAAATGACCTCGGCCGGCCCCGGAAATGTCGGGTTCGTTCGACAAGCCTGCATCTCGCGCCGGCGCCGCCGCCCGGCGCTCACGGCGAGGAATCGGGTGCCAAGGCAGATGTGCAGAGGGGCGTGGCGGCCTAGGGGGAACTGCCTCTTGACTCTCGCGCCGCAGGCGTTCTATGTTACCTACCGTACGGACGCCGGTTTCTGAAACTCGCGCCTGTCGCGAGGCTGTTTTCAGGTGTTCTCCGGTGGTCGAAGCGCGGGAGTCTTGCCATGGTGACCGCCACGGATGCGCGATTGAACGACTTGCTCGCAGCGCTGCCCGACGCCGAATTGGCGCGCTGGTTGCCATTGATCGAATTCATCGACTTGCCGCTCGGCCACGTGCTTTACGAGCCCGGGGCGACGCTCAGCCATGTGTACTTTCCGACCAGCGCCATCATCTCCCTGTTGTACGTGCTGGAGAATGGCGCCTCCGCGGAGCTCGCCGTCGTGGGGAAGGATGGCATCGTCGGGATTTCGCTCTTCATGGGGGGCGGCTCCACGCCGAGCCGCGCCGTCGTCCAGAGTGCCGGCAAGGGCTTCCGGCTCGGCGCCAAGGCGCTGCAGGACGAGTTCAATCGGGGCGGCCCCGTGCTGCACCTGCTGCTGCGCTATACGCAGGCGCTCATCACGCAGATGTCGCAGACGGCCGTTTGCAATCGCCACCATTCCCTCGACCAGCAGCTGTGCCGCTGGCTGCTGCTGAGCCTCGATCGTCGGCCGGGTGACGTTCTGGCGATGACCCAGGAACTGATCTCCAACATGCTTGGGGTTCGTCGCGAAGGGGTGACCGGAGCCGCGGTTCAGCTGCAGGCCGCGGGACTGATTCGCTACGCGCGTGGCCGCATCACGGTGCTCGACCGGCCTGGCCTGGAGAAGCGATCCTGCGAATGCTACGAGGTGGTCAGGAAGGAATACGACCGACTGCTTCCTCGCAGCACGCGTCGTGCCGCGGGGTGATGCGGGCGCGTCGAAGGCGAGGCGAGGGACCCCGCCTCGCGCCCGCGCGCCAGGCTGCTAAGTGCGGTATCGAACAGACCGATGGTCCTTGGGCGTTTATGGTCGGGTGCCTCGACCGTGCGCGTGGAAGCCAGCAGTCTCCAGGCGCAGGTGTCGCAGGTCGTGGGGTGACGGCTGCCGAGCCTTTCAGGGAGGAACTGCGAGATGCCATCCAAGATGGATTTCGAGCGCTCGTCGGGCGAGGCGCAGTGGCTCGACAGCGAGTGGTTCGATGCGTCGCGAACCGGGAACGCCCCGGAGTTGCCGGCTACCCATCCCGAGCAGACGCCCGCGCAGGCCAAGGCACTGCGGCGAGAGAAATTCCTCGTCGGAGCCTGCCTGCTGGTCGCATTGGCGGGCTCGGTGCTGGCCTTGGTCGCGTGCACGGGCGAGCCTTTCGAGCAGGACATGGAGCGCATCTTCATGCGGACCACAACCCCTTGAGGCAGTGCCGCAGGAGCCACGCGTGACCCGCTTGTCCGATGAACAACTGGCGCGGATCCAGAGCTTTCTGTCACGGATCGAAGCCGAATTGCGGGCCGAAGTGCAAGCACTCAAGGACGCGAAGATCCTGTCGCCCGGAACGCGCTGCCGCGTCATCGATGGCGAAGTCGACGACGCCGAAATGTGCTTTTCTCTCGGACCTCGGAGTGCCTCGCCTGCTCGGGAGCTGTCGCGCGACGGCCGCTGGCCGTCCTGACGCCAGCTTTGCGCACCCCTAGGTCGGCGCACCGGGCTCACCCTGCCGACCGCTCGTACGGCAGCCCATGCACGCGCGCCTCGCGCGCGATGTCATCGTCGCTTCATCGCGACGTCACGGCGACTGCCTAGTCTTGGAATGCCTCGACGCGCCGGCGACACCGCCGTTCGTCGAGCACCCTCGATTCCAAGAAACGGAGTGTTGCCCCCATGTATCCCTGGTCCATCCTGCGCGCGCCGGTCGCGCTGTCGATCCTGGCCTGCGCCTTGGCCGCCTGTGGTGGCGGCGAAGGCGGCGGCCTTGGTGGAGCCAACGCTGCCACCGGCACCGCCGGTGCCGGCACGGCCAGCAAGGCCACCCAGCCCGCCCCGGCCGCGTCCGACGCGAGCGGCGAGCCCAGCGTGAGCTACGCCCCCTGACGCCTGTTCCAATCCTCGAAACCGACCCTGCCATGACCACACGTCGCAAGTTTCTCCAGAGCTCCACCGGCACCGGCATCGCCGCCGCCACGCTGGCCGCCTTTCCCCCCAGCATCCGCCGCGCGCTGGCCATCCCCGCCCACCACGACACCGGCACCATCAAGGACGTCAAGCATGTGGTGCTGCTGATGCAGGAGAACCGCTCCTTCGACAGCTATTTCGGCACCTTCAAGGGCGTGCGCGGCTATGGCGACCGTTTCACCGTCCCCGCGCCCAACGGCAAGAACATCTTCCATCAGACCTACACCAAGACGACGCCGCCCAGCACCTACGTGCCTTACCGCCTCGACGAGAGCAAGGGCAACGCGCAACGCGCCGGCAGCACGCCCCACAGCTGGTCCGATTCGCAGGCGGCGTGGGATCACGGCCGCATGTTCAAGTGGCCGGACGCCAAGAACCTGCTGTCGATGGGCTACTACGACACCGCGGAAGTTCCGTTCCAGCGCGCGCTGGCCGACGCCTTCACGCTGTGCGACCACTACCACTGCGGCATGCACACGGGCACCATCGCGAACCGCCTGTTCTACTGGAGCGGCACCAACGGCCCGAACGGCATCAGCCCGGTCGACGGCAGCAGGGTCGAGGTGGCGGGCCTGAACAACCAGTTCAACGGCGGCAACGACATCGGCCCGGCCACCCAGGGCTGGACCTGGACCACCTATGCCGACCGGCTGGAGAAGGGCGGCGTGAAGTGGAAGGTCTACCAGAGCCTGATCGACAACTTCGGCTGCAACGAGATGATGGGCTTCCGCCATTGGCGCGCTGCCATCGAGCAGATGCCGGTGGCCCGCCGTCCGGTCTATGTCGCGGCCACGGACATCACGCAGCCGGTCACTGCCGCCGGCCCGCTCTATGACCCGGTCATCGACGACGCGCTCAGCCCGCTGGCCAAGGGTTTCGGCAACACCATGCCGCAAGGCTTCCTGGAAACATTCCGCGAAGACATCAAGAACGGCAAGCTGCCCGCGGTGTCGTGGATCATTTCTCCGTCCGCATACAGCGAGCACCCCGGACCGTCGAGTCCGGCCAAGGGCGGCTGGTACGTGCAGGAAGTGCTGGACGCGCTGACCTCCAACCCGGAGGTCTGGAGCAAGACGGTGCTGCTGATCAACTTCGACGAGAACGACGGCTTCTTCGACCACCTGCCGTCGCCGGCGGTGCCGTCGCGCAATGCCGACGGGACGCTGGCCGGCGGCTGCACGCTGGCCGACGCCGACGTGGCCGTCGAATATCACAACTACGCGCCGGCGACCTCGAACCAGCCCGCGATCGACGGCCGGCCCTACGGCCCCGGCCCGCGCGTGCCGATGTGGGTGGTCTCGCCCTGGAGCCGCGGCGGCTGGGTCAACTCGCAGGTCTGCGACCACACCTCGACGCTGCTGTTCCTCGAAAAGTGCTTCGGCGTGGCCGAGCCGCAGATCAGCAAGTACCGCCGCGCCGTCTGTGGCGACCTCACCAGCGCCTTCAACTTCGAGCGCCCGAACAACGAGCCGCTGCCCACCCTGGCCGGACGCACGACCAAGGGCGAGGCCGATGCGCTGACCGCCGCCCAGCAGGCGCTGCCGAAGATCATCCCGACGGCCGACCTCCCGCTGCCGGCGCAGGCCACCGGCGTGCGTCCCTCGCGCGCGCTGCCCTACGAGCTCCACACCAGCGCGCGCACGGACTCGGTCAACGGCCGCGTGCAGCTGCTGTTCGCCAACAGCGGCCAGGCCGCCGCCGTGTTCCACGTCTACGACAAGCTGAACCTGGCGGACCGCCTGCCGCGCCGTTACGTGGTCGAGCCCGGCAAGCAGCTCGACGGCCACTGGGCCGCCATGGCCGACAACGCCGGCCTGTACGACCTGTGGGTGCTCGGGCCGAACGGCTTCCACCGCCAGTTCAAGGGCGACCTGAACCGGTTGCGTGCGGGGGGTGTGGCGCTGCCCGAAATCCGCGTGGGCTACGAGAAGCGCCGCGGCGACCTCTACCTTCAGTTGCGCAACGACGGCCGGCGCGACTGCCGCTTCACCGTCCAGTCCAACAAGGTTTACGCGCGCCCCGATGCCCATGGGGCCGGTGACCAAGAGGATCGCGACGACCACGAGGGCCAGGAGGGCCGCGGTATGGATCGCAACGGCGCGTCGGGCATTCGGGTCAAGGGGGGCGACCAGAAGAGCATGCGCTGGAGCCTGGACGCCAGCGGCCAGTGGTACGACTTCGTGGTGACCTGCGATGCCGATCCCGCCTTCTACCGGCGCTTCGCCGGCCGGATCGAGACCGGCCGGCACTCGGTGAGCGATCCGGCGATGGGGTTGGCGGACCGCTTCTGAACGAGGGCGTCCGCCGCGCCCTGGTCGTCCGGACAGCCTACCTCTTTGGCCCAAGGCGCAAGCGCAACCGGCACGATTGAAGTACAAAGCATGTTCTTCAATGGCTTCCCATGAAGGAGGGTCGGATGTTCAGCATCTTTCAGCCCAGCCGAAACGGCCACCTGCGGCGTGTCATGACATTGCTCGAGGAAGCGCAGATGGCGCGCATCGAGCATCAGGCCGCCGCCGAGCACCATGGCGCTCTGGCCCGCATGTACGCGGAGCGCGCGAAGAGGCTCGAGCGCGAGGTCTACGGCTCGGCATCCCTGCCTTCGGGAGACAGCGGGGGCCATCAGAAGTCGGCGGATGACAAGCACGTCGTCTATGCCATGGACGCCAACCGTCGCCTCGACGGCCAGGCGAAGGCGTCGTAGGCGCCTGAAAGTCGCGAGTCAACGCGGGGGCGGCGGCTCCGCAGCCCTCGACGAGGGCGCTCGCACCGGAGCGCGCGAGAAGTCGTACCGCGGCCCCGGCCCGGGGGCGATGGGCGGTCCCAGATCGGCGACGGGCGGCGCGGCCGAGTGCGTGCTGCCGTACTGCGGCCCGGGTCCGGGCGCGATAGGGGGGCCCAGGTCGGGCCCGGCCCGTGCGGCCGCGCGTTCTTCCGCCGTGGTCGAGGGCTCGACCCATGGTCGGCGTGCAGAGGATGGCCGGGCCGCCGGTCGGGCCGTGGCCCGGACCTTGGCTTCAGGACCCGGCGTCGGCGAAGCCTGGGTCTCGGCGGGCTTCGCCGGTGCCTCCGTGGAGGGCCTTTCCGCGACGGCGGCCGGGGCCGCTGGGGCTGCTGGGGCCGCCGGGGTCGGAGGTGCCTGATCCGGCGAGTCCGCCGGCGTCGATTCGGCGGGCGGCTCCGGAGCTGCCGAGGGGATCGGCGACTTGCTCGGCGCCGGCGCCAGCATGGCCAGGAGCCGCGTGTGCAGCGGCGGCACCCCCGGCTTGCGCGTGACCTCCATCCACCACAGCGTGAAGCCGAGAATCATCGCCAGGCCGACGCAGCCGGCCCGCAGCCAGAAGGAGGCCGCTTCGGCCGGCAGGGCAACGATGGCAGCGCCTCCAGGCTGGTGGCCGTCGTCGGCGCGCGGAGCGCCACCGGAGGACGGGCGGAACGCCATCACCGGGTCGACCCGGGAAAGCCCGGACCCGGGCAACGGGTGAGCGCAGCCCGTGCAGTACTTGGACTTGGCGCGGTTCGATTTTCCGCAGACTTCGCAAACAACCGACATGGTCGCAACTCCCTGGGACAGACGCAGGCATCACTTTGCACCGCTGCCGCGCGCTGTATGTCAGCAGTGTCCTACTTCGCGGCCTCCATCGGATCGGACCGCGATCCACTTCCTTGCCGCGGCCACCGGCTCCGGCCCGGCCGGTGTCGGCATCGCCGCTATCGGCTGATCGCCTCCAGGGCCAGGCGAATCGGGGCATTGGAGATGTGCATCAGGCCGCTGAAGGGTTGATTCATGTCCAGGACGAGGAAGATCGCGCCCGCGACCGAGAGCGAGCCGATGAAGAGTGCCACCAGGACAGTCCCGTTGCTGCGGGTGAGAAAGCCGAACCCCACGAAGAGGACGACCAGCCAGAACACCAGCACCACGAGGAACGGCCAGGAAATGGAGCCGCCGGCCTGTTCGTACAGGAGTTGGCGCGCGTCTCCGATGTCGGTGAGGAGCTGCAAGGCGCGGCTCTTCGCGAAGCGCTGGCTGTCCGTCGTCGGCTGCAGGTTGACCACATGCTCGATCAGTTCCTCGTCCGATTCGCGCGTCACGCGCAGGGTGCTGGAGGCCAGCTTCGCGCCACCCCTGTCCGGCCACGCTTGTTCGAGTCTGGCCGCAACAAGATGGCGGAAGGTCTTGCGTGCTTGCCCCGCGTCCGGGCCATAGCTGGCGAACACGCGATCGAGCTGCACGATGTGAACACCGAGCGCCTGCACCTCGGACTCCTGCGTGGCATACGCGGTATGGGCCGAGGCGATGAGCAGGCTCATGACCAGCGCGGAGATGGTCGCGATCAGGCCCAGCACCAGCTTGATGACGTCGTTGGAGTCGGCTTCCTTGTGGTGCAAGGGCAGCTTGCGGTGGAGCGCGATGCCTGCGAGCGCACCGCAGAAGGTGCAGCCAAATACGATCAGGCCGACGAGGATGGGGCTCATGGGGTTCGGTCTCCTGGGCTGGTCAGCGGGAAAGACGGCGGTGGACGGATGCAAGCGTAGCGCTCCACAATCGCGCGATGAACAAACGACGCTTTCTCGGGACCGCGACCCTCGCCGGACTGGTGCCCGCGACTCGCGCATGGGCGGCCGACCCGCCGCGCCAGGGTCCCGGTCTCCTGACCGTCAGCGGAGCGGTAGGCAAGACCAACCGTGGCCCCGTCGATCCGGCGCTCGACCAGTTGCTGGTCAAGCATGGCGTCAAGTTCGACAAGGCGTACGTGCTCGATGCCGAGGCCTTGCGCCGCCTGCCGGTGGTTCGAATCAAGGCGACGCTCGAGTACGACGCCAAGATGCATTCGCTCGCGGGTCCCTTGCTGACCCGCGTGCTCGAGTCGGCGGGCGTGGCGCCGGCCGGCGAAGTGATGCTCGGACTTCGCGCGGTGGACGGCTATGTCGTGCCGCTGCGCATGGCCGATGCGCGCAGCTACCGCATGATCGTGGCCACCGAGATGGACGGGGCGCCGCTCGCGCTGGGCGGCTTGGGCCCGCAGTGGGCCGTCTACGAGGCCGACACGCTCGCCGCGTTCAAGGACAAGCCGCTCAAGGAACGCTTCGCCCTGTGCCCCTGGGGGCTGTACAGCATCGAGGTCACGCGCGGCTGAGCGCCGGCGAGTCGATGCGCCGCGGCCCGACCGGATCAGGGCAGGAAGTTGAGCGTTTCGGGCAACGGCAAGCCGGCCGGCATCTCGAACAGCGGGCCGGCACCGTCGGGGTCGATGACCTGCGCGCCGTCCGTCGCGAAGAACACCGCGATCTGCGCCTGGGCCGCGACAGCCAGCGGCGCGGCCGCCGGGTTGCCGATGTTGGTGAGGAAGGTGTGCGGGTTCTTGGGAATGGCCCCGCCGGTCGCGGCAAAGGCCAGGTCGTTGCGGAAGTACATGGCGCGGTCCGCCAGCTGTCCCGCGCGAAGGATCGCGGTGGTCGTCGGATTCGGAACCGTGGTGTCGCCCTTGGCGAACTGCACGATCACCGGCTTGGCCCCGTTGCCGCGCAGGGGTTGCCGGCGGATGTACGGGGCATAGGACACCGGATTGCCCGACTGCTGTACCCACGTGTTGTGTTCGAGCACCTGCTGGATCGCGCTGGCGCCTGCGACGTCGTTCACCAGTGGCGGAACATCGCGCAGCGGGATGTTCTCGTTGAAGTTCAGATTGAAAGGCGGCGGCACGTTCGGCGTCGGCGGCAGGTTGAGCAGTTGCGGCTGGCGCGTTGCCAACGCGATCGCGGTCAGCACCCGGAACCCGCCCAGGCGCGCGACCTCGGGGATCGAGCCGCCCGGCACGTTGGGAACACCGGCCCTGACGGCACCTTCCACGCCGAGGAAGATCGTGCCGTAGATGCCGCCGAAGGATTGCCCGGCGTAGTAGATGCGGCTCTTGTCGATGTCGACCGAGCCGTCGCCGTCGACATCGATGCCGACCTGGATCTGCCGCACCAGCTGCATCAGGTCGATCACGGTCTGGCGCAGGCCGTCGCGGCTGGACACGATCGTCGACGACCCGACCGCACTGACCCCTTCGGTGGAGTCGATCGCGCCGTTGCCGTCCTGGTCGAAGCCGCGGCCGCCCGACGGCACGACGACCGGAGCGCCGGCCTGCGGGGTCACGTTGAGCGTGCCCAGGGCGCCGCCACCGTGGCCGACGACGCTGATCGCCATCGTTGCGATCCCTCTGGACGCGAACATCGATGCGACGGTCCAGGGTGCGCCGTACATGCTGTCGGTGAAGCCATGGCCGAAGATCGCCACCGGCCAACCACCCGGCGGCCGGGCACCGCTCGGCAGGAACATCTCGACCACCAGCTCGTTGCTCGACTGAGGCACCGGAAATCCGGTCAAGGTGCCGGTGGCGGGGATGACTCTGGCCGTGTTCAGGTAATCGGGCGAGCTGAACTTGCCGAAGGCCACACGCCCGACCGCGCCCGGGACCACGCCCAGCGCCGTCGTCGGGACGGGCGATGGAGTGAACGCCGGGGCCGTCCCGGTCTGCTGCACCCACTGGATTCCAGCCAGGCCGGCGACCGGAAACACGGCACGCGCCGTGCCGTCGTTGCCGATCATGAAATTCACGGGCGCCGGATTGGAGCGCCTGATCTGATCCCGGATCTTCAGCAGGTCGGCGCTGATGCTCTGCGTGGTGAACAGGCTCAGCGCGACCGCGCGGTGCCGGCCCTGCGGGATCGAGCGGTCCGCGTTCTGCAGCGCCCCGCGATAGTCCATCGTGTCGCGGTCTTGCGCCTCGCCGCGGTCGGTCGGCTGGCGAAGCCGAGCGAATGCCCCGCCATCGAGGGGGTCCCCGGCCTTGTCGCGAATGCCGTTGGTGACCACCAGCACGTAGCGCGAGTGCTCCTGCAGCAGTTCTTCCGATTCGACCACCAGCGTCTTGCCGGCGACGTCCCAGGCCACCTGGTTGATGCCGACCTTCTGGCCGAAGCCGGCGCCCGAGAGCGTGTCGCCCAGGTTCACCAGGTACAGCGTCTCGCTGGTGACGGTCTTCAGGTCGATCTCACCGGTGAACGGCACGCTGATGCGCGGCTGCGTATTGAAGCCGTCGAGCGTGTTGAGGACGTCGATGTCGGCGCAATCGGACACCATCACGGCGCAGTTCGGCTTGGGCAGCTTCACGCGCTTGAACGTGTTCTGCGTCCAGTCCGGCTGGGTGAAGCGGTCGCTCGGAAACGGGCTCGTCGTCGGACTGGAGAAATCGAGCTTCACGCTGACCCCGGCGGCCAATGCGAAGACCGGCGCCGCGATCAAGACGGCCAGCGCCACGTGGCGAACCACGAACCGGCCATGGGTGGAGAAGGCGCGTTTCGAATCCGCCTTGAGTCGAGCTTGCATTGGATGTCTCCTCGCCGAACTTGTTGTTGGAGTGGCTGGGACGAGTCGGCTGCGACAGACCCGCCGACGGCTTTATAGCCGCTTGCCGGTCGCGCGACCAGCTAGGGATAGTCCGGCCAGTGGCGGCGGACGGGGTCCGCCTTCATCGGCGGCGCTACCTGCGGCGTCGGCAGATTGGGCAGCCTTGCAGGATTCTTGGCGATGTTTGCACGATCCTCCGGCAGAGGCCCAGGCGTCGAGACAAGCGGCGGCGAGATGCCTAAGCTACGGCACATGCTGACCTCCACCCATCAGGCACTGCGAGACGATCGATCTGCCAATCAACTGCAGGCCACGGTCATGCGGGCCGAGCTGGCCGCCCTGATCGACCGGCACACCGGTACCGACGGCGCCCATGCGACGGCGATACCGCGCCTCATCCTGGCCCGCGCCTCGCACACGCAGCATCCGGTCCACTCGGTCTACGAGCCGGCCTTCTGCGTGCTGGCGCAGGGCAGCAAGCGCGTCCTGCTCGGTGGCGAGGTCTACGTCTACGACAGCAGCCACTACCTGGTGGTCGCACAGAACCTGCCCGTGGCGGGCCAGGTGATCGACGCATCGCCGGAGGCGCCGTACCTTGGCCTGCGGCTGGATTTCGACGTCAAGGACATTGCCGCGCTGGCGCTGGAGCTCAAGCTGCGCGAAGTGCTTCCGGTGCGAGCCTCGCAACGCGGGATGTTCACGGGCGAGATCTCCTCCACGCTGCTGGACCCGCTGCTGCGCCTGGTCAAGTTGCTGGCCTCGCCCGAGGACGTGCCCGCCCTGGCGCCGCTGATCACCCGCGAGATCCTGTACCGCCTGCTCAGGTCGCCCGATGGCTGGCGGCTGGCACAGATGGCCGTGGTCGACAGCCACAGCCAGCGGATCACGCAGGCCATCGGTCTGCTCTCGCGCCGGTTTCAGGAGCCACTGCGGGTCGAGGATCCTGATCGGCGAACACGTGGACGCCGCGACCGCCGGACACCGCGTCGGCTACGACAGCCAGTCGCAGTTCAACCGCGAATACAGCCGCTTCTTCGGCTCGCCACCCGCACGCGACGTCAAGCGTCTGCGCGAACTTCAGCTGGGCCGAGCAAGCGGCTGACGAGTCGGGGGCACCCGCGCCCCCGCCGAACCCGCAAATCGATCCGTACGCATGCCAGTGGCGCCGCGCAGCGGCAAGCCACGGGGGACCTTCGTCCCTTCGACCTCACCAATGAGTGGACCCATGAAAAAACGCAAGCTTGGCAACAGCGGTCTCGAAGTCTCGGCCCTTGGCTTCGGCTGCATGGGCATGAGCTTCGGCTATGGCCCGACGTCCCTGAGCCGCGAGGAGCAGATCGACGTCATCCGCGCCGCCCATGATTTCGGCGTGACCTTTTTCGACACGGCCGAAGCCTATGGCCCGTACGTCAACGAAGAACTGGTGGGCGAGGCGATCGCCCCGTTCCGCGCCGGCGTCGTCGTCGCGACCAAGTTCGGCTTCGACATCCGGGACGACCGGATCGTCGGACTGAACAGCCGCCCCGAACAGATCCGCAAGGTCGCCGAAGCCTCGCTGAAGCGGCTGAAGGTCGAGGCCATCGACCTGTTCTACCAGCACCGGGTCGATCCCGAGGTGCCGATCGAGGAGGTCGCCGGCGCGGTCAAGGATCTCGTGGCACGGGGCCTGGTGAAGCACTTCGGCCTGTCCGAGGCCAGCGCCGCGACCCTCCGGCGTGCCCACGCCGTGCAACCCGTCAGCGTGCTGCAGTCCGAATACTCGCTGTGGACGCGCGATCCCGAGCACGGCCTGCTGCAGACGGTGGAAGAACTGGGCATCGGCTTCGTGCCCTGGAGTCCGCTGGGCCAGGGCTACCTGACGGGCAAGGTCAGCGACGACGCCACGTTCGGCGACGCCGACCTGCGCAGCACCTTTCCGCGCTTCGCGCCCGAGGAGCTCAAGGCCAACCGGGCCTTGCTGGCGCTGGTCGCGAAGGTGGCCGAGCGCCAGCGCGCGACCCTGGCGCAGACCGCCCTGGCCTGGCTGCTGGCGAAGAAGCCGTGGATCGTGCCGATCCCGGGCACGCGCAGCTTCGGCCGGCTGGACGAGAACCTCGGTGCCGCGGACCTTCGACTGACCGCCGACGATGTGCGCGAACTCGACGCCGCGCTGGCGAACGCGCCGGTGCGCCAGCCGCGCCTGTCCGAGGCGCACATGGGCTTCATCGACCGCTGAAAGCGCCGACGGTATGCTTCCCACTCGCACACCCTGTGACACCTGGAGCATCCCATGATCGTCGAGCGCATCTGGACCGGCAACGCCTACCGCAACTACAACTACCTGATCGTTTGCCCCGAGAGCGGCGAGGCCCTCGCCATCGATCCCCTGGACCACCAGAAATGCCTGGCCGCCGCCAAGGAGAAGGGCTGGGAGATCACGCAGATCCTCAATACGCACGAGCATCACGACCACACCGGCGGCAATGAGGCGGTGGTCGCGGCGACCGGGGCCAAGGTGATTGCGCACCACCAGTCGGGCTCTCGCATCGCGGGCGTGGATCGCGGCGTCAAGGCCGGCGACGTGATCAAGGTCGGCAAGACCGTCGAGCTCGAATGCCTGGACACGCCCGGCCATACGATGTGCCACATCTGCCTGCGATCCCACACCGAGCAGCCGGCGCTGTTCTCCGGCGACACGCTGTTCAACGCCGGCGCGGGCAACTGCCACAACGGCGGCAATCCCGAGGACCTGTACACCACCTTCGTCGACCAGCTCGCGAAGCTGCCCGACGACACGCGCGTCTACCCGGGCCACGACTACATCGAGAACAATCTGCGCTTCACCCTCGCGCGCGAGCCCGACAACGCGGCGGCCAAGGCGCTGTTGCCCGCCATGACGGGGCATGACCCGGCCAGGGCCCGCGTCACGACGCTGCGCGAGGAGAAGCAGATCAACACCTTCTTGCGCCTGTCCAGCCCGAGCGTCATCGCGGCGCTTCGCGAGGTCTTTCCCGACCTGCCGGAGAAGCCGGACCCGAAGACCGTGTTCGTCAAGCTTCGC
Organism: Variovorax sp. P1_G12; assembly: GCF_056405555.1. Taxonomy (NCBI): domain Bacteria; kingdom Pseudomonadati; phylum Pseudomonadota; class Betaproteobacteria; order Burkholderiales; family Comamonadaceae; genus Variovorax; species Variovorax sp. P1_G12. The sequence goes on along the minus strand of NZ_JBFUBW010000017.1, from coordinate 57,566 downwards.
GAGCTGCGCAACAAGTGGTGAGCCTGGCGTAGCGGGACGACGGGGTCCAGCTCGAAGAGCTTCCGTGCCGGCGTGATGCGCGCGTTCGGCATGCGATAGGGCGGCAGCGCCGGCGATGACCCTGGGGTCTTCGGCCCTGTGGACAATGGGCGCTGGCCCATGCCCGGGCCGGCTTGATCAGGCAAGGAGCCACTCCATGTCCCAACTCCGCGTTCAGAGCTTCGCCATCTCCCTCGACGGCTACGGCGCCGGGCCGAGCCAGGATCTGCAGAATCCGCTCGGCATCCGGGGCCCCGAGTTGATGGAGTGGTTCTTCCACACCCGCCTGTGGCGCCGGATGCACGGCCATGACGATGGAGAGACGGGCGTCGACAACGGCATCGCCGAGCAGGGCTTTGCCGGCATCGGCGCCTGGATCCTCGGGCGCAACATGTTCGGCCCGGTCCGGGGGCCGTGGCCGGACGAGAGCTGGAAAGGCTGGTGGGGCAACGAGCCGCCGTATCACACCCCCGTGTTCGTGCTCACGCACCATCCGCGGCCGCCGTTCGCGATGGCCGGAGGCACGGTGTTCCGCTTCGTCACCGAAGGCATTCACGCGGCCCTGGAGCAGGCGAGGGCCGCGGCGGGCGGCCTCGACGTTCGCCTGGGCGGCGGCGTGGCCACGGTTCGGCAGTATCTCAATGCGGGACTGATCGACGAGCTGCATCTGGCCGTGCAGCCTGTGCTGCTCGGCTCGGGCGAGCCGCTCTTCCAGGGCCTCGACCTGCCGGCGCTGGGCTATGAATGCGCGGAGTCCGTCGCCGGCGAACGCGCGACGCACGTGTTCTTGCGCAAGGGGACGTGACGCGTCCGGCGGTGCTCAGGTTCGCGCTTCGATCAAGCCGTCGTCGTCGCAAGGCTTTCGAAAACCGTCATCGCCGCGCCATGTTGCCCGGATAGCCTTCGGCGCGCGCAACGCTCCTGCGCGCGAACCGATCGTATGAAAACCTTGCCCATCGTCAGAATCCTCACCACCACGGCGGTCGCCTGGCTGCTCGCGGACAGCGTCCATGCGCAGTCGCCCGCCGGCAGAAGCCGCGCGCAAGCTGAAGTCATCACCGCGGTCCCCGCGCGCGCCGAGGCCAAGGGACACTGATCGGCGCGGCGGCCAGCCGCCGCATGGCAGCGCGTCACAGTCCCGTCACCGGTCGCATCGATAGTCGCGCCGTGGATCCGAATCCCCTCGTGGGATCGGCATCCCCGCCGCATCGCCGTCTCGTGATTTCAATGGACCAGGAGCCTCTTCCATGATGATCCGCCGCTTCGTGCTGACTTGCGCCATGACCGCCGTTGCCTCGGGCATCGGCTTGGCCAGCATCGACGTTCACGCCCGTTCAGACGAACCACCCCAGGGGGTCGCCTCGAACGATCGAGACCGGGACCGGGCCGATGACCGCCACGGCGGTCCGCTCGAGCCGATCAAGGTCAAGATCATCGGCTTCAACGACTTCCACGGCACCCTGCAGTCGCCCGGTACCTTCGGCGTCAATACCGTGGTCCCGGCGGCGCAGCGACCGGCCGTCGGAGGCGCCGAATACATGGCTGCCTACGTGGCTCGCCTGAAGGCGCAGAACGTCCACAACGTGGTCGTCGGCGCCGGCGACTTCATCGGTGCCTCGCCGCTGATCTCCGCGTTGTTCTTCGACGAGCCTGCGGTCGAGACACTGAACAAGATCGGGGTCGAGTTCAATGCCGTGGGAAACCACGAGTTCGACAAGGGCTCGGCGGAACTGAAGCGCCTGCAGGACGGCGGCTGCAAGCTCAGCAACGGGGTTCCCGATCCGAACAGCTGCAAGGGCCTCGGCTCCAATGCACCGGGCACCTTCGACGGTGCGAGGTTCAAGTGGCTGTCGGCGAATGTGTTCGAGACCGCGACCGGCCGCACCGTGCTGCCGCCCTACGGCATCAAGACCTTCCACGGCGCGAAGGTGGCTTTCATCGGCATGACGCTGAAGGGCACGCCCGCCATCGTCACGCCGACTGGCGTCGCGGGCCTGGAGTTCCGCGACGAGGCGGACACGGTCAACGCGCTGATTCCGCGCCTGCGCGCGCAGGGGGTCGATGCCATCGTCGTGCTCGTCCACCAGGGCGGTTTCCAGACCAGCCCGAACGTCGGCGACATCAACGGCTGCGACGGCAACCTGAAGAACGTCGACGGCAGCGACTCCGAGATCGCCAACATCGTCAAGCGGCTCGACAACCGCGTCGACCTGGTGATCAGCGGCCACACGCACTCGGCCTACAACTGCTCGGCCAGCACGGTCGACGTCAAGAACGTCAACGGCGTGGCGGTCAGCGCACCGCGTCCGACGGGCTTGCCCAACAGCGAGGGCCGCCTGGTCCCCGTCACCAGCGCCAGCGCCTTCGGCCGTGTGCTGAGCGACATCGACCTGACCCTGCATCCGCGTTCGCACAAGGTGCTTGCGGTGTCGGCGACCAACCGGCTGGTCGATCGCACGGACGTCGCGATCAACGACGCCATCCGCACCGACCCCAGCGTCAAGAACATCGTGGACGGTTACAGCGCGCTGGTGTCGCCGCTGGCCAACCAGGTCATCGGCACGATCGCCGCGCCGCTGCCCAACAGCGCGAACAGCGCCGGCGAAATGCCGGCCGGCAGCCTGATCGCCGACGCCCAATTGCAGGCCACGCAGCCCGCTGCGCTCGGCGGCGCGGTGATGGCTTTCATGAACGCGGGCGGGGTGCGCAGCCCGGGCTTCGCGATCGCCGGTAGCAGCTACCCGTACCACGTGACTTACGGCAATGCCTTCACGGTGCAGCCGTTCGGCAACAGCCTGGTCACGATGACGCTGACCGCGCAGCAGCTGAAGAACCTGCTGGAGCAGCAGTTCGTCGGCTGCCAGGGCCAGACTGCGCAGCGCATCATGCAGGTGTCGAACGGCCTGAAGTATTCATGGAGCGCCTCCGCCGCGCCGTGCTCGAAGATCGTCAACGTGGTGCTCACGCCGACCGATGTCACCGTGACGCCGCCGGTGCCGACCGGCGCGTCCGAGACGATCGTCGCCAACGGCGTGGTGCAGAACGCGGCCAGGACCTACCGGGTCACCGTCAACAACTTCATGGCCAGCGGCGGAGACGGCTTCACGGTGCTGCTGGGCGGCACCGGCGTGCTGGGCGGCGCGCAGGACGTCGATGCGCTCACGGCCTATTTCAACGCCGGCTACAAATCGCCGAAGCCGGCCTACGACCCGACGCTGCCGGCCCTCGCGATCCCGCGCATCACGGCCTTGCCCTGACGGTTCGAGGATTGGACTTGAGCCATCGGGCCGCATGCTTCGCAGTCGCCATCGGGCTCGGGCTCTGCGGCGCGCAGGTCGATGCACAGCCGGCAACGGCCGGCGCGTTGCCGCGCTCTGCCGCATCGATCACGGACATGCGGGTGCGCGACCCGGCGCTGATGGAGGCGCGCTCGGCACTGCTGGGCAGTGCCGAGGCGGCCCTCGCGCGTGGAGACACCGTGGCGGCCACCGACGTGCTGGACCGCGCCGCGATGATGCTGCACGCACCCGACACCGAGATGGGACTGGTGCGGGCTTACATGCAGGCCGGCCAGTACCGGCGTGCACTCGCGTTTTGCGCCCACACCTCGGGGGCGCACCTCGAATCGGCAGCGGCCGGCGCGCTGTACGCGTGGCTGCTGCGGGTCGGCGGCCAGGACGCGTTCGCGCAGCGGGTGCTGGACGGCACCCTCCAGAGATCGCCGCAGGACCCGGTGCCATTGGAGGTCCGCCGCGCCTTCGCGGCGCCCTTGCCGGTGGCGGCGGGGCCCTTGCTGCAGACGCCGCACCGGATGGCGCCGCAGGCCGTGATGGAGCGAGGGCAGGCGGCGATGCCGGACGCCGCGCGCGTGATCGCAAGCGCTGTCCTGATCGGCGATGGAACGCTGGCCCTGGTGCCGAACGCCGCCGTGCGGCTGGCGCCCGCCAGCACGCTGTGGGTGCGCAATGGCCTGGGCCGGACCACCCGGGCACGGGTGGACGCCGGCCTGCCCGCGCTGGAGGCGCTCGGCGTCGCGGTGCTGCGCCTCGACGCCGCATTGGACGCGACGGCATCGCAGGCCGTCGCGCCGCGCGATCCCTTCGCCGGAAGCCCCGGCTTTGCCCTGCAATATGCCGAGTCGGGCGCCGCCGTGCCCGCCTGGCCGTGGCTCAGCCAGGGCTTCTTCGGCTCGTTCCAGGGCAGCACCGGACTCCGGCGCCTGGGCATCCCGGTCGCCGACGGGCCGCAGGGCGGGCCGGTGCTCGATGCCCAGGGACGCCTTGCGGGCATGGCTTTGCCGGGGCCGGACCGCGAGGTCCTGATGCTGCCCGCCGCGCGCTGGCAAGTGCTCTCCGAGACCGCCGCCGCACCCGCGCCGCCGAGTGAGCCGGGCGCCGCGGCATCGGCGCGGCCATCGGGTGCGTTGCCGGCCGACGAGGCCTATGAACGCGGACTGCGCCTCGCGCTCCAGGTCCTCGCCGTTCCCTGATCGCCGCCGCCCATGGTTCATCCGGTTGTCACGCAGGACGCCTACCGTGCCGAGGCACACACCCACAGGAGATCTCCCTTGACCCACCCAAAGAAGTTCTGCGCCGCCCTGCTCGGCATGGGCATGCTGTTCGCATCCGTGGCGCCTGCCGTGGCGCAACAAGAGCAGGCACGACGTCGGGCCGACAACGCGCCGCTGGTGATCGGCCACCGAGGGGGCGCCAGCGGCTATCTGCCCGAGCACACCCTGGAAGCCTATGCACTGGGCATCGCCCTGGGGGCGGACTACATCGAGCCCGATCTGGTCGCCACCAAGGATGGGCAGCTGATCGCGCGGCACGAGCCCAACCTGATCGACACCACCAATGTCAAGAGCCTGCCGCAGTTCGCCGATCGGCGGCGCACCGTCATGCTGGACGGGGTCGCGACCGACGGCTTCTTCGCCAGCGACTTCACGCTGGCGGAGATCAAGCAGCTGCGCGCGGTCCAGTCCTTTCCCGAACGCGACCAGGCCTTCAATGGCAAGTTCCAGATCCCGACGTTCGCCGAGGTGATCGAACTCGCCAAGCGCAAGTCGCGCGAAGAAGGGCGCCGCGTCGGCATCTATCCGGAGACCAAGCATCCGACCTACCACCAGGGCATCGGCCTGCCGCTGGAAGACCGGCTGCTGGCCGTGCTCGGCGCGGCCGGTTGGAACCACCGCAACGCGCCGGTCTTCATCCAGTCCTTCGAGACCGCCAATCTCCGGTACCTGCGCAGCAAGACCAGCGTGCGGCTGATCCAGCTGGTCGATGCCAACGACGTCAAGCCCGACGGCTCGCTCGACTTCAGCAAGCCCTACGACAAGCCGTACGACTGGGTGGTGTCGAACCGCGACGGCCTGTTCAAGGACCTGCTGACGCCGCGAGGCCTGCAGGAGGTGAAGGGCTATGCCGACGGCATCGGGCCGTGGAAGCCCTACCTGATCCCGAGCGCCTGCAAGTCGGTGCAGGGCGGGGCCTGCGTCGACGTGACGGGCGACGGCGTGGTCGACGAGCGCGACCGCGTCCTGCTGCCGCCCACCGATGTGATCGCCAATGCGCACCGTCTGGGGCTGCTGGTGCATCCGTACACCTTTCGCAGCGAGCAGAAGCGGCTGACCGGCAGCTTCGGCGGCAACCCGGTCAACGAATACCTCGCGTTCTACGAGGCCGGCGTCGACGGGGTGTTCAGCGATTTCGCCGACACCGCGGTCGCCGCGCGTGCGATGTTCCTGCTCAAGCACGATCCCGACTACGCCGGCTGCCTGGTCAATTCGCGCAAATGCGAACGCAGCAACGATTGAGCTGGCGCCGCCGTCCCTCCGGCATCCGGATGCGCAGGCTTCGGCTCGCGAGTGTCGTCCTGGCCGCCGCGGCGTTCGGGCCATGGGCCCATGGCGAAGGCGGTTTGCCCGGCTCGCCCGGCGCGGTCGTGTCGAACGCCGCCGCGGCGGAGCCGTCAGGGGATGAGGCGTCGAGCCACGCGGCCGCCGGGGAGGCGGCGCGGGGCGGCGCGGTCTTCAGCCCGTTTGCCGAGGCGGCGCCAGCGGCGCCGCCACCGTCGGCGCGGATGGCCCGCGATGACGAATCGCGGGCGCCGGGCTTTGGCCTGACGCTGGTGGCGGGCCTTGCCGGCATCGCCGCGATCGGCTGGCTCGTTCTTCGCGCCTTGTAGGGCTCGCTGTTGCGTCGATGGCGCAGAGCCCCGGCGGCGGCGGCGCGGCGTAAATCAGGGCGATCCCGCCCGCGCGACAATCGCCCCATGAATTTCAGCAAAATCCTCGTCCCCGTCGGCGGCCTCATCCTGCTCGGCGTGGCCTATCGCAGCTACGGCTGGGCCGGCGTGGCACTGGTCGGCGGCGCCATCGTCATGTTCCTGCTGATGCACTTCAACCGCACGATGCAGGTGCTCAAGCGCGCCGCCGACCGGCCGATCGGCACGGTCGCGAGCGCGGTGATGCTCAACGCCAAGCTCAAGCCCAAGGTGACCCTGCTGCACGTGATCGCGATGACGCGCGCGCTCGGCGAGCAGCGCTCGCCCAAGAACGAGCAGCCCGAGCTGTTCCGCTGGACCGATGCCGGCGGCTCCTGGGTCGATGCCACCTTCGTGGGCGGCAAGCTCACCGAATGGACGCTGGTGCGGCCCCCGGTGGCCGAGGACGACGCGTCGCCGGCCGATGCGCCCAGCGCCGACGCCGTCAAGCCCGGCGCCGCCGACGCGCTGCGCCCGCCGGTCTAGGGCCGGCCAGCCCGGATCAGAACGGCGCCGAGTCGTCGTCGACCAGCGCGGCCTCGGCATCGGCCTTGGGCGCTGCCGAAGCAGCAGGTGCCGCAACCGCCGCCGCCGTGCCCAGGCGCATCTCGCCGCCCAGCGCTTCGAGCAGCTCGGGCACCAGCTGCCCCAGCTCGCCGGTCGCGATCGCCGCGTCGGCATCGAAGTTGTCTTCCTTGCCCGAGGCCGGCGCGTCGTCGAGCGTGCCTTCGAGGAACACGATCTTGCGCAGCTGCAGGCCTTCGGTCAGCTCGAAGGAGACGCGGTCGTCCCAGGTCATGGCGAGGCGGGTCGGGCGCTTGCCGTCGGCAATGTGCTGGCGCACCTCGTCGATGTCCAGCGGGTGCTTGGCGTAGCGCACCACGGCCTTCGATTCGTCGGTGGCCTTGAGCTCGCATTCGCGGTCGATCGTGAAACCGGCGGGCGGCTCCTGGCTCGACAGCCACTCCGACATCGCGACCGCAGGCTCGACCTGCGAGTTGACCAGCGCCACCGCGAAGCCGTCGAGCGACTTCACGAGGCTGGTGACCACTTCGTCGGCACGCGCCGCGTTGCTGGCGTTGACCACCAGCCGGTGCGCCTTGGGGTCGATCCATACCGCGACCCGGGCGTGCCGCGTGAAGGCCAACGGGAGCAGCTCGTGGGTGACGTCTTCCTTGAGCTCCTTTTTTTCCTTCTTGCCGGGCTTGCGGCCGGTGGTGGCCTCGATCTGCGCGGCGCGCTCCTCGACCTTGCGGCGCACCACCGAGGCCGGAAGCGTCTTGCTTTCGATCATGAATTCGAGCAGCCACTGGCCGGCGACCGATTCGGCGAGCGGGCCGTGGTCTTCGCCGCGGGGCTCGACCCAGCCGGCGGACCTTTCCTGCGACGGGCTGCAGGGGGCGAAGCGCTGCGTGCCGAGGCCCAGTTCGACCTGGTCCAGCGACTGCGACCACGTGGTTTCGATGCGGTAAACGATGACGTTCTTGAAGACGGACACGGAATCCCTTTTCTGGCTGTTTGGCAAAACCGACCATTGTCGGTGCCGCGCCTGCGGTCGTCGCCGGTAAAATCGAAAGCTTTTGCGACATACCCCCCGGTTGAAGGACAAAGACATGAGCGCGCTGCCCCCCGCACTGGACGACCGTGACGGCAAGATCTGGATGGACGGTGAACTCGTGGACTGGCGCGAAGCCAAGATCCACGTGCTGAGCCACACGCTGCACTACGGCTGCGGCGTCTTCGAGGGCGTGCGCGCCTACGACACGGTCGACGGCACCGCCATCTTCCGGCTGGCCGAGCACACCGAGCGGCTGTTCAACAGCGCCAAGATCCTGCGCATGAAGATCCCGTTCACGCAGGAACAGGTCAACGAGGCCCAGAAACAGGTGGTGCGCGAGAACAAGCTCGACAGCTGCTACCTGCGCCCGCTGGTCTGGATCGGCTCCGAGAAGCTCGGTGTCAGCCCCAAGGGCAACAGGATCCACGCGATGGTCGCGGCCTGGGCCTGGGGCGCCTACCTCGGCGAAGAAGGCATGAAGCGCGGCATCCGCGTCAAGACCTCGAGCTACACGCGCCATCACGTCAACATCACGATGACGCAGGCCAAGGCGGTCAGCAACTACAGCAACTCGATCCTGGCCAACATGGAAGCGCTCGACGACGGCTACGACGAGGCGCTGCTGCTCGACGCCAGCGGCTTCGTCTCCGAAGGCGCCGGCGAGAACATCTTCGTGGTCAAGGGCGGCGTGGTCTACACGCCCGACCTCTCGGCCGGCGCGCTCAACGGCATCACGCGCAACACCATCCTGCACATCTGCAAGGATCTCGGCATCGAGGTGGTGCAAAAGCGCATCACGCGCGACGAGGTCTACATCGCCGACGAAGCCTTCTTCACCGGCACCGCGGCCGAAGTCACGCCGATCCGCGAACTCGACCGCGTCGAGATCGGCATCGGGTCGCGCGGCCCGGTCACCGAGAAGATCCAGAACGCCTTCTTCGACATCGTGAACGGCCGCAATCCCAAGTACGCCCACTGGCTCACCAAGGTCTGAAGACGATGTCCACCGCCAAGAGCACCATCGAACTCCTCGCCAAGGACCTGAACGACCAGGGCGGCGTGTTCTGCCCCAATCCCAAGGCCGACATGCAGCTCTGGAGCGCGCACCCGAAGGTCTACCTCGACGTGGCCCGCACCGGCGAGGCCAAGTGCCCGTATTGCGGCACGGTGTACCGCCTCAAGGCGGGCGAGGCTGCGGGGCACCACCACTGAGCTGGCCCGGGCGTCTCGCGCGCAGCGCGTGAAGGCGCGCCGTGGCGGCACGGCGCCGGGAGCGAAACCAATGTTTGGCTTGTTCAAGTCAAAGCAGCCGACGCCTCCGGCGCGCGGCTTGTTCCTCATCAACGTCAAGGTCGGGCGAGGCTCGAACGGCAAGTTGCCGTCGACGCTCGCCGGCGCCTATGTCTCGGCCTACGCGACGGCTGCGGACCAGGAGGCCGCCATGCGGCTCGCGGTGGCGAAGCTGAGGTCCCAGGGCTTTGAATTCCTGGCCACCCAGGGGCCGGTCACGCGGCTCGACCCGGGCGAGTGGTCCCGCCACGTCGCCCAGTCCTGGCCCGAGTTCATCGACGAGCTTCCCAAGCAGCACGAAGTCGCCGCGGGCCTCGAGGGCGAGATGGTGTTCTTCGGCCCGTTCGTGGGCTATGAGCGGGGCCTCGAGGGCTGAGCTCGGGCCGGCGTCGCGGCTCGGCTCTATGCGTCGTTGACCGTCTCGTGTTCGGCGGGCATGAGGATCTCGAGGAGCTCGCAGTCGTCCGACCAGCCGACGACCGTGTGGCGGATGCCGGGCGGCTGGACCCAGCACGATCCGGCGACCAGCCGCTGCGGTCCGACGCCCTCGAAGTCCGTCTCGAACCAGCCCTTCAGGCAGTAGACCAGCTGGAATTGCACATCGTGGTGATGTCGCACGCTGAGTTCGGTGCGGAACGGCGCCACCATGCGGATCACATGGGCATCAGCCAACCCGTTCGTTGCAGCCGCGACACCCAGGTCGCGGTAGGACGAGTAGGCTCGCAAGCCACCGGTCTTGAAATCGGCCTCGTGGTGGTGGCTGATCACGAAGCGCTGCGGTGCCGCATGAGACGGGTGGTCCATCCGATTCTCCGAAATGTTCGTCAGACCGTAATCTGATCGCCAAATCAGAGCGGCGCAAGTGCAGCGGCCGGTGCCACCCCATTTCGCCGCGGCGGCACCAGCCCGCGCCACGAATCCCCCGGCTCCTGCGCCAGCCGCAGGTAGACCATCGCCACCCACAGCAGCGCCAGCCCGATCTGCGCATCACGCAGGGCCGAGTTCACGCTGGTGGCGATCAGCATGACCAGCGTCGCGACGAAGGCCAGGCGCCCGGCGAGGTCGTCGCGCCGCCAGGCCACCCAGACCGCCACGAGGCAGATGACCAGCAGGCTCAGGGCGCCCGGCACACCGCTCTGCGCGCCCATCCAGAGGAAGTCGTTGTGGGGCATGTTCTTGTAGTCCAGCAGCTTCGGCCCGCGCAGGTGCCACTGCTCGGTCCAGCCGCCGATGCCCCAGCCCGTGAGCGGCCGGTCGATGATCATGCGGGCGGTGTCGCGGTACATGTAGTAGCGCACCACCCAGCTGGCCTCGGAGATCTCGCCGGCCTGCGCGGCCTCGATCTCCTGGATGCCGACCGCGAACTTCTGCTGCACCACCGGCGAGTTCCACAGCCCGCCGATGGCGACCACGCCGCCGACCATCAGCACCAGCGCCAGCACCTTGAGCTGCCGCCGCCACTGGTGCACGCAGGCGGCCGGGATCACCAGCAGCAGCGCCAGCAGCGAGGTGCGCGAAGGCAGCGTGAAGGTGATGATCGCGATCACGGCCGGGACCAGCGCGAAGGCCGCCACGGCTCGCCAGGGCCGATGCTCGGCGAGCGACTTGAGTCCGTACACCGCGGCGGAGGCGCCCATGATCGTGAACAGCAGCGCATTGCTGATCGACTTGTTGCCGATCAGGATCAGCACGCCGCGCCAGGGCTCCCACATCGGGAAGCCGACCGTGTAGTACAGCGCGATCATGACGATGTTCGCGAGCCCCATGAGCCAGAAACCGCGCACGGCCCAGATCGCCTCTTCGCGCGTGAGCGCCAGCGCCATCAGCACGGTGGCCGCGATGCGCAGTCCGTGCACCAGGTTCGAGGCTGTCTCGGGGTAGTGCGGCCCGATCGCCAGAATGACCAGCGTCCAGATCACGTAGGCCATCACCGGCCACCACATCGGGTTGCGGCGCAGCCGCACCGCCCGCTCGCGCCAGCCGCCGGCGGCCGCGAGCGCGACGATCAGCAGCAGCGCTGCCAGGTAGGTGACGCCGACCGGCATGAACACCGTGAGCCCCCAGAACATGGCCGCGGCCCGAACGAATTGCGATCTCAGCATGGTGCCGGATTCTAGAAGGTGGCCGCTGCCCCCCGGAGCCCGGCCGGCGAAGCCAGGCCGTGCTGGTGAAACACCGCGGAACCGGCTCCGCCGGGCCGCTGGTGTTGCCCCCGGAAGGGGGCTGAGGAGCCGCGGCTCCAAGCCTGCCTGCGCAGGCTTGGACGGCTCCGAAGAGCCGCTGCCTCTGGCAGCGACTCGAGGCGGCTACACGAAGTGAGCCAACCTGGGGGCGAGCCTAGTGCGGGAGGGTGATTACAAAACTCGCGCCGCCGCCGGGGCGGTCCTCGCAGCGCACGCTGCCGCCATGGCGCTCGGTGATCGACTTCACCAGCGCCAGGCCAAGCCCGACGCCGCCGTTGCGCTCGCTGGCGCCCGGCAGGCGGTAGAAGGGCTCGAAGATGCGCTCGCGCAGCGCCGCCGGCACGCCCGGGCCGCGGTCGTTGACGCGGATCTCGGCCTGGCCGGCCCGGCTGCCGATCTCCACGCTGGTCTCGCCGGCGCCGTAGCGGCCCGCGTTCTCGAGCAGGTTGCGGATCGCGCGGCGCAGCAGGCGCGGCACGCCCCGCACCGTGAGGGCGTCGCTGTCGGTGCCTTCCCTGACTTCGAGGTCGGCGTCGACGCGCGCGCATTCCTCGGCCGCGAGGCCCGTGAGGTCGACGGTCTCGACGGTGCCCATGTCGGCTTCCTTGGCGTCCAGCCGGCTGGCCAGCAGGATCTCGTCGATCAGCTGGTCGAGCTCGGCGATGTTGCGCGAGATCTCCTGGCGCGCGGCCGGGCCGGGCCGCTCGCCCATCAGCTCGAGCCCCATGCGGATGCGCGTCAACGGCGAGCGCAGCTCGTGCGAGGCATTGGCGAGCAGCGACTTGTGCGAGCGCACCAGTTGTTCGATGCGGGCCGCGGCGGCATTGAAGCCGCTGGAAAGATCGGCCACCTCGTCCTGGCCGTCTTCGGGCACGCGCGCCGACAGGTCGCCTTCTCCCCAGCGCTGCACGCCGCGCTGCAGCGCCTCGAGCCGCTTGGTGAGCCGGCGCACGATCGGGTAGACGCCCAGTGCGACCGCCACGCCCACCAGCGCCACCATCCAGCCGAGGCCGAAAGGCGTGCGCCAGGGCGACATGCCCGGCGGCCCGCCCGGGCCGCGGTCGCGCGGCGCCACCTGCAGCGAGAGCGTCCGGCCGTCGTTCAGCGTGACGTCGAATTCCAGCCCCTGGCCCGGCACGCGCATGGCCTTGCCGCTGCCGATGCGGCGGTCCTGCGAATCGAGCACCACGACCTCGCGCGGCACCGGCGCCAGCCGCTCGCGCTCGCTCTCGGCGGCCTCGCGCACGATCCAGTTGGCCGTGAGGGTCAGGATGAAGACGCCCGCCACCACCGCCAGCCAGACGCGGACGTAGAGATGGCGGCGGTAGAGATTGAGGAGCATGTCAGTCCGCCGCCGGGCCGCCCCAAGGCGGACTGGGCCCCCTCGGGGGGCAGCGAGTACACGAAGTGAGGAGCGTGGGGGCCATGTCCGCCGCCGGGCCGCCCCAAGGCGGACTGGGCCCCCTCGGGGGGCAGCGAGTACACGAAGTGAGGAGCGTGGGGGCCATGTATTCAGTCTTGCTGCTTGGCGAAGACGTAGCCCACGCCGCGCACCGTGAGGATGCGCTTGGGGTTCTTGGCGTCGACCTCGATCGCGGCCCGGATGCGTCCCATGTGGACGTCGATCGAGCGGTCGAAGGCCTCGAGCTCGCGTCCGCGCACGGCTTCCATGATCTGGTCGCGCGTGAGCACGCGGCCGGCGCGCTCGGCCATCGCCACCAGCAGGTCGAACTGGTAGGAGGTGAGGTCGGCCGGCGCGCCGCCCACCGTGACGGTGCGCGCGTTGCGGTCGATGTCCAGCGTGCCGAAACGCATCACGGCGGGCCCCTCGGAATTGCTCGCGGTTTCGCCGCGGCGGCGCAGCACGGCGCGGATGCGCGCCAGCAGCTCGCGCGGCTCGAAGGGCTTGGGCAGGTAGTCGTCGGCGCCGATCTCCAGGCCGATGATGCGGTCCATCGGATCGCCCTTGGCGGTCAGCATCAGCACCGACACCTTGGCCTGGCCGCCCGGCAGCGCGCGGATGCGCCGGCAGACCTCGAGGCCGTCGGTGTCGGGCAGCATCAGGTCGAGGATCACGAGGTCGGGCGAGCGCTGCTGCAGCATCTCGAGCCCGCTGGCGCCGTCGGCGGCGTGGGAGAAGCCGAAGCCCGACTGCGTCAGGTATTCGCCCACCATCTGCGCCAGGCGGGTGTCGTCTTCGATCATCAGGAGTTGCGGGGTGCTCATTCGGGGTGTCTCCGCGCGGTGTGCCACGGTGGTTGTACTCAGGGGGCTAGCTTCCTCCTGCGGGGTGGCGCAGGCTTGAACGCTTCGTAAAGTTGGGTAAACCTTGCCGCCGGCGGTTTCATCCGGCGGCGAAAAGAAGGGCCCCGGGCGGCGCGCCGGCGGGTGCGGTCGCCTGCGCCAGCAGCGCGGACAGCGCGCCGCCGTCCAGGCCCGGGTGGTCGCGGCTGGCGCGGGCCAGCATCTCGCCGGCCAGGGCGCTCAGCCGGTCCACCGACTGGCGCATGCGGTGCCTGAAGGCGTCGTCGTCGAGGGTGTCGTTCAGGCTGCGGTTGAGTTCGGCGAACCACGGCAGCGCGGCCTGGTCGAGCAGCACGGCCGGATTGCGCCGGTGGCTCACGGCGGACCAGTCGCGGAAGAAGGCCTGGGCCGCGACGTTGAGGCGCTGGCCCTGCTGCAGCTCGCCGCGCAGGCTGCCCAGCAGGGCGAGGTCGGTGAGCCGCCGCTGGAAGAAGATCTGCGCCAGCACGCCCCAGTAGTAGCTGTAGTCCCAGATCACCTTCACCGGCAGCACCTCGGGGTCGCCGAACAGCGGGTACTGGTCGGTGTAGAGCGCCAGCGTGCTCTCGTAGAACGAGTGGTAGATCTGGTCGTAGAGCTGGGCCCGCGCCGCCAGCGCGAGGCCGGCGCGGTCGCGTCCGACCAGGTCGCAGATGTAGGTGTTGGCCACCGCGATGAAGTCGCTGCCCGGCGAATAGAAGGGGTCGAGGAACAGCCCGGCATCGCCTGTGAGCGCCCAGCGCCGGTCCGAGAACACCTGCTTGCAGCCGTAGGAAAAGTTGCGCAGAAAGGCGAAGTCCTGCAGCCGGTGGCGCTTGCCGTCGAGCGCATCGAAGAGGCGCGGCTGCCAGGTTTGGAGCCACAGCATCGCCTTGTCGAAGGTGTCCATCCGCTCCAGCGGGTGCAGGCGCGGGTCGGCGACGATGCCCACCGAATGCGAGCCCGAGGCCAGCGGGATCAGCCAGACCCAGTAGCCGGCGCCGACCAGGTGGTTGGTCGACAGCCAGCGCGACGGCGGTTCGCAGCAGCGCGTGCGCCAGTGCGGGTCGTCGGACCAGTCGTCGATCGCGATGTGCTCGCCGATGCGGAACCAGACCGCGTTGCAGTCGTGCGCGTTGGCCTGCTCGAGCCCGAGCTTGCGCTTGAGCAGGCCGGCTCGGCCGCAGGCGTCGACCAGCCAGCGGGTGTGCATCTCGAGCGTCTCGCCGCCCCGCGACCATTCGATCCGATGCAGCCGGCGCGGATCGTCGGCCAGGTCGATCCGGCGCACAGTCGCGTGGTCGATGAAGCGCGCGCCCTGGCGCCCGGCCTCTTGGGCCAGGTAGTTCTCGAAGATGCCGCGGTCGATCTGGTAGCTCGGCACCGAGAGGTAGCGGCTGGCGCCGATCTCGGTCACCTGGTCGACGTCGCGCCGGCCTTCGCTGAAGAAGAAGCGGAAGCCGAACTTGCGCAACTGGGCGCCATGAAGGTGCGGCTTGAGGCCGAGCACGGTATCGAAGTAATGGGCGCCGATCTCGACCGATGATTCGCCCACCTTGTGGGTCGCGTGCGGCACCGGATGCGTGCGGCGCTCCAGCACCACGACATCGATCTCGGAAAAGCGCTGGCGAAGTTGCAGCGCCAGCGTGAGGCCTGCGAGCCCGCCGCCCATGATCACGACATCGTGTGCGGGGCGGCTCGCGTCCATGGGGCGTCAGTCCTGCGGTTCGAGCTGCAGTTCCGGTTGCAGCTGGAGCTGCAGCGACAGCGTGGCCGACAGCGGCAGGCTCAGCGACTCGGACTCGCCGCGCGCCAGCGCCTCGAACAGCGGCAGGGCGTCGGCCATCGCGTTGACTTCCAGCGCGCGTGCCGCGGCGCAGCGGGCCCGCGTCGCCGGCAGGGCGCCGCCGGCCAGCGACCACTCGAAGGACGCCACGGTGCGTTCGGTGCGCGTGGGCGACAGCACCAGGGCCACGGCCAGCATCTCGCGGCTGGTCGTCACCGAGGCCAGCGCGCCCACGGCCGGCATGTCGTAACCGGCCAGCAGCACGGCGCGCTGGTCGGCGGCGCACTGCGCCGCCGCTTCCAGCAGGCCGGCAGCGAAGCTGCTCTCGTAGGCCGCGAGCGAATTGCTGGCCGCCATGCAGCCGGTGCCGATGGTCCAGTAGCCGACCGCGGCGTTGTGCACCGAGTTGTGGAACTTGATCGGCGACAGCAGCAGCGGATCGGCCGCCAGCGTGCCGCACATGTAGTCGTTGATGCCCAGGTCGCCATGCGCCGAGGCGAAGACGCAGGGCAGGTCGGCCGCGTTGCGGCCCGAGCCGGCCACGGCGGCGGCGGCCACTTCGAGCGCCAGCGCCACGGTGTCGGGGGCGCGCCGGCGTTCGGCCGGCGCCAGCAGCTGCGGCGAGGGCCGCTTGGCCGGCGGGTCGGCCGGCGTGCCCTCGCCGCGGAACACGGCGCTGGCGATCTCCCAGCCGGGCAGCGTCGCGGCCCAGAAGGCCGGGCCTTCGATGTAGAGCGTGGGGGTCTTGTTCGTCGTCATGTGGCGGCTCCCTTGCCGAAGACCAGCGAGCAGTTGTTGCCGCCGAAACCGAAGGAATTGCTCAGCGCGTAGCGCACCTCGCCGCGCGCGGGCTGCAGCTTGATCTGCGGTCCGCACTCGGCATCGAGCGTGGTGGTGTTGACGGTGCCCGGCTTGAGGCCGGTCTCGATCGCCAGCAGGCTGATCACGGCCTCGACGATGCCGGCCGCGCCCAGCGTGTGGCCGGTGAAACCCTTGGTCGAGCTGGCGTGGATAGTGTCGGGGAATCGGCGCGTCACCAGGGCCCCTTCGACCTCGTCGTTCTTGGTGCTCGCGGTGCCGTGCATGTTGATGTAGTCGATGGCGTCGGCCGCGAGGCCGGCGCGCGCCAGTGCGTCGTCGAGCGCCTTCTCGGCGCCCAGGCCCTCGGGATGCGGGGTGGACATGTGGTGGGCGTCGCTGGCCTCGCCATAGCCCAGCAATTCGAGCCGGCCGCGGCCGCGCTCGACCAGCGCGAAGCCCGCGGCTTCGCCGAGGCTGATGCCGTCGCGTGCGGCATCGAAGGGGCGGCAGGGCGCGGACGAGACCAGTTCGAGCGAGTTGAAGCCGAACAGCACGCTGCCGCACAGCGTGTCGACGCCACCGACCACGGCCGCGTCGACCAGGCCGAGGCGGATCAGCCGCTCGGCCGAGGCGAACACCTTGGCGCTCGACGAGCAGGCGGTGGAGATGGTTTCGGCCGGGCCTTCGAGGCCCAGCGCCTGCTGCACGAAGAGGGCGAGCGAGTGCGGCGTGTGAACCATGGGGCGCTGCTGGGCGGCGGGGAAGGCGCCGTCGACCAGCTGCGTGTAGGCGGCCTCGGTCTCGCCGATGCTGGAGGTCGAGGTGCCGAGCACCAGCGCGATGCGCGTCGGGCCGTAGCGCTCGCGCGCGGCGGCGACCGCTTCATTGAAGCCGTCGGCCTGCAGCCCGAGCCAGGCCAGGCGGTTGTTGCGGCAGTCCCAGGCCGCGAGTTCCTCGGGCAGCCGGAGCGCCTCGAGGCCGTCGACGCGGCCGATCCAGGTCGGCAGCGGCGAGGCGCCGAAGTCGTTGGCGCGCAGGCCGCTGCGCGAGTGCTCGAGCGCGTCGAGCAGCGGGGCCTTGCCCACACCGACGGCCGAGGTCGCGGTGAAGGCGCTGATCTGCAAGGGGAGGATGCGGGAAGGTGTCACGGTGGGCACGTTGCGATGGCTGAAACACGACAGCCTACCAGTTGGGCGCGATCCACCGCGGTCGGTCAGGGCTTGGACCCTGCGGCCGGGCGCCTCAGGGCAGGGCGCCTAGGGCGAATCAGGCGCATCGGCCTTGCCGCGCTTGGCGGCCTGCGACGCCAGCGCCACCAGCAGCAGCACCGGCACCCCCATCACCGCCGTGCCGATGAAGAAGGCTTGGTAGCCAAAGGCGTCGACGAAGACGCCCGAATAGCCGGCGATGAACTTGGGCAGCAGCAGCATCAGCGAGCTGAACAGGGCGTACTGGGTGGCCGAGTAGTTGATGTTGGTCAGGCTCGACAGGTAGGCGATGAAGGCCGCCGAGGCGATGCCGCCGGCCAGGTTGTCGGCCGACACCACCAGCACCAGCGCCGTGAGGTCGTGCCCGCGCGAGGCCAGCCCGGCGAACAGCAGGTTGCTGGCGGCGCTCAGCACGGCGCCCAGCATCAGCACCCGCATCACGCCGAGCTTCATCGACAGCACGCCGCCGACGAAGGCGCCGACCAGCGTCATCACCACGCCGTAGATCTTGCTGACCGTGGCGACCTCGTCCTTGGTGAAGCCCATGTCGACGTAGAAAGGGTTGGCCATGATGCCCATCACCACGTCGCTGATCCGGTAGACCGCGATCAGCGACAGGATCAGCACCGCCTGCCAACGGTAGCGGCGGATGAAGTCGGCGAAGGGCTCGACCAGCACGCTCTCCAACCAGGCGGCGGCGGTCTTCGGCTGCGGCAGCGTGGCGCGCACCGGTTCCGGCGACAGCAGCACGGTGAGCACGCCCACCGCCATCGATGCGGCCATCACGAGGTAGGCGGTCTTCCAGGCGTTGTTCTGGTAGCCCGCGAGGCCGGGCAGTTCAGCCCATGCCGCGACCCAGAGCACGCCCGCGCCGGCCCAGATCATCGCCAGCCGATAGCCCGTCTGGTAGGCGGCGGCCAGCGCGGCCTGCTTGCGCGTGGCCGCCGATTCGATGCGGAAGGCGTCGAGGGCGATGTCCTGCGTCGCCGAGGAGAAGGCGACCAGCAGCGCGCACCACACGAGCGGCGGCAGGCCGTCGCGCGGGTCGTTGAAGGCCATGCCGGCGAGTCCTGCGATCACGCCCATCTGCGCCAGCAGCAGCCAGCCGCGGCGGCGGCCCAGCAGCGTGGTCAGCGGCGGGATCGGCAGCCGGTCCACCAGCGGCGCCCAGACCCACTTGAAGCCGTAGGCGAGCCCGACCCAGCTCAGGAAGCCGATGGTGGTGCGATCGACCCCCGCCTCGCGCAGGCGAAAGCTCAGCGTGCCGAGCACCAGCAGCAGCGGCAGGCCCGCGGAGAAGCCCAGCGCAAGCATGCGCAGAGTTGCGGGTTCGAGATAGACCTTGAGCGCGTCGCGCCAGGGCAGGGAAGGTGGGGCTTCGTCAGCCGATGGTGCGGACATTGAGAGAGGTTCGTTGGGGCTGCTTATTATTCCCGCATGTGTTTGCTCTGCGATTTTCGATCCGCTCCCGCTCGCGGACGCCGCGCCTTCCTGCTGGCGGCGGGCGCTGCCGCCGCATCGCCCGCCCTGGCGCAGGTCGACGTCGGCGAGGCGTCGGTGGCGCGCAACCTGGTGCCTGCGGAGAACATCGAGCGCGCCGGCGTCCAGCAATACCACCAGATCCTGGCGCAGGCTCAGGCCAAGGGCGCGCTCGCGCCCGACAGCAATGCCCAGTTGCAGCGGCTGCGGGCCATCGCCTCGAAGATCACTCCCTTCACGGCGCAATGGAACCCGCGTGCCGCGTCGTGGAAGTGGGAAGTCAACCTGATCGGCAGCAAGCAGATCAACGCCTTCTGCATGCCGGGCGGCAAGATCGCCTTCTTCACGGGCATCCTCGAACAGTTGAAGCTCAGCGACGACGAAGTCGCGATGGTCATGGGCCACGAGATGGCGCACGCGCTGCGCGAGCATGCGCGGGCGCGGCTTGCCAAGAACGCGGGAACGGGGGCGGCGCTGTCGATCGCGGCGCAGTTGTTCGGTCTCGGCCAGGCCGGCGATCTGGCGGCCCGGGCCGGCACCCAGCTCATCACGCTCAAGTTCAGCCGCAGCGATGAGACGGACGCCGATCTCGTCGGTCTCGAACTCGCGGCGCGCGCGGGCTACGACCCGAAGGCGTCGGTGTCGCTGTGGACCAAGATGGCGAAGGCATCGAAGAGCGAAGGCGCGATCGGCTTCCTCTCGACGCATCCGAGCGGGCCGGACCGCATCAAGGTGCTGCAGGCCAACGTGCCCAAGGTCGAAGGCCTGTCAGGCCGTCTTCGCGCAGCGCAATAAGCGCGACAGACTCAGCGCGGCTGACGCGCCCTGACGCCCGGGAGAACCGCGGCGCATCCGCCCGTGCTTGCGAAGGCCTGGCACATCCTTTGCAAGGCATCTTGTACACAAGACAGGATGCTTGATGATGGTGCATGACAAGGCCCCGCCCACGGGCGCGGCCGACGAACAGGTGAAGGCCCGGGCCGCGGCGGCGTGGATCGCGCGCTTCGCGGCGCCTCTGGGCGGTGCTGCCACCGGCCCGCTGGCCGGCCTGCGCTTCGCCGCCAAGGACAACATCGACGTCGCCGGCGTGCCCACCACGGCCGGCTGCCCGGCCTTCGCCCGCACCCCGACGGCACACGCCCAGGTGGTGCAGCGGCTGCTCGATGCCGGTGCGGCGCTCCTGGGCAAGACCAACCTGGACCAGTTCGCCTGCGGGCTGAACGGCACCCGCTCGCCCTACGGCGCGGTGCCCAACAGCTTCGACGCGCGCTACGTCTCGGGCGGATCGAGCTCGGGCTCGGCCTACGTGGTGGCGACCGGGCAGGCCGATTTCGCCCTCGGCACCGACACCGCCGGCTCGGGCCGGGTGCCGGCCGGGCTCAACAACATCGTCGGCCTCAAGCCCTCGCGCGGACTGCTGAGTGCGCGCGGCGTGGTGCCGGCGGCGCAGAGCGTCGACTGCGTCTCGATCTTTGCGCGCACGGTGGCGGTCGCAGCGCGCGTGCTGCACGCGGCGATGGCCTACGACCCCGAGGATCCCTTCGGGCGCAGTCTGGCGCTGGAGACCCGGCCGCTGTCCGCGGGCTTTCGCTTCGGCGTCCCGTCGGCGCTGAACTTCTTCGGCGACGCCCGGTCGGCCGAGGCCTTCGCGCGCGCCATCGAACGGATGCGTTCGCTCGGCGGCACGCCGGTCGAGATCGACTACGCGCCGCTTGCCGAAGCCGCCGCGCTGCTCTACGACAGCGCCCTGGTCGCCGAGCGCTACGCCGCGGTGCGCGAATTCTTCGATGCCCACGAAAGCGAGGTGATGGAGCCGGTGCGCGGCATCCTTGCGCAGGGGCGCGGCTACAGCGCCGCCGACTTCGTCGATGCCCGCACGAAGCTGCAGGCGCTGGGCCAGCGCGCCGCGGCGATGTGGAGCGACATCGATGTGCTGCTGGTGCCCACCGCGCCGACCCACTGCACGATCGAGGCGATGCGGGCCGACCCGGTGGCGCTCAATCGCCAGCTGGGCGAATACACCAACTTCGTGAACCTGCTGGACTACGCGGCGATCTCGGTGCCGGCCAGCCTGCGCGACGACGGCCTGCCCTTCGGCATCACGCTGATCGGCCGCGCCGGCAGCGACTTCCAGCTGGCCGAGTTGGGCCAGCGCTTCCACCACGCCACCGGGCTCCCGCTCGGCGCCACGCGGGAGCCGTTGCCCGCGCCCGAGCCGCTTCCGGTGCTTGCCGAGCCGCCGACGGTGGCCGTGGCGGTGGTCGGCGCCCACCTGTCGGGCATGCCGCTGAACAGCCAGCTCACCGAGCGCGGCGCCCGTCTGGTCGCGGCGACCCACACGGCGTCGGACTACCGGCTCTATGCGCTGCCCGGCACCGTGCCGCCCAAGCCCGGGCTGCTGCGCGTGGCGCCCGGCGAGGGCGCGGCGATCGCCATCGAGATCTGGGACATGCCGCTGGCCCACTACGGCAGCTTCGTCGCCCTGATCCCGGCGCCGCTGGGCATCGGAAGCCTCGTGCTGGCGGACGGTCGCAGCGTGCAGGGCTTCCTCTGCGAGGCGCTGGCGGTGGCCGGCGCCGACGACATCACCGCCCTCGGCGGCTGGCGCGCCTACATCGCGGGGCGCAGCACGGCCGCGACCTGAACCCCTTCCCACTTTTCATCCGGAGTACGCCATGGCCCACAGCAAGAAACCCCTGACTCTCGCCACGCCGGCCTCGCGGCGCCAACTGCTGCAGGCCGGTGCGGCCGGCCTGGCGGTGCTCGCCGCGCCCGCGATCGTGCGAGCCCAGGGCGCGCCCAGGATCCGCATCGGCTACTGGCCGATCGCGGCCGGCCTGCCGTTCTACGCCGCGGTCGAACTGGGCTACTTCAAGGCGGCCGGGCTGGACGTCGAGGTGCAGCGCTATGCCGGCGCGCAGCAGATCATGGAAGCGATGCTGGCCGAGCGCTGCGACGGCAGCGCCAACGGCACCGGCTCGGCCAACATCGCGATCGGCGAGATCGCCGCGCCGGGCAGCTTCAAGATCTTCTGCTCCAACCCGAGCAACGCGCGGAACGTGCTCGACCAGGTGCTGGTGCCGACCGCGAGCACGGCCAAGGTGATGGCCGACCTCAAGGGCAAGCGCGTGGCCTCCGGCCCCGGCATCCAGAACGTGACGCTCGCCAAGGCGGTGCTCGAACGCGGCGGCGCCACGGGCGCCACGGTGGTCGAGCTGCCGATCGGCCAGCATGTCGCGGCGCTCGCGGCCGGCCAGGTCGACGGCTGCTACACGCTGGAGCCGACCGGCACCATCGGCCGCCTCAACGGCAGCACCCGTGTGCTCGAGGCCGGGGTGATCGCGAAATACGTACTGGGCGATCCGATGGCCCCGTGGTTCGGCGGCTCGGCCTCGCTGACCTCGGCGCTGATCAAGAAAAATCCCGACGCGGCGAAGAAGTTCATCGCCGCCTATGGCCAGGGCGTGGCCTTCGTGCGCAGCAAGCCGGCCGAGGCGCGCCAGTACCTCAAGGGCTACACCGCGATCGAGGG
Source organism: Variovorax sp. P1_G12 (assembly GCF_056405555.1). Lineage (NCBI taxonomy): Bacteria > Pseudomonadati > Pseudomonadota > Betaproteobacteria > Burkholderiales > Comamonadaceae > Variovorax > Variovorax sp. P1_G12. Next base: position 35,167 of record NZ_JBFUBW010000017.1, on the reverse strand, counting down.
GCCGCTGACCGGCGAGGTGCCGCTGGCGGCCTACACGATGTACAACGAGTTCACGCCCGGCGACATCGCGTACTTCCAGAAGTTCTTCGACCTGTTCTCCGACAAGGGCATCTTCTCGTCGCGCCTGATGGTCGACACGATGCTCTACAAGGGCTGATGGCATGACGACGCCCTCGTCCGGCACGGCGCCCTGGTCGCCCCCCGCAACCGGAGCCGACGCCGCGCCGCCGCGCGAATCGCACTGGGTCAAGGCGCTGCCCTTCATCGGCCCGGTGGTGCTGTTCATCGTCTGGGACCTGGCCGTGCGGCTCGGCTTCATCAAGGCGATCCTGCTGCCGATGCCGGGCGACACGCTGCTCACCCTGGTCTCGGGGCTGGCCGGCGGCGCGCTGCTGACCGACTTCGCGGTCACGGTCTGGCGCACGCTGCAGGCCTTCCTGATCGCCGCCATCGTCGGCGTGCCGCTGGGCGTGCTGCTCGGCAGCAACGAGCGCGCCTACCGCAGCGTCGAGTTCCTGATCGACTTCTTCCGCTCCACGCCCTCGTCGGCGCTGATCCCGCTGTTCCTGATGATCTTCGGCGTGTCGGACGTCAACAAGGTGGCGATCGCGGCCTTCGGCGCGCTCCTGATCGTGGTCTTCAACAGCGCCTACGGCGTGATGAACGCGCGCAAGCAGCGGGTGATGGCGGCCAAGGTCATGGGCGCCTCGCGCTGGCAGATCTTTCGCGACGTGCTGGTCTGGGAGAGCCTGCAGCCGACCTTCGTCGGGCTGCGTTCGGCGGTGTCGATGGCGCTGGTGATCGTGATCGTGGCCGAGATGTTCATCGGCTCCGACAGCGGGCTGGGCCACCGCATCATCAACTCGCAGCAGGTGATGAACGTGAAGGACATGTACGCCTCGATCCTCGCGGCCGGCGCGCTGGGCTATGCGCTCAACATCCTTTTCCTCGTGGCCGAGCGCCGCATCGTGCACTGGAGCGGAAGATGAGAGCCAGCGTCGAGAACGTCATCAACGGCCCGGTGTACGCCGACGTGCCGAAGCCGGTCTTCACCCCGGGCCCGGCCGGCACCCACATCACCATCCGCGGGCTGACCAAGCACTTCGCGGGCTGGCCGCTGTACCAGAACTTCGACCTCGACATCCCGAAGCACAGGATCGTCTCGGTGTTCGGGCCCAACGGCTGCGGCAAGTCGACGCTGATCAACATGATCGCGGGCCTGATCCCGATCGACGCGGGCGAGATCCTGTTCGACGGCAAGTCGCTCAAGGACACCAAGATCGGCTACGTGTTCCAGAACTACCGCGAGGCGATGTTCCCGTGGATGCGCACCATCGACAACATCGCCTATCCGCTCAAGCTGGAAGGCCGCTCCAAGGCCGAAGTCGACCGGCGCATGGCGGAGCTGGTGGCTTCGTTCGACGTCAAATTCGACCTCAAGCGCTATCCCTACGAGCTCTCGGGCGGCCAGCAGCAGACCGCCTCGATCATGCGGGCGCTGGCGCCCAACCCCGAGGTGCTGTTCCTCGACGAGCCGTTCTCGGCGCTCGACTTCGAGATGACGCTCTTCATCCGAGAGAAGCTGCAGGAGGTGTTCATGAAGACCGGCACCACGATGCTGCTGGTGTCGCACGACCTCGAGGAGGCGGTGTACCTCGCCGACCAGGTGCTGCTCCTGACCAAGCGGCCGACCAAGGTGGCCGAGATCCTCGACTACCGCGACGAGCGGCCGCGCACGCTCGAGACCTTGAGCTCGGCGAGCTTCGTCGCCATGAAGAAGCTCAGCCTCGAGATCTTCCAGCGCGAAGTGCGCCGCTAGGAGTCCCGCCATGACGCCTTCGGAGATCGAAGCCTATGTCGATGCATCGGCGGCCATGCTCGGCCTGAAGCTCAGGCCCGACCAGAGGCCCGGCGTGCTGCGCTACTTCGCGCTGGCCGCGGAGTTTGCCGCGCTGGTCGACGCCGTGCCGCTCGGCGAGCGCGACGAGCCGGCGCTGAGCTTCTCGCCGGTCGCGCCGCGGGAGACGCAGGCATGAACGCTTCGGACTTGCTCCGGCAGGATGCGTCGGCGATGGCCGGTGCGGTGCGCGCCGGCACGGTCGGCGCGGTCGCGCTGGTGCAGGCCAGCCTGGACCGCATCGAGGCCACCGACGCCCGTGTCAACGCCTTCACCGAAGTGGTTCGCGCGCGCGCGCTGCGGCGCGCGGCGCAGGTCGATGCGTCGCTGGCTTCGGACCAGGGCGCGCGCACGCGCGAGCTGCCGTTGCTGGGCGTGCCGTTCGCGGTCAAGAACCTGTTCGACATCGCCGGCCTCGCGACCCTGGCCGGATCGAAGATCGAGCGCGAAAGCATGCCGGCGCGCGACGACGCCGCGCTGGTGCGGCGGCTCGAGAGCGCGGGCGCGGTGCTGGTCGGCGCGCTCAACATGGACGAGTACGCCTACGGCTTCACGACCGAGAACAGCCACGTCGGCGCGGCCCACAACCCGCACGACCTGACACGCATCGCGGGCGGCTCCTCGGGCGGCTCGGGCGCCGCGGTCGCGGGGGGCCAGGTGCCGCTGACCCTGGGCTCCGACACTAACGGCTCGATCCGCGTGCCTTCGTCGCTGTGCGGCGTGTTCGGCCTCAAGCCGACCTTCGGGCGCCTGCCGCGCACCGGCAGCTTTCCCTTCGTGTCCAGCCTCGATCACCTCGGGCCGTTCGCGCGCACGGTGCGCGACCTGGCGCTGGCCTACGACGCGATGCAGGGCCCCGAAGGCCCCGGCCCGCGCGACCCGGGCTGCGCGCAGCGCGCGGCCGAGCCGGTGGCCGCGGCGCTGGCGCTCGGCGCACGGGGGCTGCGCATCGGCGTGCTGGGCGGCTACTTCCGTCAGCATGCCCAGCCGGAGGCGCTGAGCGCGGTCGACGCGGTGGCCCAGGCGCTGGGCGCCAGCCAAACGGTCGAACTGCCGATGGTCGAGGTCGGACGGGCCGCGGCCTTCCTGATCACCAACGCCGAAGGCGCGGCACTCCACCTGCCCGACCTGCGCACGCGCGCGCAGGACTTCGAACCGCTGTCGCGCGACCGCTTCCTGGCCGGCGCGCTGCTGCCGGCCGCATGGGTCGCGCGCGCGCAGCGCGTGCGGCGGCTCTATGCCGAGCAGGTGGCGCGGCTGTTCGAGCGCTTCGACATCCTGCTGGCGGCCGCCACGCCCTCGGCCGCGACGCCGATCGGCGCCGAATGGTTCGAGCTCAACGGCCGACGGCTGCCGGTGCGTCCCAACCTGGGCCTGCTGACCCAGCCGATCTCCTGCATCGGCCTGCCGGTGTGCGCGGTACCGGTGTGGGGCGCCCACCCCGCGCTGCCGATCGGCGTGCAGGTCATCGCGGCGCCGTGGCGCGAAGACCTGGTGCTGCGCGTCGCCGCCGCGCTCGAGTCGGCCGGCGTGGTGCGGTCGCCGGTCGCAACGCTTTGATGAAGGAGGGACGATGAACCAGCCCATCAACCTGCCCGAGGTGCTCGCCGAAGTCGAGGCCGCCTGCGACCGCTACGAAGACGCCCTGGTCCACAACAAGGTCGAGGTGCTCGACGAGCTGTTCTGGAACAGCCCGCACACCCTGCGCTACGGCGCCACCGAGAACCTCTACGGCTACGACGAGATCCAGGCCTTCCGCGCCGCGCGGCCCTCGCAGGGCCTGGCGCGCGAAGTGCTGCGCACGGTCATCACCACCTACGGCCGCGACTTCGCCACCGCCAACCTCGAATTCCGGCGCGAAGGAAGCACAAGGACGGGGCGCCAGAGCCAGACCTGGATGCGCACCGCACAAGGCTGGCGCGTGGTGGCGGCCCACGTGAGCCTGTTGGCCTGATTTCGGGGGCAAGGCGCTGGTACGGTTTTTGCACACCAACTTGTATCCAAGACAGGACACCCCGGCCTTCTGATTCTTCCATCACCTGGAGTAAGCACCATGAGCCAGTTCAACCGTCGCGATTCCCTCAAGTCCCTGGCCGCGCTGGCCTCCGCCACCTCGCTGGGTGGATGGAGCGCGCTGGCCCGTGCGCAGAAGCCGCTGACCGTCGGCGTGATCTATGTCGGCCCGCGCGACGACTATGGCTACAACCAGTCGCATGCGCTGGCGGCGGCCGAACTCAAGAAGATGCCGGGCCTCAAGGTGGTCGAGGAAGAGAACGTGCCCGAGACCGCGGCGGTGCAGAAGACCATGACCGGCATGATTTCGCAGGATGGCGCCAAGCTGCTGTTCCCGACCTCCTTCGGCTACTTCGACCCGCACATCCTGGCCGTGGCGCCGAAGAACCCGGACGTGCGCTTCTCCCATTGCGGCGGCCTCTGGAGCGAGGGCAAGCACCCGAACAACGTCGGCAGCTTCTTCGGCTACATCGACGAGTGCCAGTTTCTCAACGGCGTGATCGCCGGCCACATGACGAAGAGCAACAAGATCGCCTTCGTGGCCGCCAAGCCGATCCCGCAGGTGCTGCGCAACATCAATGCCTTCACGATGGGCGCGCGCTCGGTCAAGCCCGGCATCACCTGCAGCGTGATCTTCACCGGCGATTGGTCGATGGCGGTGAAGGAAGCCGAGGCCACCAACAGCCTGGCCGACCAGGGCTGCGACGTGTTCACGATGCACGTGGACGGCCCCAAGGTGGTGGTCGAGACGGCTGCCAAGCGCGGCAAGATGGTCTGCGGCTACCACGCGAGCCAGGCCAAGCTGGCACCCAACGCCTACCTCACCGGCGCCGAGTGGAACTGGCTCACCGCCTACAAGACCGTGGTCGATGCGGCGCAGGCCGGCAAGCCGCATCCGAACTTCCTGCGCGGCGGCCTCAAGGAAGGCTACGTGAAGATGTCGGCCTATGGCCCGATGGTCACGGACCCGGCCAGGAAGAACGCCGACGAGATCAAGGCCAGGATGCTCGCGGGCAGCTTCGACATCTTCCAGGGCGGCCTGAAGGACAACAAGGGTGTGGTCGTGATCCCGGCCGGCAAGGCGCTCAAGCAGACCGACCTCGAGCTCGAGAAGATGAACTACCTGGTCGAAGGCGTCGTAGGTTCCGTCGGCTGAATACCTGACTTCGCGAGCCGACGATGCGCCACGCATTGAAAGAGATCGCGCTGCCGGTGTTCGCCATCGCGGCGGCACTGCTTCTCTTCGGCGTCTTCGTCTGGTTCGCCGGCGTGAGTCCGCTGGAGGTCTGGGTCATTCTCTTCAAGGGGGCCTTCGGCGACTGGTTCTCGTGGCAGAGCACGCTGCAGCGCGCCGCGCCGCTGATGCTGACCGCGCTGTGCGTGGCCATTCCCGCGCGCGCCGGGCTGGTGATCATCGGCGGCGAGGGCGCCCTGGTGCTCGGCGGACTGGCCGCCGCGGCGCTGCCCTATGCGCTGCCGCTGCCGGCCAATCTCGCGGGCACGCTGCTGCTGTGCATCGCGGGCGCCATCGCCGGCGCTGCCTGGATCGCGCTGGCGGGCTGGCTGCGCCAGTACCGCGGCATCAACGAGACCATCAGCAGCCTGCTGCTGGCCTACATCGCGATCGGGCTTTTCAAGCACCTGGTCGAGGGCGTGCTGCGCGATCCGGCCAGCCTCAACAAGCCGGCGACCCGTTCGCTCGCTGACGGCCTCGCGATCGGCGGCATTGGCGGCTCCGACGTGCACTGGGGGCTGGTGATCGGCATCGTGGCCTGCGCGATCTCGGGGCTCTGGCTGCGTGCCACCGCATCGGGCTTCTCGGTCCGCGTGGTCGGCGGCAACCCGCGCACCGCGCAGTTGGTGGGCCTGCCGGCGAACGGGCTGATCCTGGCGGCCTGCGGGCTGGGCGGTGCCTTCGCCGGCGTCGCCGGCGCGGTGGAGGTCGCGGCGGTCCATACCAATGCCAACGCCTCGCTGATCGCGGGCTATGGCTACGCCGGCATCCTGGTCGCGTTCATCGCCCGCCACAACCCGGTGGCGGTGATCCCGGTGGCGATCCTGTTCGGCGGCTTTGGTGCCGCGGGCAGCCTGCTGCAGCGGCGCCTGGGCCTGCCCGATGCCTCGGTTCTGGTGCTGCAGGGCCTGGCCTTCGTGCTGATCCTCGCGAGCGAGGGGCTGCGGATGATCGACTGGAAGGCGCTGCTGAAGAACCGCATGCCGCGTGCGGTGCAGCCGCGCCTGACCAAGGAGCCCGTATGAGACGCCGGGCCGCTCCCAAGTCGAATACCGCAGCGCGCAGCGCGGAGGTTGCTCTATGACTTCCGACCAGTGGATCGCGCTCGTGGCCGGCATCGTCGGCGGCGCATTGCGCGTCGGCGCGCCCTTCCTCTTCGTGAGCCTGGGCGAATGCCTGACCGAGAAGTCGGGCCGCATCAATCTCGGCCTCGAGGGCGTGCTGGTTCTTTCCGCCATGGCCTCGTTCGGCGGCGCCTGGCTCACCGGCTCGGCCTGGCTCGGCGTGCTGGCCGGCGCCGCCGCGGGCGCGCTGCTGGCGCTGCTGCACGGGCTCCTGTGCTCGCTCGACCGCGTCAACGACGTCGCCACCGGCATCGCGCTGATGCTGTTCGGCACCGGGCTCGCCTTCTACCTGGGCAAGCCGCTGATCCAGCCGCAGGCACCGCAACTGCCGGCGATTCCGCTGGGCGACTGGAGCGACAACCCGGTGATCCGGTCGGCGCTGCAGGTCAACGCGCTGGTGCCGGTGGGCATCGCGCTGGCGGTGTTCCTGTGGTGGGGCTTCGCGCGCACCCGCGCCGGCTTGCTGGTGCGCATGGCCGGCGACTCGGCCAATGCGACGCGGGCGCTCGGCTATTCGGTCGCCGGGCTGCGCATCGCCGCCACCACCGCGGGCGGCTTCATCGCCGGGCTCGGCGGCGCCTCGCTCACGCTGTTCTATCCGGGCAGCTGGAACGAGGGCATCTCGAGCGGCCAGGGCCTGATCGCGGTCGCGCTGGTGATCTTCGCGCGCTGGAGCCCGCTGCGCTGCATCGGCGCGGCGCTGCTGTTCGGCGGCGCCGGCGCGATCGGCCCGGCGCTGCAATCGATCGGCGTCGGCTGGGGCTACCACCTGTTCAACACGGTGCCCTACGTGCTCACGCTGGTGATCCTGGTGCTGACCTGCAGGCCCGGCAGCGTCGCCGCGGGCAGCCCGGGCGAACTCTCGTCCACACGTTGAACCACAAGGAGTCTTCGCCATGAGCAGTCCCGCCGCCGGCCGACCTGGCGACTCCGGCTCGATGGACCTCGCGGCCGGCCTCGACACGCGCGCGACCTTCGTCGCGGCCGATCCGTATCCGTGGCCCTACAACGGCGCGCTCAGGCCCGACAACACCGCGTTGATCGTGATCGACATGCAGACCGACTTCTGCGGCGAGGGCGGCTACGTCGATGTGATGGGCTACGACCTGTCGCTCGTGCAGGCGCCGATCGCGCCGATCGCACGCACGCTGGCGCGGCTGCGGCCGCTGGGCTTCCACATCATCCACACCCGCGAAGGCCACCGCCCGGATCTCGCCGACCTGCCGGCCAACAAGCGCTGGCGCTCGCGCCAGATCGGCGCCAACGGCGTGGGCATCGGCGACGAAGGCCCGTGCGGGCGCATCCTGGTGCGCGGCGAGCCGGGCTGGGAGATCATTCCCGCGCTGGCGCCGCTCGCCGGCGAAGTGGTGATCGACAAGCCCGGCAAGGGTTCGTTCTACGCCACCGACCTCGAACTGGTGCTGCGCACGCGCGGCATCGAGAACCTGATCCTCGCCGGCATCACGACCGACGTCTGCGTCCACACCACGATGCGCGACGCCAACGACCGCGGATTCGAATGCCTGCTGTTGTCGGACTGCACTGCGGCCACCGACCACGGCAACCACCTCGCGGCGCTCAGGATGATCACCATGCAGGGCGGCGTGTTCGGCGCGCACGCGAACTCGGGCGCGCTGCTCGAGGCGCTGCCACAGCCCTAGACCGGAGAGAACGGCATGATTGCCCCCGTCGCCCCGCTTCCTCCCGCCACCGGCGCGCTGGCGCTCGACACCTACGAGCTCACCAAGCGCTTCGGCAGCTTCACGGCGATGGACCGCGTGACCCTGCACGTCGAGCCCGGCACGGTGCACGCGCTCCTGGGCGAGAACGGCGCGGGCAAGAGCACGCTGGTGAAATGCGTGGCCGGCTTCCAGCGCGCCGAAGAGGGATCGATCCTGATCGACGGCCGCGAGCAGGACATCGCCAACCCGGTGGTCGCCCGCATGCTCGGCATCGGCATGGTCTACCAGCACTTCACGCTGGCACCCGGCATGACGGTGGCCGAGAACCTGCTGCTGGCCGGCGGCAAGACGCCGGCGCTGATCGACTGGAAGCGCAAGCGCGCCGAGCTCGAGGACTTCCTGGCCGGCACGCCCTTCCGCCTCGCCCTCGACGCGCGTCCGTCGGAACTCGCGGCCGGCGAGAAGCAGAAGCTCGAGCTGCTCAAGCAGCTCTACCTGAGGCCGCGCCTCCTGATCCTCGACGAGCCGACCTCGGTGCTGACGCCGCAGGAGGCCGACGAGGTGCTGGGCCATGTGCGCGAGTTTGCGCAGAGCGGCCTGTGCACCGTGCTGATCATCACGCACAAGTTCCGCGAGGTGATGGCCTATGCCGACAGCGTCACGGTGCTGCGGCGTGGCAAGGCGGTGCATCACTGCAAGGTGGCCGACACCACGCCCGCGCGGCTGGCGGCGGCGATGATGGGCGAGGGCGAAGCGCCGCCGCCCGCCGAGGGCGACACCGCCGCGCCGATCGGCCGCGCCCTGCATGCGATGCAGCCGACCCCGCCCGACGCCCCGATCGCGCTGCATGTCGACGGCCTTCGGGCCCTGGGCGACCGCGGCACGCTGGCGGTGCATGACCTGAGCCTGTCGGTGCGTTCCGGCGAGATCCTCGGCGTGGCCGGCGTCTCGGGCAACGGCCAGCGTGAACTGGTCGAGGCCCTGGTCGGCCAGCGGCCGCGCCTCGCGGGCCGCGTGACCGTCATGGGCAAGCCCTACGCCGCCAAGCGCGAGGAGAACCGCCGCCTCAAGGTGCGCAGCCTGCCCGAGGAGCCGCTGCGCAACGCCTGCGTCGGCGACCTCAGCGTGGCCGAGAACATGGCGCTGCGCGACTTCGACCAGCCTCCTTTGGCCTGGCCGGCGTTCGGTGCCGACGTGCTGAACTTCCCGCTGTGGCGCAGCCGGGCCCGCGAATGGATCGCCGAGTACGGCGTCAAGACCCAGGGGGAGGGCGCGCCGATCCGCAGCCTGTCGGGCGGCAACGTGCAGCGCGCGGTGCTGGCGCGGGAGCTGGCCGGGGACATCAACGTGTTGATCGCGGCAAATCCGGTGTTCGGCCTGGACTTCGCGGCGGTGGCCGAGATTCACAGCCGCATCGTGCAGGTGCGCGCCCGCGGCGGTGCCGTGCTGCTGATCAGCGAGGACCTGGACGAGCTGCTCGAGATGGCGGATCGGATCGTGGTGATGAGCGAAGGGCGGATCGTCTACGAGACCGATGCTGCGACTGCCGAGCGACATGTTCTTGGCGCGCACATGGGGGGCGGTGATCACCATGCGCCGGTGGCTGCATGAGGCTCTTCGTTTCCGTTTCCTTGGAAGCGCGCCCGGCATGCGGTGCGGGCCGGACGACCCCACTGCGCCGGCCCTTCGGGCTCCCTTGCGGTGCTCGCTCCAGGCGGGGTCCGCGCAAACTCGCTGCGCTCAAACACGCGCGGCCCTTGATCCGCCTGAAGCTGCGCTCCTCAGCGGCGCAGAGGGGATCGCTCGTCCCGCACCGCATGCCGGGCTTCGGGGGGGACCCACGGACGGGCGCGCCTCCAGCGTCGAGGGCCTGCGGGTCAGAGCAGCTGTGGCGGGGGGCTGTTCACCCCCAACGTTTCCACGGCGGTGGGCGGTATGCCCCGGGCCGGCCGTTGAGGCACCGCCGAGCAGCGCAGCGGTACGCGGATCAGGGCTCGCGACTGTTTGAGCCGAAGGCGAGTTTGAGCGAGACCCCGCGTACCGCGAGCAGCGCAGGGCAGCCCGAAGGGCCGGTGACGTCGGCCGGCCCGGGGCATACCGCCCGCCGCCGCCCACGCGCCCACAACCTGACATCGTCGAAAGCCAAGACATGAAGATAGAAGCGCAACCCTTCGCCTACGAATTCGACATCAACAAGACCGCCCTGGTCCTGATCGACATGCAACGGGACTTCATCGAGCCCGGCGGCTTCGGAGAAACCCTGGGCAACGACGTCTCCCTGCTCGAGGCCATCGTCCCCGCCACGAAGAAGGCCCTCGAAGCCTGGCGAACGGCAGGCGGCCTTGTCATCCATACCAGAGAGGCCCACAAGCCCGACCTCTCCGACTGCCCACCGGCCAAGCGCAACCGCGGCAATCCCGCCTTGCGCATCGGCGACGTCGGCCCCATGGGCCGCATCCTCGTGATGGGCGAACCGGGCAACCAGATCATCGATGCGCTGGCACCCGTCGAAGGCGAGATCGTGGTCGACAAGCCCGGCAAGGGCGCCTTCTACGCCACCGGCCTGCACGAGACGCTGAAGCGGCGCGGCATCACCCACCTGCTGTTCGGCGGCGTCACGACCGAGGTCTGCGTGCAGACCAGCATGCGCGAGGCCAATGACCGCGGCTTCGACTGCCTGCTGCTCGAGGACTGTACCGAGAGCTACTTCCCCGCCTTCAAGGCGGCTGCCATCGAGATGATCCGCGCCCAGGGCGCGATCGTCGGCTGGACCGCGCCGAGCGCCGCCTTGCTGGCCGCGCTGGGCAAGCACTAACATGGCCTGTGTGACGACCGTCCGAACGCCTTCCCAGTCCGCTGCATCGGCACCCGTGTTCCGCACCCGGGCCGACGAGGTCTATGCGCAGCTCAAGCGCGACGTCGCCGAGTTCAGCCTGGTCCCGGGCGACCGCTTCACCGAGAACGAGATCAGCGAGCGCCTCGGCGTCTCGCGCACGCCGGTGCGCCAGGCGCTCTTCAGGCTGCAGCAGGAAGGCTACGTCGAAGTCCTGTTCCGCAGCGGCTGGCGCGTGCTGCCCTTCGACTTCGAACAGTTCGAGCAGCTCTACGACCTGCGCATGGTGCTCGAGACCACGGCCGTGCACCGGCTCTGCGAGAGCGACCATCGCGTCGACCGCAGCCTGCTCGACACGCTGGCCGGCATCTGGCTGGTGCCCGCCGCCCAGCGCAGCGCCGACTCGGTGCAGGTGGCGCAGTGGGACGAGGCCTTCCATTGCTCCCTGGTCGCGGCCGCCGGCAACGCCGAGATGGCGCGCGTGCACCGCGACGTCACCGACCGCATCCGGATCATCCGCCGGCTCGACTTCACCAAGCAGCCGCGCATCGACGCGACCTACGACGAGCACGCCAAGATCCTGAAGGCGATCCGCGCCAACCGCGGCGATCAGGCCGCCATGCTGCTGCGCGCGCACATCGAGACCAGCCAGGCCGAGGTGCGCAAGATCACGCTGCACGAGGTGCACATGGCGCGGCACGCGGGGCGGGCTCAGGCCGCGGAGGCCGTGCCCGCCGTCTCTGTCAGCCGCTTGCGCAGGAATTCCGCGAACGCATAGGCGATGACCGGCAACTGGCGTCCGCGCAGGCTGGCCAGCACCAGTTCGCCGCGCGGAAAGCCCCGGTCCTCGATGTCGCGCGCCACCACGTCGTGGTCGTCGCTCGACACGACTTCCGACGGCGCCTGTCACTTCTTGTAACGATTGTGTAAAAATCGCTCGTCCGCATTGGGCGGGCAGGCGCAGCAGATGGCTGCGCCGGCGTTCACAGGGAAAAGTCGTAGTCCACCGTGATCGGCGCGTGGTCGCTGAACTTGACGGTCTTGAAGATCGCCTCATGTCGCGCCAGGGCGCCGAGCTTCGGCGTCGCCAGGTGGTAGTCCAGCCGCCACCCCACGTTGTTCGCATAGGCCTGGCCGCGGTTGCTCCACCAGGTGTAGGCGTCGCCGGTGGTCTCGGGCTTGAGCATCCGGTAGACGTCGACCAGTCCTGCGCCCTCGGCGCCGGCGTCGAGCAGCTTCGTCATCCAGGCGCGCTCCTCGGGCAGGAAGCCGCTGTTCTTCTGGTTGCCGCGCCAGTTCTTGAGGTCGATCTCCTGGTGCGCGATGTTGATGTCGCCGCACAGGATGAACTCGCGTTCGCGCTTCAGTGCGCGCAGGTGCGGAAAGAAGCCCTTGAGAAAGCGGAACTTCGCCGCCTGCCGCTCTTCGCCCGACGAGCCGCTGGGGAAGTAGCAGCTGATGATCGAGAGTTTGCGCTTCGGCGTGTCGAAGCGCAGCTCGAGGTAGCGGCCCTCGGCATCGAATTCGGCATCGCCCCAGCCCACCACCACCTCGCTGGGCGCATGCCTGGTGTAGATCGCAGTGCCGGCGTAACCTTTCTTCTCGGCGAAATGGAAGTGGCCCTTCAAGCCCGCCATCTCTTCGAAGCGTCCCTCGATGTCGCTGGCCTGGACGCGGATTTCCTGCATGCAAATACAATCCGGCGCCAGTCCGCCGACCCAGTCGGCGACGCCCTTGGTGGCAGCCGATCGCAGGCCGTTGAGGTTGAGGCTGGTCAGTTTGAACACGAGGACATTCCCTATGGCTGAAAAGATGGAAAAGGACGGCGCACTGGCACAGGCGTTCGTGCAGTTTGCGCTGGAGTCGGGGGTGCTGCGCTTCGGCGAGTTCAAGACCAAGGCCGGCCGCATCAGCCCGTATTTCTTCAACGCGGGCCTGTTCGACGATGGCGCCAAGCTCGCGCGGCTGGCCGAATTCTATGCAGACCGGCTGATCGCCAGCGGGCTGGAGTTCGACATGATCTTCGGCCCGGCGTACAAGGGCATTCCGCTCGGCGCCACGGTGGCGGCCGAACTCGCGCGGCGCGGCCGCAACGTGCCCTTCGCCTACAACCGCAAGGAAGCCAAGGACCATGGCGAAGGCGGCACGCTGGTCGGCGCCCCGCTCAAGGGCCGGGTGCTGATCGTCGACGACGTGATGTCGGCCGGGACCGCGGTGCGCGAATCGATCGCCGCCATCCGCGCTGCCGGCGCCACGCCGCACGCGGTCGCGATCGCACTGGACCGGCAGGAGAAGGCGACCGAGAACGGGGTCGACGTGGACCACAGCGCCGTGCAATATGTACGCAATCAGCTCGGACTTGTAGTAATTTCCATTGCAACGCTGGACGACTTGTTACAGTATCTCTCGGGCCGCGCGGATGACGAGCTGGGCACCCACCGCCAGCACGTGCTGGCGTACCGGGCACGTTACGGCGCGGGCTGATTCAACCCGTCTGAAGGATTGATGTTGGCGAGCAAGCAAGCACTGAAGGCATTTCTGGCGTTCTCGCTGGCTGCGGCCGGCGCGGTGCAGGCACAGCAGCCCGCGCGCACGCCATCCGCCTCCGCCGGCATCTACAGCTGCACCGACGCGCGCGGGCGCACCATCACGGCCGACCGCCCGATCCCCGACTGCATCGACCGCGAACAGCGCGAACTCAACCCGAGCGGCACCATGCGCCGCAAGGTCGAGCCGACCTACACGGCGCGCGAGCAGGCCGAGCGCGAGGAGCGGGAACGCCTGACGCAACTGCAGGCGGCCCGGCTGCTGGAAGAGCGGCGGCGCGAGCGAGCGCTGCTGGTGCGCTACCCCAACGCGGCAACCCACGACCGCGAGCGCGCCGAGGCGCTGGTACAGATCGACGTCGTCATCCAGGCCGCCAGGAAGCGCCTGGGCGAACTGGCCGAGGACCGCAAGAAGGTCGACGACGAGCTCGAGTTCTACAAGAAGGACCCGAGCAAGGCCCCGGAAGCGGTGCGTCGCAAGATGGAAGACAACGCCAGGAGCGTCGCGGTGCAGAACCGCTTCATCGGCGAGCAGGAAGAGGAAAAGAAGCGCCTGAATGCGCGCTTCGACGAGGAACAAGCGCGTCTCAAGCCGCTCTGGGCGTCGAGCGCGGCTGCCGCTTCAGCGCGGTAGCGATCGGCGCGCCCTGACTGCATGCAAGGAGCCAGTCGCATGGGCAACCGAATCTTCACGCTGGACTATCTGCGCGGCCTCGCGGCGTTGATGGTGTGCATATGCCACTTCGCTCCAGCACTGTCGGGGGCAGCGGCCGAGCTCGCGAAGCACGGAGCGGTCGGCGTCCAGGTGTTCTTCGTCATCTCGGGCTACATCATTCCCTACAGCCTTCTGAAGGGTGAGTACCGGATCACGGACATCGGCCGGTTCTGGCTCAAGCGGCTGTTGCGCCTGCAGCCCACGTACGCCGTCGCGCTGCTGTTCACGTTCACGCTCTCGCTGGGGGCAGCGATGGTCAAGGGCGAGGCGCCGAAGATCTCGGTGCTGCAGCTGTCGCAGTATGTCCTGTACCTGGACGTCCCGGGCGAGAATCCGGTGATATGGACGCTCATCGTGGAGATGAAATATTACCTTTTCATCTCCATTTTCTTTCCGCTCCTCTTCTCGCGGCGCCGCCTGGTCCGCATCCTCTCGTTCTGTGTCTGTGCCGCGGTCGCCGCGTTCGGGGCCGATCAGCTGGACGTCGTCCGCCATCTTCCCTATTTCCTGATGGGATTCGTGGCCTGCTACGTCGCCATCCTTCGGATCCCCGTGGCCGAGGCCGCAGGGCTGGTCCTGCTGGCCGCCGCCGCCGCCATACCGAAGTCCTCCTACCCCGAACTGGCGGCAGGCCTCTCGTGCTACCTGGCGATCCGCTACCTGCCGGCGATGCGGCTGAGGGTGGCGCTTTTCCTGGGCTCCATTTCCTATTCCCTGTATCTCATCCATTTCCCGCTCGGAGTGAAGCTGCTCAACCTGGTGCTCCCCCGCACGCCGGAGTCGCTGCATGCCGTGTGGGTGCCGATCGGCGTTGCAGTGTGCACTGCGGCGGCCTACCTGCTTTTCAGGCTGGTCGAGAAGCCATCGAGCGAGTGGTCGCAACGGCTGCCGATATCGGCAACAAGGGCGCTGCAGCAGCGCCAGCTCAAGGCCGCGCGCACCTGAAGCAAAGATCCGGCCGGCGCAGCCAGGCCCGCTGGTGAAACACCGCGGAACCGGCTTCGCCGGGCCGCCGGTGTTGCCCCCGGCAGGGGGTGGGCGGCTACACGAAGTGAGCCAACCTGGGGGCGAGCGAGATCACCCCAGCTTGGCTTTCAGCAGCGCATTGACCTGCGCCGGGTTGGCCTTGCCCTGGCTGGCCTTCATGACCTGGCCGACCAGCGCGTTGAAAGCCTTCTCCTTGCCGGCGCGGTACTCGTCGATGTTTTTCTGGTTGGTGGCCAGCACGCCGTCGATGATCGTCTCGAGCGCGCCGCTGTCGCTCATCTGCTTCAGGCCTTTGGCCTCGATCAGCGCGTCGACGTCCTGGCCTTCGCCGGTCCAGAGGGCGTCGAAGACCTGGCGCGCCGCATTGTTCGAGATCGTGCCGTCGCCGATGCGTTCGACCAGCTTCGCGAGTTGCGCTGCCGTCACCGGGGCTTCGGTGATCGCGATGTCCTGCTGGTTCAGGCGCCGTGCGATCTCGCCCGTGATCCAGTTGCTCGCCAGCTTGGCATTGGCGCCGGCGGCCACCGCACCCTGGAAGTAGTTCGCCAGGGCCGGGCTCTGCGTGAGCTGCGCGGCGTCGTAGTCCGACAGGCCGTGATCGCGCACGTAGCGCTCGGCCATCGCGCGCGGCAGCTCGGGCATCTCGGCGCGCACGCGCTCGATCCATTCGGCCGCGATCGCCAGCGGCGGCAGGTCGGGGTCGGGGAAGTAGCGGTAGTCGGCCGCGTCCTCCTTGGTGCGCATCGCGCGGGTCTCGCCCGTGTCGGGGTCGAACAGCACGGTGGCCTGCTGGACCTGGCGGCCGTCCTCGATCTCCTCGATCTGCCAGCGGATCTCGTAGTCGATCGCCAGCTGCATGAACTTGAAGCTGTTGAGGTTCTTGATCTCGCGCCGCGTGCCGAGCTTGTCGCCGGGCTTGCGCACCGAGACGTTGGCATCGCAGCGGAAGCTGCCTTCCTGCATGTTGCCGTCGCAGATGCCGATCCAGGTGACGATCTTGTGCAGCTCGCGCGCATAGGCCACGGCCTCGGCGGAGGAGCGCATGTCGGGCTCGGTCACGATCTCGAGCAGCGGCGTGCCGGCGCGGTTGAGGTCGATGCCCGACTGGCCGATGAAGTCCTCGTGCAGCGACTTGCCTGCGTCCTCCTCGAGGTGGGCGCGCACCAGGCGCACGGTCTTGGGCTCGTCGCCGAGGAAGAAGCTGACCGAGCCGCCCTGCACGACCGGGATCTCGAACTGGCTGATCTGGTAGCCCTTGGGCAGGTCGGGATAGAAGTAGTTCTTGCGCGCGAACACGCTGCGCGGCGCGATCGTCGAGCCCAGCGCCAGGCCCAGCTTGATGGCGCGCTCGACCGCGCCCTTGTTCATGACCGGCAGCGTGCCGGGCAGCGCCAGGTCGACCGCGCAGGCCTGCGTGTTGGGCTCGGCGCCGAAGGCGGTCGAGGCGCGGCTGAAGATCTTCGAGGCGGTCGAGAGCTGGGCATGGGTCTCGAAGCCGATGATGACTTCATAGCCGCGGACCAGCGGGCCGGTGGGCCGGCCGGCCTGCAATTGTTCGGTGATGTCTTGCTGCGTCGTCATGTCAAAAGCCTTCGGGCTTGCGCTGGTGCCAGTCGGTGGCCTGCTGGAAGCGGTGCGCCGCGTTGAGCAGCTTCGCCTCGGCGAAGTAGTTGCCGATCAGCTGCACGCCGACCGGCAGGCCGCCGTCGAAGCCCGCCGGCACGCTCATGCCGGGCAGGCCGGCCAGCGAGGCCGGCAGGGTGAAGATGTCGGCCAGGTAGTCGGCCACCGGGTCGCCGCCGTGTTCGCCGAGCTTCCAGGCCACGCTGGGCGCGGCCGGTCCGGCGATCACGTCGCACTGGGCGAAGGCCTGCTGGAAGTCGTCCGCGATCATGCGGCGCACCTTCTGCGCCTGCAGGTAGTAGGCGTCGTAGTAGCCGTGCGAGAGCACGTAGGTGCCGATCATGATGCGGCGCTTGACCTCGTCGCCGAAGCCTTCCTCGCGGGTCTGGGCGTACATGTCGGCCAGGTCGCGGTAGTTCTTGGCGCGGTGGCCGAACTTGACGCCGTCGAAGCGGCTCAGGTTGCTCGAGGCCTCGGCGGCCGCGATGATGTAGTAGACGGGAATCGACAGCTCGGTGCGCGGCAGCGTGATCTCGACGCGGCGCGCGCCGAGCTTCTCGTACTCGGCCAGCGCGGCGTCGACCGCGGCGCGCACGCCGGGCGCCACGCCTTCGCCGAAGAATTCCTTCGGCACGCCGATGCGCAAGCCCTCCAGGGAATCCTTGAGCGAGCGCGAGAAGTCCTCGGCCGGGCGGGCCAGCGAGGTCGAGTCGCGGTCGGGGTCGGGCCCGCACATCGCCGACAGCAGCAGGGCGCAGTCCTCGGCCGAGCGGGCCATCGGGCCGGCCTGGTCGAGGCTGGAGGCGAAGGCGACCATGCCGTAGCGCGAGGCGCGGCCGTAGGTCGGCTTGATGCCGGTGACGCCGCAGAAGGAGGCCGGCTGGCGGATCGAGCCGCCGGTGTCGGTGCCGGTGGCGGCCGGGGCCAGGCCGGCCGCCACGGCCACGGCGCTGCCGCCCGAGGAGCCGCCGGGGATGCGGTCGGTGTCCCACGGGTTGCGCACCGGCACCGCGTGGTCGAAGCCGATCGCGGGCACGGCGACGTTCTCGTTGGCCGAGCCCATCGCGAACTCGTCGCAGCTCAGCTTGCCCAATGTCACGGCGCCGGCCTCGGCCAGCTTGCGCACCACGGTGGCGTCGAAGGGCGAGCGGTAGCCCGCCAGGATGCGCGAGCCGGCGGTGGTCGGCAGGTCGGCGGTGACGAAGATGTCCTTGTGGGCGATCGGCACGCCCTCCAGCACCGCGCCGGAGCCGGCGGCGATGCGGGCATCGGCGGCGCGGGCCTGGGCCAGCGTGAGGTCTGCGTCGAGCGCCACGAAGGCGCCGAGGTCCTGGTGGGTCCGGATCCGGGACAAGTGGTGCTGGGCGGCCTCGACCGCCGACACCTTGCGCTGGCGCAGGGCCGCGGCCAGCCCGGCCACGCCCATCTGGTGAAGTTCGCCGCTCATTCAATCACCTTCGGGACCAGGAACAGGCCGTTCTCGACCGCCGGCGCACTGCGCTGGTTGGCCTCGCGGTTGTTGGGCTCGCTCACCACGTCGTCGGCCAGCCGAAGCGTGATGTCCTCGATGGCGGCGACCGGGTGGGCCAGCGGCTCGACGCCGGCGGTGTCGACCGCGCGCATGCGCTCGACCAGGTCGAAGAAGCCGTTGATCTGGCCGAGCATGCGCTCGCTTTCGTCGGGGGCCAGCTGGAGCCGCGCGAGCGAAGCGATGCGCGCGATATCGTTGGAAGTGAGGGACATCGAAAAAAAGAGCGTTCTGACGCGAAAATCGGGCGTGTTCACCCCCCGCAAAGGTGCGTGAAACCGCGGGAGAGTCAGGGGATTCGGGTATTATCCCGCCTTTGCCGCAACCCCCGCGAACGCGCCGGCATTTGCCGCAAAAACGTTTCAAACCACCCGTCACACGACCCAAAAAAGAGGGCGATGGCTGCCGACGCGCATGCCGTGCCCCAGAGGATTCCACCATGTTTGGAGCTTTTCGTCGGTACTTCTCGACCGACCTGGCGATCGACCTCGGCACCGCCAACACCCTGATCTTCGCCCGCAACAAGGGCATCGTCCTGGACGAGCCCTCGGTCGTCGCGATCCGCCACGAAGGCGGCCCGCACGGCAAGAAGGTGATCCAGGCCGTGGGCCGCGAAGCCAAGGCGATGCTCGGCAAGGTGCCCGGCAACATCGAGGCCATCCGCCCGATGAAGGACGGCGTGATCGCCGACTTCGTGATCACCGAGCAGATGATCAAGCAGTTCATCAAGATGGTGCACCCGCGCTCGCTGCTCACGCCGAGCCCGCGGATCATCATCTGCGTGCCCTGCGGCTCGACCCAGGTCGAGCGCCGCGCGATCAAGGACGCGGCCGAAGCGGCCGGCGCCACCTCGGTCTACCTGATCGAGGAACCCATGGCCGCCGCGATCGGCGCCGGCCTGCCGGTGTCCGAGGCCAGCGGCTCGATGGTGGTCGACATCGGCGGCGGCACCACCGAAGTCGGCGTGATCTCGCTCGGCGGCATGGTCTACAAGGGCAGCGTGCGCGTCGGCGGCGACCGCTTCGACGAGGCCATCATCAACTACATCCGCCGCAACTACGGCATGCTGATCGGCGAGCCGACGGCCGAAGTCATCAAGAAGAACATCGGCTCGGCCTTTCCGGGCTCCGAAGTCAAGGAGATGGAAGTCAAGGGCCGCAACCTCAGCGAAGGCGTGCCGCGCAGCTTCACGATCAGCAGCAACGAAGTGCTGGAAGCCCTGACCGATCCGCTCAACAACATCGTCTCGGCCGTCAAGAACGCGCTCGAACAGACCCCGCCCGAACTCGGCGCCGACATCGCCGAGCGCGGCATGATGCTGACCGGCGGCGGCGCGCTGCTGCGCGACCTCGACCGCCTGCTGGCCGAAGAGACCGGCCTGCCGGTGCTGGTGGCCGAAGACCCGCTGACCTGCGTGGTGCGCGGCTGCGGCATCGCACTCGAGCGCATGGACCGCCTCGGAAGCATCTTCACTAGTGAATAGCTCGCCCCCAGGTCGCGCGCACTTCGTGTCGCGCTCCCACCCCCTACCGGGGGCGGCGCCTGCGGCCCGGCGGAGCCGGTTCCGCGGCACCTCCCGAACCATTTAAATAGCGCTGCTGTCGTGGCATAAAGCGTCATGCCGCTTGGCACTCTCGATCGAACTGCACCGCCCCTCTTCAACCAGGGGCCGTCGGCGCTGAGCAAGCTGATCTTCTTCAGCGCGCTGGCGCTGTTCCTGATGGTGGCCGACGCGCGCTTCCACCTTGTGCAGCCGATCCGGCTGGCGATCGGCACGGTGCTCTATCCGGTGCAGTGGCTGGCGCTCAAGCCGGTGCAGCTGGTGGCCGGCGGGGGGCGCTACCTGGAGGACCTGCAGACCGCGCAAGGCAACGAGGCGGACGCCCGCAAGGCGCTCGCGCTGCAGTCCGAGCGCGCCAGCCAGGCCGACACCCTCGCGCAGGAGAACGCGCGCCTGCGCGCCATGCTCGAACTGCGCCAGACCACCCAGACCCCGGGCCGGGTGGCCGAGGTGCTCTACGACGCGGCCGATCCGTACACCCGCAAGCTGGTGATCGACCAGGGCCTCACCAACGGCATCGTGCCCGGCTCGCCGGCGATCGACGAGCTCGGCGTGCTCGGCCAGGTGACGCAGGTGCAGCCCTTCTCGAGCGAGATCACGCTGGTGATCGACCGCGACCTGGCGATCCCGGTGCAGAACGTGCGCACCGGCGCGCGCAGCGTGGCCTTCGGCGACGCCAGCGCGCACGGCGGCGGGCTCGAGCTGCGTTTCATGCAGGCGAATTCGGATGTGCAGGAAGGCGACGTGCTGACCACCAGCGGTGTCGACGGGGTCTATCCTCCGGGTCTGCCGGTGGCGAAGATCGACCGCATCGAGCGCCGTGCCGACTCCGCCTTCGCGCGCATCCATTGCCTGCCCGTGGCCCGTGTGAGCGCGGCGCGCTATGTGCTCGTGCTCGCGCCCACCGGTGCCCAGGCGGTGCCGAAGCCGACCCCGCCCAACTCCCCCTCGGCCGTCGCCGCGAAGAAGAAGGCCGACAAGGCGGATGCCAAGGCCGACGCCAAGGCGGATGCGAAAGCGGCCAAGAAGACCGACAAGAAGGAAGCGGCCCCGCGATGATCATGCGTCCCGGCCAGCAGCAGCTTCTGCTGCCCGTCAGTCCTCTGTTCATGTGGGCCAGCCTGATCATGGCCCTGCTGTTCAACATGGTGCCGCTCGGCCGCGCCGCCTGGACGCCCGACCTGCTGGCGCTGGTGATCGTGTTCTGGAGCGTGCACCAGCCGGCGCGCATCGGCATCGGTGCGGCCTTCGTCTTCGGCCTGCTGATGGACGTGCACCAGGCCGCCATGCTCGGGCAGCATGCCCTCTCCTACACCACGCTCGGTTTCCTGGCGACCATGGTGCACCGGCGCCTGCTGTGGTTCCCGCTCTTCTCGCAGGCGCTGCAGGTGCTGCCGCTGTTCGCGCTGTCGCATCTGATCGAGCTCGCGATCCGCATGATCGGCGGCGGCGTCTTCCCGGGCTGGACGCTGCTGCTGGCACCGGCGCTGGAGGCCGCCCTGTGGCCGCTGGTCAGCCTGGTGTTGCTGGCGCCGCAGCGCCGAACCCCGGAACCCGATGCCAACCGGCCGCTCTAAGATGGCGCCCGCTGCTGCATGACCGAAATCCGCAACGTCGCCGCCGACCTCTCCCGCTTCAGGCGGCGAGTGATCGTGATTGGCGCGGTCGTGCTCGTGGCCTTCGGGCTGCTGTGCACGCGGCTGGCCTACCTGCAGGTGGTCCGGCACGAAGACCTGGCCGAGCAGGCCGAGAGCAACCGCACGGCGATCGTGCCGGTGGTGCCGAACCGCGGCCTGATCCTCGACCGCAGCGGGATCGTCCTGGCCTCCAACTACTCGGCCTACACGCTCGAGATCACGCCCTCCAAGGCCGGCAATCTCGAGGACACCATCGATGCCCTGACCGAGGTGCTCGAGATCTCGCCGCGCGACCGCCGCCGCTTCAAGCGGCTGCGGGAAGACTCGCGCAGCTTCGACTCGGTGCCGATCCGCACCCGCCTGAGCGACGAGGAAGTGGCTCGCTTCGCGGCCCAGCGCTACCGCTTTCCGGGCGTGGAGATCAAGGCCCGGCTGTTCCGCAACTATCCCCACGGCGAGCTGGCCAGCCACGTGCTGGGCTACATCGGCCGCATCAACCAGGCCGAGAAGACGGCGATGGAAGACTGGGAAGACGAGGACCTGGCCAACTACAAGGGCACCGAGTACATCGGCAAGCTCGGCGTCGAGCAGAGCTACGAGAAGACGCTGCACGGCCAGACCGGCGTCGAGCAGATGGAGACCTCGGCCGGCGGCCGCGCCGTGCGGCGGCTCGCCGCCCATCCGGCGACGCCCGGCAACACGGTCATGCTGTCGCTCGACATCAAGCTGCAGAAGCTGGTCGAGGACATGTACGGCGAGCGCCGCGGCGCCCTGGTCGCCTTCGACCCCAAGACCGGCGAGATCCTGGCCTTCGTGAGCAAGCCCACCTTCGATCCGAACCTGTTCGTCGAGGGCATCGACACCGAGAGCTGGAAGGAGCTCAGCGAGTCGCTCGACAAGCCGCTGCTCAACCGTGCGTTGCGCGGCACCTATCCGCCGGGCTCGACCTACAAGCCCTTCATGGCGCTGGCTGCGCTGCAGACCGGCAAGCGCGGCCCCAGCGTGCTGGTCAACGACCCCGGCTACTTCAACTTCGGCGGCCACCGCTTCGGCAGCCCCGAAGGCAACATCGGCAACGTCGACATGCGCCGCTCGATCCAGCTGTCGAGCAACATCTATTACTACTCGCTGGCCAACGAGATGGGCGTGGACCTGATCCACGACGCGATGAAGCCGCTGGGCTTCGGCCAGATCACCGGCATCGACATCGGCGGCGAGGTGCGCGGCGTGCTGCCCAGCACCGAGTGGAAGCGCCACGCCTACCGCCGGCCCGAGCAGAAGAAGTGGTATGCCGGCGAGACCATCTCGCTGGGCATCGGCCAGGGCTACAACACCTTCACGATGCTGCAGCTGGCGCAGGCGACCTCGATCGTGGCCGATGGCGGCATCAAGCATCGGCCGCACCTGGTGCTGGCGATCCGCGACACGGTCACCGGAGAGGTCAAGCCGGTGGTGCAGCCGCCGGCCGAGAACCTCGGCTACAAACCAGCCGACATCGCCGTGGTCCGCGAGGGCTTGACCGCGGTGGTCACCGCCGGCACCGCCCGCGGCGTGTTCGCGGGCGCCGGCTACCAGGCCGCCGGCAAGACCGGCACCGCGCAGGCCGTGACGCAGGCGCAGAACACCAAGTACAACGCCAAGGCGCTCGAGGAGCACCAGCGCGACCACGCCCTGTTCATGGCCTTCGCGCCGGTCAACGACCCGAAGATCGCGGTGGCGCTGATCGTCGAGAACGCCGGCTGGGGCGCGGGCGCCGCGGCGCCGATCGCGCGCCGCGTGTTCGACTACTGGCTCATGAACCAGTATCCGAGCGAGGCCGACATGGCGGCCATCCAGATCGGCAAGGCCACGGCGCCGATCGGCAAGCCGCGCGTGGCGAGCGAAGTCGCCTGGACGGATTGAGCTCGCCCCCAGGTTGCCCGGCACTTCGTGTCCGGGCGCCCACCCCCTGCCGGGGGCAACACCAGCGGCCCGGCAAAGCCGGTTCCGCGGTGTTCACCAACAGGCCGGGCTGCGCCGGCCGCTAGCGAAGGAAGGCGTCGTAGGCGGTCTTGAGGATCAGCGCGCCGACCACCACGATGAAGACCTTGCGCACGAACGCGGCGCCATGCTTGATCGCAACCCGCGCGCCGATCACGCTGCCGGCCACGTTGGCCACCGCCATCGTCAGCGCCAGCTGCCACAGCACGTGGCCCTTGAGCCCGAACAGCAGCAGCGCACCCAGGTTGGTCATGGTGTTGAGCAGCTTGGCCGAGCCCGCCGCGTTGAGGAAGTCGTAGCCCAGCCAGCGCACGAACAGGAAGACGAAGAAGCTGCCGGTGCCGGGCCCGAAGAAGCCGTCATAGAGGCCGAGCAGGACGCCGATCGAGCAGGTGGCGAGCAGTTCGGCGCGGCCGCTGAAGCGCGGCGCGTGGTGGCGGCCCATGTCCTTGCGCGCCAGCGTGTAGAGCAGCAGGGCGACCAGCACCAGCGGCAGCAGCTTGCGCAGGAAATCCCCCGGCACCACGGTCACGGCCCAAGCGCCGGCCAGCGAGCCCGCGAAGGCCAGCGCGCCGGCCGGCAGCAGCGTGTGCCAGCGCAGGCCGACGCGATGGTGGAACTGCGCCGCGGCCGCGGCCGTGCCCCAGACCGAGGCGCTCTTGTTGGTGCCCAGCAGCGTGGCAGGGGCGGTGCCCGGCAGCACGCTGAACAGCGCCGGCACCAGGATCAGGCCGCCGCCGCCGACGATGGAATCGATGAAACCCGCGAACAGCGAGGCGAGGGTCAGCATCAGAACGTCCATGGACGAAATTGTCTCACCCGGGTTGCTCTCCCTCTCGCGCGAGACCACCGGTGGCGAGCCCAAAAGAAAAGGCGCCGACTTGCGGCGCCTTGTTCAAAAAAACGGCATCTCGTGCGGATGCCTTAGCTGAGCTTGTTCTGGTTCTTCGAAAGATGTCTCCTCGGTCCCCCGCGCTGCGGGCTGGCCCGTTTGCGAGTGCCGAGACTTTAGTTCGACGCACCGTGCCAGTGCATCGGGGATTACCCGCCAACAGAAACAAATGGACACATCACGAGGCGGCGGCGGCCTCTCGCACCCATCCGGCCGCCTTCTCGGCCATCATCAGCGTCGGGCTGTTGGTGTTGCCGCTGGTGATGGTGGGCATGGCCCCGGCGTCGACCACCCGCAGCCCCTGGATGCCGCGCACGCGCAGGCGCGAGTCCAGCACCGCCATCGGGTCGCCGTCGGCGCCCATCCGGGTGGTGCCCACCGGATGGAAGATGGTGGTCGCGATGTCGCCGGCCAGCCGCGCCAGCTCCTCGTCGCTCTGGTACTGGATGCCGGGCTTCCATTCTTCGGGGGCGTACCTGGCGAGCGCGGGCTGGGCCGCGATGCGCCGGGTCACGCGCAGCGAATCGGCCGCCACCTTGCGGTCCTCGTCGGTGCTCAGGTAGTTGGGCGCGATCGCGGGCGCGTCGCCGAAGCGCGCGCTCTTGATGCGCACCGTGCCGCGGCTGGTCGGGTTCAGGTTGCACACGCTGGCGGTGAAGGCCGGGAAGCTGTGCAGCGGCTCGCCGAAGGCATCGAGCGAGAGCGGCTGCACGTGGTACTCGAGGTTCGGCCATTCGTGCTCGGGCGAACTGCGCGTGAAGGCGCCGAGCTGCGAGGGCGCCATGCTCATCGGCCCGCTGCGCTTGAGCAGGTACTCCAGGCCGATCTTCGCCTTGCCGTAGAGCGACGAGGCCATCACGTTGAGCGTGGGCGCGCCCTGGATCTTGTAGACCGCGCGGATCTGCAGGTGGTCCTGCAGGTTGGCGCCGACGCCGGGCAGGTCGGCCACCACCTCGATGCCGTGCTGGTTCAGCAGCTCGGCCGGACCGATGCCCGACAGCTGCAGCAGCTGCGGCGACCCGATGCTGCCCGCGCACAGCAGCACCTCGCGGGTCGCATACGCCGTGACCATTTCGTGGCCGTCCCAGACCTGCACGCCGGTGCAGCGCCGCGTGCCGTCGGCCCGCGTCTCGACGATCAGTTTCGTCACCTGGGCGTTGACCCACATCTCGAAGTTGGGCCGGCCGTAGCAGGTCGGCCGCAGGAAGGCCTTGGCCGTGTTCCAGCGCCAGCCGTCCTTCTGGTTGACCTGGAAGTAGCCCACGCCCTCGTTGCTGCCGCGGTTGAAGTCGCTGCTGTGCGGGATGCCGGCCTCTTGCGCCGCCTGCGCGAAGGCGTCGAGGATGTCCCAGCGCAGGCGCTGCTTCTCGACCCGCCACTCGCCGCCGGCACCGTGCATCTCGTCGGCGCCGAGGTAGTAGTCCTCGTGCTGCCTGAAGGCCGGCAGCACGTTGTTCCAGCGCCAGGTGTCGTCGCCGGTGAGCGCGGCCCACTGGTCGTAGTCGCGCGACTGGCCGCGCATGTAGATCATGCCGTTGATGCTGGAGCAGCCGCCCAGCGTCTTGCCGCGCGGGTAGCGCAGCGTGCGGCCGTTCAGGCCGGCATCGGGCTCGGTGCTGTAGAGCCAGTCGGTGCGCGGGTTGCCGATGCAGTAGAGATAGCCCACCGGGATGTGGATCCAGTGGTAGTCGTCCTTGCGCCCGGCCTCGATCAGCAGGGTGCGCTGCTGCGAGCTGCGGGTCAGGCGGTTGCACATCAGCGCGCCGGCGGTGCCGCCGCCGATCACGATGTAGTCGAAGGTGGTGTCGCTCATGAAGCTCTCCCCCAGCCTCGCCCACTTCGTGTGGCTCTGACACCCCCGCTCCGGGGGCAACCCCAGCGGCCCGGCGAAGCCGGTTCCGCGGGGCTCCTGGCCTTGAATGTCTGTGGAGCCATCATTTTGCCGTGGGCATCACGAACTCGGCCCCCTTGGGCGTGCTCTCGGGCCAGCGCTGCATGATCGACTTCTGCTTGGTGTAGAAGCGCACGCCTTCCTCGCCGTAGGCGTGCATGTCGCCGAACAGGCTCTTCTTCCAGCCGCCGAAGCCATGCCAGGCCATCGGCACCGGGATCGGCACGTTGATGCCCACCATGCCGACCTGGATGCGCCGGCTGAACTCGCGCGCCACGTTGCCGTCGCGCGTGAAGCAGCTCACGCCGTTGCCGAACTCGTGGGCGTTGATCAGGTCCACCGCTTCCTTGAGGTCGTGCACCCGCACGCAGGACAGCACCGGGCCGAAGATCTCTTCCTTGTAGATGCGCATCTCGGGCGTGACGTGGTCGAACAGCGAGCCGCCCATCCAGAAGCCGTCGCTGCAGCCTTCTCCTGCCGCGTCGCCGTCGAAGCCGCGGCCGTCCACCACCAGCTTCGCGCCCTCTTTCTCGCCCTGCGCGATATAGCCCGTGATGCGCTCGTGCGCCGCGCGCGTCACGATCGGGCCCATCTCGGCCTCGAGATCGGTGCCGTTGCGCACCTTCAGCGTCCTGGCGCGCTCGGTCAGCAGCGGCATCACGCGGTCGGCCACGTCGCCCACCAGCACCGCCACCGAGATCGCCATGCAGCGCTCGCCGGCCGAGCCGTAGCCCGCGCCGATCAGCGCGTCCACGGTCTGCTCGATGTCGGCATCGGGCATCACCACCATGTGGTTCTTGGCGCCGCCGAGCGCCTGCACCCGCTTGCCGTGGCGCGCGCCGGTCTCGTAGATGTAGTTGGCGATCGGGGTCGAGCCGACGAAGCTGACGGCCTTGACGTCCGGGTGGTCCAGCAGCGCGTCGACCGCCTCCTTGTCGCCCTGCACGACGTTGAAGACGCCGTCGGGCAGCCCGGCCTCCTTGAGCAGCTCGGCCATGCGCAGCGACGGGCTCGGGTCGGTCGGGCTGGGCTTGAGCACGAAGGTGTTGCCGGCGGCGATCGCCACCGGGAACATCCACATCGGCACCATCACCGGAAAGTTGAACGGCGTGATGCCGGCCACCACGCCCAGCGGCTGGCGCAGGGTCCAGTTGTCGATGCCGGTGGAGACCTGGTCGGTGAAGTCGCCCTTGAGCAGCTGCGGGATGCCGCAGGCGAACTCGACGATGTCGATGCCGCGCGTGACCTCGCCCTGCGCGTCGGTGAAGACCTTGCCGTGCTCGGCGGTGATCAGGTGGGCGAGTTCGTCCTTGTGCCGGTTCAGCAGTTCGAGGAACTTGAACATCACGCGGGCGCGACGGATCGGCGGTGTGTCGGCCCAGGCCGGGAAGGCGGCCTGGGCGGCGGCCACCGCTGCATCGACGTCGGCGCGGTTGGCCAGCGCCACGCTGCCGGTGGCGGCGCCGGTCGCCGGGTTGAAGACGTCCTGGGCGCGGGTGGACTTCGGGGCCGCGACGCGGCCGCCGACGAAGTGATGGATCGGGGTCTTGCTCATCTGCATGGTGTTCTCCTGCCGGCACGGCCGGCGAGTGGGGGAGTGGCGGGACAGGACGGGGAGAGTGCGGTCCAGCGCCGATTGTGGCAAACGCCCGCGGGTTGCGCGAACGCCTGCACGCAGGGCGGCCATCGCGAGCTCCGGCGCAGACGCACCCGGTTACGATGTTGCGTTTTTCGCTGTACGACCTGCCGCCGCCTCCATGCCGACCGATTCGCCGATGCCCGCCGACGCGCCAGATGCGCAGGGCGCGCCGCCGCTCGTCGCGGAGCGTGAACAGGAGGGCCGCCGATGGGCGATCGCCAGCGGCCGATGGACCGTGCTGGCGATGTCCGCCCCGACCGCCTGGAGCGTCCTGTCCGAGAGCCTGAAAGGGGTTCCCGCGCAGGCCGATCAGACCTGGGACCTGCGGCCGATCGAGCAGCTCGACCACATCGGCGCCCAATTGCTCTGGGATCACTGGCAGCAGGCCTGGCCGGCTCGCGTCGAGATGGACTCGCGGCACAAGGCCGTGCTCGACCAGGTCGCGCTGTACACCTGCAGCGCGCCCATCGAGCCTGCGGTGACGCTGGCCGCGCGCTTCAAGGCCTTCGCCCACAACGGGCCGCGCATGATGTTCGCGGCGCGCGATTTCCTCGGCCTGATCGGCCAGCTCACGCTCGACCTCGGCAAGCTGGCCCGAGCGCCGCACCGCGGCCCCTGGCGCGATTTCTCGGGCCAGATCTACCAGTTCGGCACCACCGCGCTGCCGATCACGGCGCTGGTGGGACTTCTGATCGGCGTGGTGCTGGCCTACCTGACCTCGCAGCAGCTGCGCCAGTACGGCGCGGAGACCTTCATCGTCAACATCCTCGGCCTGTCGCTGATCCGCGAGCTCGGCCCGGTGCTGGCGGCGGTGCTGATCGCGGGCCGTTCGGGCTCGGCCATTACCGCGCAGATCGGCGTCATGCGGGTCACAGAGGAGCTGGACGCCATGCGCGTGATGGGCATCCCGCACGGCTTCCGGCTGGTGATGCCGCGGGTGCTGGCGCTGGCCATCTCGATGCCGCTGATCAGCATGTGGACCTCGATGGCGGCGCTGTTCGGCGGCATGATCGCGGCCGACCTCGCGCTCGACATCTCGCCGGCCTATTTCCTGTCGGCGCTGCCGCGCGCGGTGCCGATGTCGAACCTGTACCTGGCGCTGGCCAAGTCGGCCGTGTTCGGCGTCCTGATCGCGCTGATCGGCTGCTACTTCGGCCTGAAGGTCAAGCCCAACACCGAAAGCCTCGGCCGCGGCACCACCTCCTCGGTCGTGACCTCGATCACGGTGGTCATCCTGGTCGATGCGCTGTTCGCGGTGCTGTTCAAGGGCGTGGGACTGCGCTGATGGCCGACCTTCCGTCCAACGAGGCCGAGCGCGTGGTGGACATCCGCAAGCTCTGGACCGTCTTCAAGACGCCCGACGGCGACCAGGTGGTGCACCGCGATCTCGACCTGACCCTCTTCCGCGGCGAGGTGCTGTCGCTGGTGGGCGGCTCGGGCACCGGCAAGACCGTGCTGCTGCGCCAGATCCTCGGGCTCGAGCATCCGGCGAAGGGCGAGCTCACGGTTCTGGGCCGGCCGCCCGGCCAGCTCAGCGCGATGGGCGCCGCCAACGTCGGCATGCTGTTCCAGCACGGCGCCCTGTTCTCGGCCTTCAGCGTGCTCGACAACATTGCCTTCCCGCTGCGCGAACTCAAGCTGCTGCCCGACGACCTGATCCGCGACGCCGCGCTGGTCAAGCTGCAGATGGTCGGCCTGAGTCCGCAGCAGGCCGCCAAGAGCCCGTCCGATCTCTCGGGCGGGATGATCAAGCGGGTGGCGCTGGCACGCGCGCTCATCATGGATCCGCCGCTGCTGCTGCTCGACGAGCCCACGGCGGGTCTGGACCCCGAAAGCGCCGACGGCTTCTGCGACCTGCTGCGCGGCCTGCATCGCGAGCTCGGCCTCACGGTGGTGATGGTCACGCACGACCTCGACACATTGTTCGACCTCAGCAGCCGGATCGCGGTGCTGGCCGACCAGAAGGTGATCGTTTCCGGAACGGTGCGCGAGGTGATCGCCTATCCGCATCCGTTCATCCACGAGTACTTCCTCGGTGGCCGCGGCAAACGCGCCGTGGAAGCGCTCCATGAAGGGGCAGCCAGCCGGCCGGCTCCTCTGAACCAAAGGTAGCCGCCATGGAAAACAAGTCCCATGCCATCGCTGCCGGTGCCTTCGTGCTCGGCCTGGCCGCCGTGCTCGTGGCGCTGGTGGTCTGGCTCACGCGCGACGACACCGTGCGCAACATGTACGAACTGTCCACGCGCGACCCGGTGAGCGGATTGCAGCCGCAGGCGATGGTGCGCTACCGCGGCATCGCGGTCGGCAAGGTCGCGTCGATCGACTTCGACCCCAAGGTCAAGGGCAATGTGCGCGTGCGCATCAGCGTCGACGAGCGCGTGCCGCTCACCACCTCCACCTTCGCGACGCTGAGCTATCAGGGCGTCACGGGGCTGGCCTTCATCGCGCTCGACGACCGGGGCGAATCCCAGGTCTCGCTGGTGCCCGACAACGCCAACCCGCCGCGCATTCCGCTCAGGCCTTCGCTGCTGGCGCAGCTGCAGGACCGTGGCGAGGCCATCATCAACCGGGTCGAGGAAGTCACCCAGCGGGTCAACACGCTGCTCGGCGACGACAACCAGAGGCGCATCGCCGATGCCCTGGAGAGCATCTCGGCCGCCGCGGCGGGTGCCAATCAGCTCACGAAGTCGCTCGACAACACCGTCAAGACCGGGCTGAACCCGGCGCTCAAGGCGCTGCCGCCGCTGGTGGAGCGCACCAAGGACACCATGGTGACGGTCAAGGCCGCTGCCGCGGACGTCTCGCGCGTGGCCAACAACTTCAGTGCCACCGCGACCCGCCTGAACGCCAAGGACGGCCCGATCGACCGCCTGGGCGACGGCACCAAGGCCTTGTCGCAAGCGGTGGATTCCTTCAACAACGCCACGCTGCCGCGCGTGAACCGCGTCGCCGACGACACCTCCCGCGCGGTGCGCCGTCTCGGGCGCGCGGCCGACGGTATCAGCGACAACCCGCAGTCGCTGCTGTTCGGCAATGGCGGCGTGGTTGCCGGTCCGGGCGAACCCGGCTTCTCCGCGCCGGCGGTGACCGCGAGTCCGTGAAGGCCATTCCATGACTCCCATGAACGACGCTCTGAAGCATTCCCTCGCCGGCCTGGCCGCCGCGCTGCTGCTGGCGGGTTGCGGCGCGCTGCCCGACAAGCCGGCCCGGGCCGCCCTCTACGATTTCGGGCCCGGCAACACGGTGCCGGCACCGGCTGCCGCCGCCTCGCCGGCCCCGCGCGCGCGGCCGATGATCGCGCTGGCCGAAGTCGATGCCAATTCGCGGCTCGACGGCACCCAGCTGCTGTACCGCCTCGGCTACGCGGATTCGAACGAGTTGCGGCCCTACGGCCAGTCGCGCTGGAGCCAGCCGCCGGCGCAGCTGCTGCGCCAGCGCCTGCGCGAAGCGCTCTCGGCCGGCCGCACGGTGCTGGGCCCGGAGGAGAGCGCCACCATCGCCCGCAGCGCGGGCCGCCTGCCCGACACCCTGCGCGTCACGCTGGAGGAGTTCAGCCAGTACTTCGAGTCGCCCGAGCGCAGCATCGGCCTGGTGCGCGTGAGCGCCACGCTGACCCGCAGCCAGCCCGCCGGCGACAAGGTGCTGGCCCAGCGCAGCTTCACGGTCCGCAAGCCCGCGCCGACCCCCGACGGGCCCGGCGGCGTCAAGGCCCTGGCGGCGGCCAGCGAGGTCGTGGTGGCCGAGCTGGTGGCCTGGGTCGACGCGCAGTAGGCCGGCGCGTCCGAGACCATCGGCAGCCGCCATGCGCATCGGCATCATCTCCGACACCCACGGGCTGCTGCGGCCCGAAGCGCTGGACTTCCTGCGCGGCTGCGATCACATCGTGCACGGCGGCGACATCGGCGGGCTGGAGATCATCGACGCCTTGTCCGCGCTGGCGCCGCTGACCGTGGTGCGCGGCAACAACGATGGCGCTGCCTGGGCCGAGGCGGTGCCGGAAACGGCGCTGCTGGAAGCCGGTGGCCTGCGCCTCTTCGCGATCCACGATCTGGCGCAATTGCGCATCGACCCGGTCGCGGCCGGCATTCGCGTCGTGGTGTCCGGCCATTCACACCGCCCGCGGGCCGAGCAGCGCGGCGCGGTGCTCTATCTGAATCCCGGCAGTGCGGGGCCGCGCCGCTTCAGGCTGCCGGTCTCGGTGGCCGAGCTGCGGATCGATGGCGAGGCGATCGTGCCGCGCATCGTCGACCTGGGCGCGTAGCGCTCAGGTGGCGCGGTGCAGCACCGGGAACAGGGTGCCCAGCCCGTCGGCCATCACCTCGACCGCCAGCGCCGCCAGGATCAGGCCCATCAGCCGCGTCATGACGTTGATGCCGGTCTTGCCGAGCACCCGCGAGATCGGTTCGGCCAGCGAGAAGGTGACGCCGGTGGCCAGGCCGATCACCACGCCGTACCCGACCAGGATCGCGAGCTCCCAGACATGCTGCGTCCGGTCGGCGAAGATGACCACCGTCGACATGGTGGCCGGGCCGGTCAGCAGCGGGATGGTCAGCGGCACGACCGCGATCGAGGCGCCGAGCGATGCCTTCACCTCCGTCGCGCGGATCTCCTCCTTGTTGGTCTTCGACTCCGCCGGCTCGGCGTTCAGCATGGAGAGCGAGCTGATCAGCAGCAGCATGCCGCCGCCGACCTGGAAGCTCGCGATCGAGATGCCGAAGAAGGACAGCAGCTGCAGCCCCAGCAGCGCGCTGACCGCGATCACGATGAAGGCGCTGAAGGCCGACACCCAGGCCGTGCGCTTGCGCTGCTGGTCGGTGCAGCCCTGCGTGTAGTGGATGAAGAAGGGGACGATCGCCAGCGGGTTCACGATGGCCAGCAGCGTGATCAGCGGCTTGATCAGATCCATCGCGGGGGGCGCCATCAGCGTCCACCCGTGACGTCGAGGAAGGTTCCGGTGACGTAGCCGGCCTCGGCCGACAGCAGCCACAGGATGCCGTGGGCCACCTCGTCGGCGCTGCCGGTGCGTTTCATCGGCACGGTCGAGGCGAGCTGGAAGGCGCGCTCGGGCAGGCCGCCCGAGGCGTGGATCTCGGTGTCGATCAGGCCCGGGCGCACCGCGTTGACGCGGATGCCTTCTTCGGCCACTTCCTTGGCCAGGCCGATCGTGAAGCTCTCGATCGCGCCCTTGCTGGCGGCGTAGTCCACGT
This sequence comes from Variovorax sp. P1_G12, assembly GCF_056405555.1. NCBI lineage: Bacteria > Pseudomonadati > Pseudomonadota > Betaproteobacteria > Burkholderiales > Comamonadaceae > Variovorax > Variovorax sp. P1_G12. The sequence continues at coordinate 2,178 of NZ_JBFUBW010000017.1, read as the reverse complement.
ACTGGCCCGGCGAGCCCAGGCGCGCGGCCGCGCTGGAGAGGTTGACGATCGCGCCGCCGCCGCCGCCATGCTTCGTGCTCATGCGCCGCACCGCCTCGCGGGCGCAGACGAAACTGCCGATCACGTTGATGCGCAGCATGCGTTCGAGCCGCGCCACGCTCATCTGGTCGACGCGCGACTGCATGTCGACCACGCCGGCGTTGTTGACCAGCGCCGTCAGGCGGCCGAGCTTGGCGTCGACCTTCTCGAACATCGCGAGCACCTGCGCCTCGTCGCCGACGTCGGCCTGGACCGTCATCGCGGTGCCGCCGGCGGCGCGGATGGCCCGCACCACTTCGTCGGCGGCCAGCGAGTTGCTGGCATAGTTGACCGCGACCGCGTAGCCGCGGCGCGCCGCCAGCAGCGCGGTCGCGGCGCCGATGCCGCGGCTGCCGCCGGTGATCAAGAGCACCTGGTCCAAATCCCACCTCCTGCACGAAAGCCGCGCGTCAGTTAAAACCACAGCGGATTACATCATCGAGGAGACGCTCTTGAGCCGCAGCATCGACTACTACTTCACGCCGCAGAGCCCCTGGACCTACCTCGGCCATGCGCGCTTCGCCGCCATCGCGAAGGCCGCGGGCGCCACGGTGCGCGTTCGGCCGATCGATTTCGGCGCCGTGTTCCCGGTCTCGGGCGGGCTGCCCCTGGGCAAGCGCGCGCCGCAGCGGCAGGCCTACCGCCTGGTGGACCTGGCCCGCTTCTCGCAGCACCTGGACATCGCCCTGAACCCCAAGCCCAAGTTCTTCCCGGTGGCCAGCGACGATGCCGCCCGGCTCATCATCGCGGCCGACCTGCACGACGGCACCGAGGCCGCGATGAAGCTCTGCGGCGCGGTGTTCGCAGCGGTGTGGGTTCAGGAACGCAACATCGCCGACCCCAAGGTGCTGGAAGCGCTGGCGGCGGAATGCGGGCTCGACGCCCGCTGCGCCGGCCAGGCGCAAAGCCAGGCGGTGCAGGAGCGCTACGAGGACTACACGCAGCAGGCCATCGACACCAAGGTCTTCGGCGCCCCGAGCTACGTGATCGACGGCGAGATCTTCTGGGGCCAGGACCGCCTCGATTTCGTCGAACGCGCCCTCAAGCGCCAGGCATCCACCACCGGAGCATGACCATGGGCCAATTCATCGATCTCACAGCCAGCGACGGCTTCAGCTTTCCCGCCTACGTGGCCGAGCCGGCGGGCCAGCCCCGGGGTGCCGTCGTCGTGGTGCAGGAGATCTTCGGCGTCAATTCGCACATTCGCGCGGTGGCCGACGGCTATGCGGCCGAAGGCTACCTGGCGGTGGCGCCGGCGACCTTTCACCGCGCGCGGCAGGGTGTCGAGCTGGGCTACACCGACGACGACCTGAAGGCCGGCTTTGCGCTCAAGACCGCGGTCGAGGCCCTGCCGGCGCCCGGCGTGCTGCAGGACATCCAGGCCGCGGTCGATCACGCGGCGCGGGCGGGCAAGGTCGGCATCGTGGGCTATTGCTGGGGCGGCCTGCTGACCTGGCGCGCGGCGGCCGGCGTGTCGGGCCTGGCGGCGGCGGCCCCGTACTACGGCGGCGGCATGACCACGCCGAAGGAAAGCGCGCTCGAGCCCAAGGTACCGGTGCTGGTCCATTTCGGCAGCAACGACCATTGGATTCCGCTCGACACCGTCGATGCCTTCAGGAAGGCGCATCCCGAGGTCGAGGTCCAGGTCTACGAATGCGGCCACGGCTTCAACTGCGACCAGCGCGGCTCCTACGACGCGTCGGCGGCCAGGCTGGCCAAGGAGCGCACGCTGGCGTTCTTCGCCAGGCACCTGGGCTGAGCCGGCCCCCCGCGCCGGCCGTCGCCGGTTCGCGCCGTCCGCGCGGGTTTCAGGCAGCCGGCGGCTGTTTTGCGCGTCGGCCGCCGGCCGCGGGGCGGCTTTCCTCGGATTCGGCCTGGGGCTCGGGGTCTCGCACGCGCGCTTCGAGAAAGTCCAGCAGCGCCCGCAGCGCGGCACTGTTGTGACGGCGCTGCGAATAGGCGGCGTACAGCCAGAGGTCGCGTGGCATGAACTCCTTCAGCACCGGCACCAGCGCGCCGCGTTCGATGTGCGACTGCGCCATCATCGTCGGCACGCAGACCGCGCCGAGTCCGGCCAGCGCGACGCCGATCAGCGGCGCG